>JACRKW010000030.1:55297-64198 GCA_016215215.1 Acidobacteriota bacterium
CCGCGATCAAAAGCGCGCGGAATTCTCTGGTCCGACTCGCACAGGTTCCAGCAGGAACAAGGTCCTGCTCGGGCTGCTGCTATCGGCGTTTGGGGTGGGAGGGTATCTCGCGGTCAACAACCTGAACGGCCAGGACAAGCAGGTGAAGGCAGTGAGCGCTGCGCCTGGACCGGCGGCGGTGAGGATCCCCCTCGCCGAGTTGGACGGAGGCCGGGCGAAGTTCTTCGACTACAAGACGGCCGACAACAAGCGAGTCCGGTTCTTCGCGATGAAGAGCTCTGACGGCGTCTATCGGGCGGCATTGGATGCCTGCGACGTCTGCTGGCAAGCGAAGCAAGGCTACGTTCAGGACGGCGACGATATGGTCTGTCGCAAGTGCGGGCGGCATTTCCACTCGGCCAAGATCAACGAAGTGACGGGCGGCTGCAATCCGATAGGGTTGAACCGAACCGTCGCGGATGGCCACCTGGTCATCGCCGCGAGCGACCTTGAGACCGGTCGCACGTTTTTCTAGAAAGCTGGAATAGACCCGAGCATGCGGATCAGCACAATTGCCCTTGCAAGCCTGCGGCGCCGAAAAGGGAAGGCGTTGTTCCTGATGTCCGGGATCGGCATCGGCATCGGCACGGCGGTAGCGCTCCTGAGCCTCAGCGGCTCATTGCGGGACGAGATTGGTTCACAATTGGACCGCTTTGGAGCCAACATCGTCGTGACGCCCCACTCCGACAGCCTGGCGCTCGACTACGGCGGCATCTCGGTTGCCGGAGTGTCTTTCGACCAACACCAACTCTCCGACGCCGATGTCGCCGGCATCTCCCGAATCCGGTACCGCAAACGGCTGAGCGTAATTGCTCCGAAGCTGATTGGCACGACGGAGGTGGATGGAAGGAAGACGCTGATCGCGGGCGTGGATTTCAGCAGCGAGCTGAGGCTCAAGAAGTGGTGGCGCCTCACTGGCCGGCCTCCAGAGTCGCCAACGGACGTCCTACTTGGGTACGAGATCGCCCGAGCGGTTTCGGCAATCCAGGCGGTGCCAGGCTCCCTCGCCAAAACGGATCGTGGGACACCGCATCACGTCGCGACGCCTGAAGAGATCCGCATCACAAAACAGAAGGTGAGCTTGGGCGGCCGTGAGCACCGAATCTCAGGCGTAATCGCTCAGACGGGTGGTCCGGAGGACCGCATGGTGTTTGCTCAGCTCGGACAAGTCCAGGGCCTGTTGGGCCGGTCTGGTCAACTGAGCGTCATCGAAGTGAGCGCGCTCTGCAAGGACTGCCCGGTTGAAGACATCGTCGCCCAGATAAAGCAGGAACTCCCGCATGCGAACGTATCGGCAATTCAGCAATCGGTGCGGGCGCGCGCCGAGGCGGTGGACCGGCTGTCTCGATTCTCCTTGGTCGTGTCGGCAGTGGTCCTCGCCATCGGCGCGTTGATGGTCTTTACGACAATGATGGGCGCAGTCGTCGAGCGCACCAAGGAGATCGGCGTGCTCCGGGCCATCGGCTTTCGCAAGACTCACATCATCAGGAGCCTCATGATTGAGGTGGTGATCATCAGTGCCGCTGGAGGTGTTGGAGGATGGCTTGCCGGATTGCTGGCCGGCCGCTTGGCCTTGCCGTACTTCACGGAAGGCGGAGCGCAAATGGAACTCCGTCTGTCGCTGGCGGTCTTTGCCGTTGCGGTCGCGATGGGCACTGGCATCATCAGCAGCATCTACCCGGCGCTACGAGCCTCGCGCCTCGACCCTTCAGAGGCGGTGCGGTACGTATGAGGGAAGAATCCATGGCCTTCGTGGTCGTCGAGAATGTCAGCAAAACCTACAGCGATCAGGAGTCGGGAATCGGTGTGCCCGTTCTGCGCGCCGTGAGCACGGAGATTGCCGAAGGGGAGTTCGTCTCCCTGATGGGACCGTCCGGGTCAGGTAAGAGCACCCTGCTGACGATACTTGGCGCGATGAACCACCCGTCGCAAGGGCGCCTCCTTATTGACGACATTGATGTCTATGCCCTCTCCGACGAACGCCGCGCGGACTTTCGCTCTCAGTACCTTGGCTTCGTGTTTCAGCAGCATCATCTAATGCCGTACTTAAACGCGATCGAGAATGCGATGCTGCCACTGGCGACCCTTCCGATGAGCTCCCTGGAGAAGCGCCGCCGAGGACTTGAGGTGCTTGAGAAGGTAGGTCTCGCGGAGAAGGCGAAGCGGTTGCCGAACCAGCTCTCGGGCGGTGAGCAAGGGCGGCTCGCCATAGCCAGAGCCCTGGTCAACGACCCACCGCTGGTTCTGGCCGACGAGCCGACAGGGACGTTGGACACCAAAACCGGCGACGAGATCATGCGGGTGTTCCTCGACCTCAACAGACGCGGCCAGACCATCTTCATGGTGACCCACAACCCGGAGAACGCTTCGCTTGCTCACCGCGTCCTACACATTCGGGATGGAGAGCTTGAGTTTGCGCCGGACTCTACGGCCGGGACCGCGTCGCGATTCAGTCCAGCACTCTGACGACGATGGCACCGTTCTGCTCCCAGGCCAGTGCGACTGATCCGTTGGGTAGAGCAACCATGCTTGGATAGGCGGCATCGCTATCGAGGGTTTCGGCACTGGTCTGCCCCGGTCGTAAAAACTTCAGCGCCTTTCCCTCCGTCCATGCGAGAACAGGCCCGCGAGGCGTTGCGGTCAGGATCGGTTGCCGGCCCGGCCCGAGCCGCTGTTCCTGGCTTGGTCCCGTCGAGAGGAAGACCTCACCCTCACGTCGCCAGACGGACACGGCCTTACCGGTCGAGTCGACCTGCAGTGCCCCACCGTCCATTGGGCAGGCATTCAACTTCCATGTCCCGGAGCCGAGCTTGGTAGCTCGGCCGAACGTCTTGCCGCCATCGCCGGACTGGGCCACGTACATGTCCCGGTTTCCCTCGAGCCAATTCCGAAACAGCACGAAGATCCTGCCCTGACCATCGACCGCAGCGCTCGGATGGCAGCATTCGCACACCGAACCTGACGGCGACTCGTAGACGAGCGTGTTCGGCGACCACGTCGCGCCGCCGTCTGTTGAGGTCGAACCGTACAACCGGGTGCCCTTCGCCCGCAGGTCGAGCCATGTCGCGAATAGAAGTCCTTTGCCGCCGGCCGCCATCGCATGCAGTCCCTCCCGCGCCGCGGAGGGGACGTTGTTGATGGCTTGTCCGGTGGACCAGGTTCGGCCTCCATCCACGGAGCGCCACGCGATCAGGTCTCCGTCAGCACCGCGGCCTTTCTCGCCCACCACGGCTGTTATGACAATCGCCTGAGTTGTGACAGCGATTCTGGGTCCGCGTCGCATACCAAGCGACAGCTTGCCTTGCGAAGAAACTACGACCGGCTTGCCCCAACTCTTGCCCGCGTCCTTCGACTCTGCAAAGTAGACGCGATCGCCGGAACCGTAGGCGAGTGCGAGCCGGGATCCATCGACTGCCAGTTGCGGCTGCCGATTTGGCACCTCGGCGGTCTGAGGGGCGAATTGCATTGCGAGGAGAGAGGCGAAAACAGTCATCGTATTCCCAGTTGCGGCCAGTTTCCTCCATTGTAAGCGCGAGGAGGGCACGTTCGTGTGCCCATGGTGTACGGTGCCCGCTCCAGGCTATCACCTAAGTGATTGAAAACAGGCGCCCCAGACTTGGCACGCTCCTTGCATCATAGACAGCGTGACAAGTCGGAAATTCTTCTCAGGAGCTATCAAGATGAACAAACTCTCTCTTCGAGCCATTCTGATCGCCGCGGTGCTGGCGACGGTGACATTAGCGCAGATGGGCGGCGGCATGGGTAATGGTATGGGTAACGGAACGGGCAACGGCATGATGGGGCCCGGCAACTCCACTCCGACCGGCACGAACGGCATGGGCCAGGGGATGGCCAGCGGAATGGGAAGTGCCATGGGCATGAGCGGCGCGATGGGTTCCCGCGAAATGATGGACGGTCCGACAGTCGGCACAGATGGAACCGTGTACGTCGTACGCCTCGCTTCCACCTCGACCTCCACGGGCCAGGGAATGATGCAGTCAACCTCCGGCCCCTCCAAGTACGAGTTGGTGGCGATCAGCCCGGTGAATGGCTCCACCAAATGGAAGCTGGAAATCGCCGGGACGATGGTTTCGGAACCGGTTCTGGGCAAGGATGGCAAGATCTTCTTGACCGCTTCGGACTTCGCGATGAATGGCCAAAGCCAGTCCGGCGGCATGATGAACTCGGGATCTTCCACCGCTACTACAGGCAAGTCTCGGCTGCTCATCGTGACGGCGTACCCCACCACAGCGACCATCAGCAGCACGATTGCCGTTGACTCCGATGTCCTTTCCGCGCCGAGGATTGCCGACGACTCCGGCAGCTATGTCGTCTATGCGACAGGCTTCGAAATGGGCACCGACAGCGACGCAATCGCCAGCGGTACAAAGACGCTTTACGCGTTCACCCCAGGTGGCCAGATCAAGTTCAGCGTCAAGACCAACCAGCCATAGCCGGACAGCTTCTATCCACCTCCGATCCCGAACGAGACGGTCTACAACGAGGCGGGGCCACCGAGCCCCGCCTCGTTGCGTCTGAAGGGTCCGGCAAGGTCCCCGCTGGCCAATTCTGCACACCCGATGGCTCAGAATCTCCAATTCCAGCATCAGAACACGCCAATTTCCGGCCTGGCGAGTGGATTGCATAGATTCATACCGGGAACGCCGATGAACTTCGAATGCTGCACCACCCTGGTACTGGATCAACCCTACGGCCAGGCTCGGCGTCGGGTTCTGGCGGCGCTGAAGGAACACGGCCTGCGGGTCGAGTTCGACTTCGACGTGGCCAGCGGCATCCAGCGTTCTTCTGGAGTCAAGCTGGCAAAGTCCTCCGTTCTCGGCGTGGGGTGCCCGTATCAACTCCTGGAGGCGTTCGTGGCCGATGGCGCCGCCGCGGTCTTCTTCCCCCTTCACGTTGCCATCGCCGAGCACGGACGACAGACCCTCGTACGCACTCTGGCGCCTCAAGTTCTGCGCTCGGCCGGCGTTGCCCCCGCTATCGCCATCCCGATTCACCGGACGTGGAGACGCATCCGGGAGTCTCTGGACGCAATCGGGATTCGCTCCATCGCCAGAGCGCATGCAGAACCGCCATACTCCGACCACGACGTCGCTGAGGAAATCCTGCAAGCGGAGGTGAAGGGCCTATGAAGCGAAGAAAGGACCGGCCGCTCACGCCGAAGGAACGCCGGTCGCTCCTGTTGCTGACAGTGTTCCTGCTTTCGGCGATTGGGCTGGGCGTATGGCTACAAGTGGGGCAGCACGAGTTCAGCCCGCCACCAGAGATCTCGATGCGTGCCGGTGAAGACCTGCGGGTCCCAGTTGCGGAGCTGGGTCCAGGCAAGGCGCGGATCTTCAGGTTTGACGCTCAGAATGATGAGCCGATTCGAGTGTTCGTTGGTCGCCTGGGAAAAGGAAGACTCGTCACCACTTTTGCCGCTTGCCGGCGATGTGATCGGGCAAGTGGCCGGAGCCGCGTATCGGATGGACAACTCATCTGCGGCCACTGCGGTGAGCCGATGCCAATCCTCGAAGAGGGTGCGACCCTGCCCCAAGAGAAAGACTGCACACCCATTCCTATCCAGTTCAGAATCGAAGGCGATTCGCTCGTCGTTCGAGCGTCCGATATCGAGGCTGGGCGGCCTCTATTTGCGAGGAATCAGAACTGAGCAGCCACCGTACATCATGCCTGGATCTCCAGCACACCCATCATCCCGAGGTCCTCGTGGTCGAGGATGTGGCAGTGGTACATGGCTTTGCCGGCGAATTCACGAAACTCCGTTCGGACCCGAATACGGGAGTTGGCCCGCACCAGGACGACATCCTTCCACGCGCGGACCGGCAATCCGTCCGAACCGACCACTTGGAAGGGATTCGTATGGACGTGCATCGGGTGATCCATCATCGTCGCATTGATGAACTCCCACTCCTCAACAGAACCCAGGCGCACGCGCGTATCAACCCGATTGGGGTTGAACGCCCGCCCGTTGATCGAGAAGTTCATCCCGCCACCGCCCATCATGCCCATCCCCATTCCCATACCTTGGCCGAGTTGAAAACTCCGCCGCACAGTAGGAGACGAAAGGGGATCGATCCTGACGAGTTGCTGCGGCAGATCCCAGGTGCGGGCCGCCTGCCCTTCATAGACGACCGTAGCGAGCACAGTCGTTTGAGACGACGAGCCGCCCATGCTCCCCATCATGCCCATCCCCATCCCGCCGCGATTGTAAGGCAGGCTGAGCAATCGGTAGCTGCCATCCGGCCTTGCGCCGCGGACCATTACCTCGATGCGCTCACCCGGAGTGATGAGGATCTCGTCGTGTGCTTCCGGTCCGGGAAGGGCGCCACTGTCCACGGCGATCAGGTACAGAGGATGGTCTTCCAACCGCAGCCGGTAGAACCGGGAACTGGAAGCGTTCAGAATCCGGAGCCGGATCCAGCCGTCGCGTTGAATCAGAATTTGGGGGTTGACTTGGCCGTTCGCGGCTACCAAGCCGCCTTCGCGTCCGAGCATGCGCTCCATCAAACCCGGCTCGACCGGGAGCCCGCTATCGGTGAGATCAAAATCCTGCAAGACCAGGACAGGCTCAGCCGCGTTGGCAATCTCGGGGATCTGGTCCAACTCGCCACGAACGATGAAAACCCCAGCGAGGCCGCGAGCTACCTGGCGCGCCACGGACCCGTGCATGTGAGGGTGGTACCAGAAGGTCCCGCCCAGGTGCGACACCGGCAGGTCGAAGTCGTAAGTGAGGTCTTCTCCTTGTGGAATCTCCAGAAAGCTATTGTCGGCGTTTCCCGAGGGCGAAACGTGCAGCCCATGGTAGTGGAGATTGGTGGCTTCCTGAAGCCTGTTGCGGAACCGGACCCGGACATGGTCGCCGGGCTTGGCTTCGATGACGGGGCCCGGAACCTGCCCATTGAACCCATAGAGATAACTACCTCTGCCGCCAACGTTGATCCACCCCTGCTGTGCCTCCAGGCTCACGTCGACAAACCCGGGGGATGCACCCGGCTGCGCCCGGAGCGGTCGCGGCAGCACGGCCAGTGCCGTCACGCTCGCCGCCGCCTTCAGAAAAGACCGTCGATTCCACACATCCATGCCAGCCTCCATAAACAGACGAAACCCACTCAGGCAATAAGTCGCAATTCCAGGGCCGTGGGCGTTGTCACTGTTTTCAGCGATTTGCATCCACAATGGAGGGAAGGTACGGCTACTTTGGGCACACCCGCGTGCCCGCCGCACCTTGGTTCCAGACCTGGGAAGCGATGACCGGATGAAACTCATCTCCGCCAAACCGCTGTTGATCCGATCACTCTACGTGGTCGTAGTGCTCGCTACCCTCCCGTTCCTGATCTGGAATGGTTTCATCCAGCAGGTGAGCGCTGAGTGGAACGATCTGATCCTGCGCATGCGCCCCGCGCAGATGAGCCCGGCGCTACAGCAGGTTCTCCTGGTTGCTATCGACGACCGAACTGCCGCGCGTTACGGACCGCTGCCGCTGAACCGTGCCCGACTGGCCGAAGGACTTGAAACCATCGCGCAAGGGGCCCCGAAAGTGGTGGTGCTGGACCTGCTACTCAGCGAGTCCGGCGACACCACGCAAGACGCGAGGCTTGCAGGCGCCGTCCATCGGCTTCCGGCAGTCGTTTTGGGAGCGGCGCTTGAGAGCGACGCGAGCGACCATCCGCGCTGGATCTTGCCACTGCCGGAATTGGCGTTGGGGCGGTCCGTGGCCCACGTCCACGCGGCGCCCGATGCCGACGGCGATGTGCGGTCCGTGCTGCTCCTCAAACAGGGTGCGGGGAAGCGATTCTGGGCCCTCGGCCTGGAAGCAGCACGGTTAGCGACCGGATCGGATCGCCCAGTCGAATCCGCGGCTGCCGTGACGCTCGGCCCGATCCGCATCCCGGCCACGGAGGACGACGGTCGTTCCATGCTGATCAACTACGCCGGCCCAGAAGGCGCGTTCCCACGTTTGAGCTTCGGTGCATTGCTGGACGGCTCGGTCAACCCGGAGAGGTTTCGCGACAGGATTGTGATTGTCGGCGTCACCGCCCAAGGCAGCGGAGACCGCCTGTTCACGCCGCTCTCCAGCGGTATCGGCATGAGTGGCGTTGAGATCCACGCCAACGTAATCCGCACGATCCTGGACCGGGCGTTCCTTGTCCCTCTCGGTGTTGCCGGAGAATTCGGAGGCAGCCTGCTGCTCGTCGGGCTCTGTGTGGCCGCCGTCCGCTGGCTGCGCGGGCCGCGTCTATTCGTAGCGCTGTCTGGCGTCGGGGTTTTGGTGGTCGCGGCCGGGTTCGTGTCGATTCGTTACGGCCACATCCTGCCTCTTGGGTCATTTGCGGCGGTGGGTCTGATTGCGTCCGCGGTCGCGGGCGCGGGCGAGTACGCTTGGCTCAGCAAGATCCTGGCCCGCGAGACGACCAAGCGGAAAGAGTACGCGTTCCGAGTCCAGGCGATCGCACACGAGATCAAGACTCCACTCCCGGCAATTCAAGGACCGAGCGAGCTGATCGCAGGGGAGGACTTTCCGGAAGAACAGCGGGTCAAGATGGCCGGCCTGATCCACAAAGAGTCGAAGCGGCTCACGAACTTGATCCAAACGTTCTTGAACGTCGAGCGTATTGCGGCTGGCTCTCTCGCGCTCCAACGCACGGAGATCGATCTCCAGGCATTATGCGAGGAGACGATTGAGCGAGGTCGCCTCTATGCTGCCCGAAAACGCATCACGATTGAGGCGGCCATCCCGAACATCCAGGTCTCCGCCGACCCCGACCTGCTTTCGTTCGCGATCTACAACCTGATCACGAATGGCGTGAAATACAGCCCGAAGAACACGGTTGTCAAAGTCAGCGC
>JACRKW010000220.1 GCA_016215215.1 Acidobacteriota bacterium
AGGATCCCCTGGCTGCCAATGTAAATCCAACTGCCCGCCGTCATCTGCCCGTACATCATCAGCCCGGCGCGCTCCAGTTCGCGGAAGTGCTCCCAATCGGACCACTTGCCCACCAGGTTCGAATTCGCGATCAGCACCCGCGGCGCATCTTCGTGCGTCTGGAATACTGCCACCGGCTTGCCCGACTGCACCAGCAGCGTCTCGTCGTTTTCCAGCTCCGTCAGTTCACGCACGATGGCGTGATACGATGCCCAGTCCCGCGCCGCCCGTCCAGTCCCCCCATACACCACCAGGTCTTGCGGCCGTTCGGCCACTTCGGGGTCCAGGTTATTCATCAGCATGCGAAGGGCGGCTTCCTGCCGCCAGCCCTTGCAACGAATTGCGGCGCCTCGCGGGGCTCGAACTACGGGGTTCATGCCTCCATATTAGTCCCGCGCCGCCCTGCCCTCTACTTGAAAACCACCAGCCCTGAAAGCGCCACCTTTTCCCCCTTGCTTCCCGCCGGCCGTCCGCCTGTGACTACCAGTTTCAGTACGTGCCTGCCGGGCTTCAGCTTGAATTCGTGCGCCACGCTCTCGCCGCCTTTGCCACGGTCTTCGTCCGGATAAACGTCCACCTCCCGCAGCCGCGCACCGTCCAGCCAGACTTCGGCCATGCCGCCGTCGGGTAGGTAGGGGCCCACCGCGATGAAACCCGTCCCGTCGAACGCGATCTCCGCCGAGGCGCCCTTCGCGCTGCTCGTCCGTGTGCTCTGCGCCGCATCCAGGGACCACTCTCCCGTCCACTTCCAGCGCTCGCTTGTCGCCGCAACCCGCTCCACCGGCGAGCCGTAGTCGTCCCACACCTCCAGCGCAGCGGCTTCCGCCTTCTGCATCGGAACCACGATCCGGTTCGCCTCCACACGCCCGCCCGCCTTGCGCACCGTCTTCAGCGCCCGGTCGTAGGTGGAGTCCACGATCGTGTTGAATGTGAAATCCGTGTAATTGAACTTACGGTCCGCCAGCGCCGGAATGCCGCCTTTCCAGTGGTCCGGGATCTTCTCCCATCCCAGCATCGCCCCCAGGATCCCCGCCGCCGAGGCCGGATTGCAGTCAGAGTCCTGCCCCGCGCGCGTTGACACTTCAATCGTCTTCGTCATGTCGCCGTCGCCGTACAGCAACCCCAGCGCGATGTATGCGCCGTTGATCTTGGCGTCGATGTTGAAAGGCTTCAGCGCCCCCTCCGGGCAAGGCTCCCGCTTGTCCCACTTCTCTTCGATCAACTGCCAGGCCTTCTCCCAGTCCTTCGGATACCGCTTGTGCCACCCCAGCAGGTCCGCGATCAACCTCCCGTACGGACTGCCCGCCGGGATGCACTTCAGGCCCTCCTCCACCACCCGGTGCGGATCCTTCTCGAAGAACGCCGCCGCGTACATGCATCCCACGAACATTCCGCCGTAGATCCCGTCGCCGTAGTTCATCACCCGCCCGGCGCGCCAGGCAATCGAATTCGCCTCGCGTGGCAAGCCCGGCGTCATCAGTCCGATGAAGTCCGCCTCGATCTGAAAGTCGATATCGTTGGCGTGGGCGTTGTACTTCGGCGTTCCGCTCAGTGTCGCCGGCACGCCCCGCTTCAGCGCCCTCCGTGCCGCCAGGTTGGCGTGCCAAAGCGCATAGCGGGCGTCTCTGAACATCGCCCCGAAATCTTCCGTCGTCGCCTCAAGCCCCTTGTCGTCCAGGACCTTGGCGAAGGTCATGTCGACGTAGAGGTCGTCCTGGTTCAGGGAGTTGTCGACCTTCTCCGGCTTCCACACCGGCAGCTTGTCCGCTGGAATGATCGTCCCCTTGTAGCGGAACTCCGTCGGCGCTCCATAGGAGACTCCGATCATCTGCCCCGCCCAGCCGCCCTTGATCTTATCGCGCAGTTCGGTCAGCGAGAGCGTGCGCTCCCCACTTTGTCCAGCCATTGGCAAAACCACCGCAAAAAGACTCGTTAAGGCTACAATGAACCGTTTCATATGCACTCCCGGACTCACACTATCACCCCCACCGGGTCCGAGTCTACATCCAGTCCGCCCGCGCCGGCGCCTTCCCCACCCGGATCCAGCCTCCCGCCACCACAGCCGGCAGCCATGCCAGCAAAAGCCCGATCTGGTACCAATGCTGCATCAGCCCCCAGGTCATCACTGCCGATACAACCCCCATCAACTCGCCCCACAGAAACAGCCCCAGAATGTGCCGCCACGGCTTACTTGCCGCTAAGCGGGCCGTCACCCAGCCTCCAACTACCGACCACAACGTGCTGGTTGCCAGGCTCAGCGCCGCCAGACTGTCTGGCGGCATTTTCCCGGCAACGTACTGATCCGGAAAGATTTTCGTCATCACCAAGTCGGTGCAGACCACAAGCACGCCTACGGTGCCCCAGCCCGCTAGTACTGCCAGGATACTTCTGACCATGCGGAGTATCTTAAGCCGGTTGCATGTCTCGCGCCAAGCAAAATCCGATCGGCCCGCTGTGATGCCGGTCACTGATCACCCTGCACCCCGATGTCACAATGAACACCAGGAGATGCAAGAATGACCCACACCTACGCCCCCGGCACCGTTGGAGACTGGACATCCAGGAGCTTCCGCTGCGTCGTCGTCATCGAGAAGTACGGCATCGACTTCCACACCGAGGCCGATCTCGCCCTCGAAGACGCTTGCCGCCAGCGGGGCCTGAACGCTGCCGCCGTGCAGGCCGAACTCGAGGCCGCCGCCGCGCCCCGCCAGGCCGTCGAGAAGGACTGGGACTCCATGAGCCTCCGCCAGATCATCGCCCACGTCATCGAGCGCCACCACGAGTACCTGAAGCTGGAGTTGCCCCGCCTCCGCGCCCGCCTCGACCGCATGGCCAACCGCCACGGCGAGCGCGACGGCGCCCTGCTCGCGCGCCTCCACGAGGTCTACTGCGCCGTCCAGGAAGAGCTCAACCTGCACCTGCACAAGGAAGAGGCCATCCTCTTCCCCGTGCTGGAGCGATACGAATCGGCCTCCGTCAGCGGCCAAGCCGCGCCTCCGCCTCCCTTCGGCACCGTGCGCAATCCCATGAACGTCATGGAACACGAGCACGCCGCCGTCACCGAGGCCCTGGTGAAAATGCGCGAAATCACCCGCGACTACGTCCCTGCCGATTACGCCTGCGCCAACTTCCGCGCCGTCTTCCGCTCCCTGGAAGAGCTGGAAGCCGACCTCCTCGAGCACATCCGCATCGAGAACAACATCATCCACCCGCGCGGCGAGGCACTGGAAAGGGCCCTGCAGGGTTGATCCGCTGATACACTGTGAGCCGGTATGGACAGACGCCGGTTCCTGACCTCCACCCTGGCAGCCGCGTTTCAGCCCCCGCGCGCCGCCACGCCGCTGAACTTCGTCTTCATCCTGGCCGACGACCTCGGCTGGGCCGACACCGGACCCTACGGCGCCGACCTCCACGAAACGCCCAACCTGGACCGTCTCGCCGGCCAGGGCATGCTCTTCACCCGAGCCTACGCCGCCTCTCCCGTGTGCACGCCCACCCGCGCCTCCATCATGACCGGCAAGCATCCCGCGCGGCTCCACATGACCGTGTGGCGGGAGAACTCCCTCACCCCCCCGCGTGACCGTAGGCTCATCCCGCCTCAAACCGAGCCGGATCTGCCCCACTCGGAGGTCACCGTGGCAGAGATGCTGCGCGATGCCGGCTACTTCACTGCGCACGTCGGAAAGTGGCACCTCGGCGGCGCTGCGCACTACCCAGAAACCCAGGGCTTCGACGTCAACATAGGCGGCACACTCTGGGGCGCGCCCCAAACCTACTTCTACCCCTACAGCGGCAGCCGCAACTTCGGCGGCGAGTACCGCTATGTTCCGGGTCTCCACGGCGGCAAGCCGGGTGAGTACCTCACTGACCGCCTCACGACTGAAGCCCTCCGGACCCTCGACTTGGCCGGTTCGCGTCCCTTCTTCCTCAACCTCTGGCACCACACCGTCCACACCCCCATCGAGGGCCAGGCGTCTTTGGTCGACAAGTACAAGGCGCGCATCCGCCCCGGCATGAAGCACCGCAATGCCGCCTACGCAGCGATGGTGCAGAGCTTCGACGACAGTGTCGGCCGGGTGATGGCCGACCTGGACCGCCGCGGCATCGCGGACCGTACCGCCGTAATTGTCACCTCCGACAACGGCGGGTATGTGAACCCCTATAACGGCGTGCAGGTGACAGACAACTCGCCGCTCCGATCCGGCAAGGGTTCCCTCTATGAGGGCGGGCTTCGGGTCCCCCTCATCATTCGTTGGCCCGGTGTGGCCCGGCCCGGCAGCCGTTGTGAAGTTCCCGTCTGCTCCACTGGCTTCATGTCCACCATGGCTGAGATGGCCGGGTTACGCCCTCCGGCCGCGCAAGATGGCTCGAGCCTCGTCCCGCTGCTGCGCGGCCAGCCCCAGCAGACCGCGCGCGAACTCTTCTTCCACTACCCGCACTATTACCCCACAACCACACCCGCCGGAGCGGTCATCCGCGGGGACTGGAAACTGATTGAGTACTTCGAGGATTCCCGTATCGAGCTCTACAATCTGAACGACGACCTCTCCGAATCTCGCGACCTCGCCGCCGCCCGGCCCGATCTTGCCCGCGACCTTCACGCCCGCCTGCAAGCCTGGCGCGCCGAAGCCGGCGCTCAGATGCCGGTCCGCAATCCGGGCTAACGCCCCTTCCAGTGGGGCGAGCGCTTCTCCAGAAATGCTCCAATGCCCTCCTGCGCGTCCGCCGCCAGCGCGTTCCGTGTCATTGTCTCCTTGGCATAGTCATAGGCCGCGCCCTGGCCCAGGTCGATCTGCTCGTAGAAGGCCCTCTTGCCCAACCCCACGGTGAACGCGCTCGCCCGCGCCACCTCTCCGGCCAGTTCGAGCGTCGCCTTCCGCAACTCGCCCGCCGGCGACGTCCGGTTCACCAATCCCCATTCGGCGGCCTCTCTCGCTCCCACCAGCCGCCCGGTCAGCAACATCTCCAGCGCCCGCTTCCTGCCGATCGCCCGTGTGAGCGCGACCATCGGGGTGGTGCAGAACAGCCCGATCTTCACCCCCGGTGTGGCGAATGCCGCATCTTCGGAGGCCACCGCCAGGTCGCACGCAGCCACAAGCTGGCAACCCGCGGCCGTTGCCAGTCCCTGCACCTCGGCGATCACCGGCTGCCGGATGCGCTGGATCGTCTCCATCAGAATTGTGCAGGCCCCAAAGATCTCCCGGTAAGCGGTCTCGTCCCGGCCCCGCATTTCGGAGAGATCGTGGCCCGACGAGAACACCTTTCCCTCCGCCGCCAGGATCACCACGCGCACGGCCTCATCGAGCGTCTCCAGGCAGCGGGTCAGCCCCTGCATCAGCTCCAGCGACAACGCGTTGCGCCGCTCCGGCCGCGCCAGTGTGACCACCAGCACGCCGCCTTCCCGCTCGTGGCCAATCCTGAATAACTCCATCCCGGCTCCTGTTCGACCCCGATTGTCCCTCATTCTGCTAGCGTAAAGGGGTCGGATGCCAACTCGCGCGTCCGCCCTCCACGCAATATGGCGCGCATTCTCGTCACCGGCGGAGCCGGCTATATCGGCTCCCATACATCCCATCACCTATTGGCCCGAGGTCACGACGTTCAGGTGCTGGACGACCTCTCCAAGGGCTACGCCCACAACGTCCCGGAGGGCCGCCTCCACGTCATCAACCTGCTCGATTCCTCATCCCTCGACCGGTTCCTTGCCACGCATCGGTTCGACGCAGTTATCCACTTCGCCGCCTTTATCGCCGTCGGTGAAAGCACGCGCGAGCCGGAACGTTACTTCCGCAACAACACCGGCGGCTCGCTTGCCCTGCTGGAGGCCATTGAGCGCCATGGTGTGCGCCGCCTGGTGTTTAGCTCCACCGCCGCCGTTTATGGCAATCCGGACAGCGTCCCAATCACCGAAGAAGCGCCTCTTCGGCCGGTGAGCCCGTACGGCGAATCGAAGCTGATGACTGAGACCACCCTGAAATGGCTGGATGCCTGCTCCGGACTTCGCTATGCCGCGCTTCGGTATTTCAATGCCTGCGGCGCCGAAGCGGCCTTCGGAATCGGCGAAGAACACGAGCCGGAGACGCACCTGATTCCACTTGTTTTCAGGGCGATACGGACTGGCGAGCCTCTCACTGTTTTCGGCGGCGACTATCCCACCCCGGACGGCACCTGCATCCGCGACTACATTCATGTCTCCGACCTCGCCTCCGCCCACCTGGCTGCCCTCGAGTCTCTACTGGCCGGTGGCGCCAGTGGGGTATACAACGCCGGTACCGGCCGCGGTTACTCCGTCCTGGAGGTTCTCCGCGCGGCCGAGCAGGTGACGGGCAGGAAGGTGCCCTTCGCCGTCGGGCCACGACGCGAGGGCGATCCCGCCGAACTCGTCGCCGACTCCTCCAAATTGAGGAAAACACTGGGCTGGGCGCCACGATACGATTCGCTTCCCGCCATGGTTGAGAGCGCCTGGCGCTTCGAAAGCATCCGCCAGGGGAAGAGGGGAACCTGATGCCGCAATGTAACCTGGAGGGGCGACGAGCGCGCCCTTTTGAATGTTGGCGCGTATAGAATTCAGAAAGGCGTAGCCTGCCCGTATGCCCGCGACGAACCCATTGCTCGAACCACTGCCGGCCCCCAAGCCTCCTCAAGCACCGCCCCGCTCCAGCGTTTTGCCTAAACTGCTCGGACTTGCCGCCGTCGTCGTCGTGGTTGCGGCCGTTGCGTACTACCTCGCGTCCGGCAGGCAACAGCAGGCGCAAAAGAGCGTCGTCGCCCAGGCCAGAACCGCCACCGCAAAGCTCGGAACCATCGAATCACGTCTGAGGGTCACCGGCGCCACTGCCGCCAGGAGCTTCGCAAACATCACCGCGCCGCGCCTTCGTGGCCCGGAGGGCAACCAGGCGATGGTGCTGCTGAAACTCGCCAGCTCGGGCCAGATGGTGAAGAAAGGCGATGTCATCGCTGAATTCGACCCGCAGAGCATGAAGGACCACCAGGACGACACCATCGCCGGTCTTCGCGACAAGGAAAACGACGTCAAGAAGAAAATCGTTCAGAACGAGCTGGACATGGAGAATCTCCAGCAGACCTTACGCGTCGCCAAGGCCAACCTCGACAAGGCCAACCTCGACTTCAAGGCCGCCGATATCCGCACCGAAATCGACCGCGAGCTACTCAAGCTCGCCGTCGACGAGGCCGATGCCACCTACAAGGAATTGCTCACCGACCTCCCCCGCGAGAAGGAATCCCAATCGGCCGACCTCAGAATCACCGAGATCGCCAAAGTCATGGAAGACAAGCACGTGGAACGCCACGAGGATGACCTCAAGAGGCTTGTGCTCCACTCGCCTATGGACGGCATGGTCGTCCTCCAGACTACTTTCCGTTCCGGCGGCGACCAGGTGATGCTCTCGGTGGGCGATCGCGTGGGCCCGGGCCAACCCATCATGAAGGTCATCGATTCGGCCAGCATGCAGGTGGAAGGCCAGATCAACCAGGCCGAGACAAGCACCTTCCGAATCGGGATGCCGGCCAATATCGGCCTCGACGCTTTCCCCGGCGCCCGCTTCGACGGCAAAGTCTACGCCATGGGCGCCCTGGCCGTCAGCCCCGGACGGCAGCAATACTACATCCGCAACATTCCAGTGCGCGTGCAGATCGTCAACCCCGATAAGCGGGTCATCCCCGATCTCTCCGCCTCCGCCGATGTTCTCCTTGGACGGCAGGAAAACGTGGTCACCGTCCCCGCTGCCGCTGTCAGGCAGGCAGACGGCAAGGACCAGGTGGAGGTGAAAACCCAGAACGGATTCGAGAAACGAACCGTCAAGGTTGGACTCAGCAATGGCGCGCAGGTCGCCATCCTGGAAGGGCTGCGCGAGGGCGAAACCGTCCGCGTAGATTGACGCTCAATCGAACGTAGCCGTTCGCCTGCCTGGAGGCAGCATCACCACACGCCCGTCCGCCAGAACCGCAATTGCACGATGGCGGCTCTCGTAGGCGATCTCCAATTGCTCCCCTTTCCTTCTCGCCGTCAGAAGCG
>JACRKW010000221.1 GCA_016215215.1 Acidobacteriota bacterium
AATTCGAATAGGGCGGCGCCGCGAGAAGTTGTCTCCTTCCTCCGGGGGACGACGCGCCTGCGGTGCAAACTCGCGGCCTAGCACGGCGCCGCCGCAAATGCGGGCATCTGCTGTCGAGGAAGGTCCTGGATGCGAACGTCCGGCCTTCCTATCTAGTTCAAGCGGCAAGTTTCTGAACTTAAGAAGGCGCCAGACCGAATCTAGCCGGCCTACCGCCGAGCCTGCACCGTATCTGAATCGTGTGCCGGAGCCCCCGCTTTCGCGCCTCCCCGGCTGCCGTCCGCTGTGGGCGGCGACGATCCATCGACGCCGCTATTGAAGCAGCGCCATCGCCTCTTTGTGGTTTTCCTTCTTGGCCAGATCGAATGGCGTTTCGCCGCGCTTGGTGCGAGCGGCGCGGTCGGCGCCGAAGCCGAGCAGTAGCTTCACCAGAGCGGTCTTGCCGCCCGCCGCCGCTGTGTGGAGCGCCGTCGCTCCTAGAAACTCCCTGGCATCGGGATCGGCCCCATGGGAGAGCAGCAGCCCGGCAAGCGAGGGATCGTTGCGTTCCACCGCCGCATGGATCGGGCTCACCTGCAGGGCGTTACGCGAAGGCGTAGATCGGGCTCACCTGCAGGGCGTTACGCGAAGGCGTATTTACCTTCGCCCCCGACCGCAGCAGAAGAGCGGCGACATCCCCGTGTCCCAGAAAAACGGCCAGCGCAAGGACCGGGAACCCGTCCTCGGAGAACGCCCCGGCCTGGTGAGGGCCAGCTCGCAGCGCCTTCTGCACGGCTGAGAAATCGCCCAAAGCACAGTGATCGACAAAGTCGGGCTGCACACCCAGTTCCACCAGCAGGCGCGCCATGGCGGGCTTGCGCCGGTACAAGGCCTGTTGAATCAGGCTTGAACCATCCCCGGCTCTCATCCGGAGCGATTCCGGAGAGACGGCGGCCCGCTGGCGGATTGCGTCCGCGTCTTCCTTCTCAATCAGGTTGATCATTGTTTCCACTTGTCCTCCCATGATGGTCAGCGACGCCAGCAACAGTGTGGGTAATGGCATGGCCACAGAGTACCGGAAGGCCCGCGTCTGCAGTTATCCGATCTTGCGATTTTGCGCCTGCCCCGGAGTGATCCCATAATGCCTCCGGAAGAGACGGACAAACGAAGGCACGCTGCTGTAGCCGGCTTCGTGACATACCAGGCCCACCGGCCAATCGCGCGACCGCAATAGATGCGCCGCCCACTCCAGACGGCGGCGCGTCTGGTACTGGTGAGGAGTCTCTCCGAATACGCGCCGGTAACAGCGGAGGAAGTGGAACTCGGACAGACAGGCTTCTCTGGAGAGCCGCCCCAGGCTCAGTTCGCGGCGAAACTCGCTGTCCAGAACCGCTTTGGCGCGAAGCAAGCGGCGTAGCGTTTCGTCTTCCGCCGCAGTAGACGGTCTTCCCGGCGAACGGGCGCTTCCCAAGCCGTGCCGGATGTGGCGATGCAGCGCCGAGGCTAATCCCCAGATCCGTTCCTCGACGGCCATGGCGTCATGAGGCTGCTTAATGACGCGATAAAGAAGGTTCGTTTGCTCATCGACCTCACCGCCCGCCGGCAAGGCCGCCTCCGGAAACTCCAACGGCAGCCATCCCTCGGGGTCGTCCAGCAGGCGTTGCCCATCGGCTGTCGCGCTCTCCACCGTTCCCTTTCGGAAGAAGACAGCCAGAGTCTCCACTGGTGTGGGTGAAGCGATCTCCACCGAATAGGGCTGGCGGTCGGCGGTTGCCAACGGCGTCGCCGGGTCCAATTGATACCGCCGCCGCTCCACCCGCCACTCGCCGGACCCGCGAATCACTTTGCGCAACGAGAGCGGGACCTCTACTTCCTTGGCGAAATGCCTCCGGGCATGACCTCGGAGGACGACATGCCTGTCGCCAAATTCGAGTTTGCAGGGGTTCAGAACAATCGAGTGCAATTCCACAGCCTTGCCAGTGACCTAGCCATTAGATGCTCGAAGGCGCAGAACGGTCGTGACGAAACTGTGACCTAGCCCACTTCTCCCAGCTTTTCAGAATCCCAAGGTGACCGTTCCGCCTATGACAGGAGGCCGGTTTCGCGGATGGCCAGGTTGGTCACATGCCCGTCACTACAATTGTCCCCAAAAGCCTCATAGTAGCTGGAAGCGTGGCGCGCGGCCTGTGATCGTGCCGACGCCCCGCAGGTTGCATGGACAGTGCTGATTCTCGCGACCAGGATCTGAGTATAGGGACGCATTTTCATCCTGGCGCTGAAACTGAGCCCATGACAACCGCGATAGTACTGCTGCAGTACAAACAGAGGATTCTCGAGCATCAGATGGCGTTCGATGGGGCGCTGTCCGCGCAACGGTTCGCTGCCGCGGCTGCCTTGGCGGCGCTTTTGCTGGTGGTGGCCGGATGGCTCGCCTGCTCCCGGCGAGCCATTCCGGCCTGGTCTCCCGCGGTGCCGCTGCCGGTCGTTGTGCTTTCGCTGCGCGCCCACGCTCGAGGGCGAGCGGAGGCTCACCGCATTCGGCGTCTGCTCGGATTCTACCAGCGTGGGGAGGATCGCCTGGAGGACCGCTGGGCTGGCAAAGGTCAACATGGGCAAGCGTTCGAGCCACCCGCGCATCCGTACGCCGGAGATCTGAATCTGTTTGGAGAGGGCTCGGTATTCGAACGGATCTGTACGGCCCGTACCCACTTGGGGCGCGAGAGACTGGCGCAGTATCTGCTGGAACCGGCCGGAGGCGGGGAGGTGCTGGCGCGGCAGGAAGCCGTCCGGGAACTGCGCGGCCAGGTGGCGCTGCGCGAGAAGATGGCCCTCCTCGGTCATTCTGACTTCGAAGATTCGCATTAGGCCAGCTTCGCCAGGTGGCTGCAAACACCTCGACTGGCTGCCCCGTGGTGGCTGAGGCCGTTGCTGCTGGTCACAAGCTCCTGCCTGCTGGCCCTGCTGGTGGGAGTGGTCGCCGCGCCGGAGGCTTGGCATCTGGCTGCCGCTCCGGTGCTGATCGTCACGGCAATTCATCTGAGCGCCGGAGCTTTGCTGTTCCGCGGCGTCCGGGCGGCTCTATCGGCCGCCGGACCGGTAGCAGGTGAAATGGCGGTGCTCCGTGAAGGGCTGGCCTTACTGGCCGCCCAGCAGTTCCAGTCTCCGAAGTTGAGGGCGCTGGCGGCCAGGGTTACGGAGGCGGGACGCACCGTCGGAGACCTGGAGCTGTGGTTTGGGGTCTTGCGCGAGCGCACCAAGGACTGGTTTTTGCACCTGTCCCTCTGGATGGCGGCGGGTACGCAGACGGCGCTGGCGCTGGATGCATGGCGCTCACGGCACGCTGCGGCGCTGCCGGAATGGCTCGACGCGTGGGCAGAGTTCGAGGCGCTGCAGTCTCTCGCCTGCTACGCCTATGAGAACCAGGAGGACTGCTGGCCGGAAGTCAGGGAGGGCAAGCCGCGCTTCGAGGCGTCCGCGCTCGGCCACCCGTTGCTGAGCCGAGCCCGTTGTGTCGCCAACGACGTGCGCCTCGGGGAGGAGCCCGCATTCTGGGTGATCAGCGGATCGAACATGGCCGGCAAGAGCACCTTGTTGCGCTCGGTTGGCCTCGCCTGCGTGCTCTCGCAGGCAGGCGCGCCTGTGCGGGCGGCCCGGCTGACATTATCCACGCTGCGCGTCCACGCCTCGATCTCCATCCTCGACTCGCTGCAGCGCGGAACATCACGTTTCCTGGCCGAAGTCGAGCGCTTGCGCGACACTTTGCAAGCCGCCTCGCACGGGCCGGTCCTCTTTCTGTTTGACGAGATCTTCAGCGGTACCAATTCCAGCGACCGGCATATCGCCGCCGACGCCGTGGTGGGCGCCTTGAAGGAGCGAGGAGCCATCGGCGCGGTGACCACACACGACATCGCCCTGGCCTCCATCGCCCGGCACGGTGGGAAGAACGTCCACATGGCCAGCGCGGGCGGCGGGCCACTCGACTTCGACTACCTCGTTAAGCCGCGCGTAACACCGGAAACCAACGCCATCGCCATCGCCCGCATGGCGGGCGTCCCGGTCTGAAACACCGGGGCCGTCTGCGTGCTCTGCTGCTCCCCGCCGAAGATCCCCGGAAAAGCACGGAACCGAGGCATCCGATACCTGTGCCTCAGCCGTTGTAGAGATGAATGAAGACATCCACACGAACACGCACCCCGTCTGCCCATAGCCTGCGAGCAGGGCCCCATCAGGTGGCCGTGGACATCTACGGCGACGCGGGGCCGCCCGTACTTCTGCTGCACGGCATTCCCGGCGACAAGGGCATCTGGGCCGAGGTGGCCGCCCGCCTGCGCCATTGCCAGATCATTGCTCCAGATCTGCTCGGCTTTGGTGACTCCTCCGAGCCTGAGGGAGATCCGCATGCCGCCGGGCAGGCGGCGATGCTCGCCGCGCTGCTCGAGCAGTTGGGCATGCGGTCCGTGCATGTGGTTGGATTCGATTTCGGGGGGCCGGTAGCGGTACTCCTCGCGGCCAGGTACCCGAATCTCGTCGCATCCCTCACGCTGGCCGCGACCAATGTCCTGGTGGACACCCCGATTCCCTGCCCCTTGCACTTGGTGCGTCCGCCGGTCGCCGGAGATCTTTTCGCGCATATGTTCTTCAGCCGGCCGGGGCTGTCCGGCATGTGGCTGGGCGCCGTGGCGCGCCGCCAGTCCTTTCCGTTCTCCGCCTATCGCCGGATGCTGCATTCTGCCAAGGGAGTGAGGTGGACGCGCAAGATCTTCCAAATGAGCCTGAGGGACCTCCCAGGACTCTACGCGCCGGTGCAGACGGCGCTTTCCGGCATACGCACGCCGTGCCAGGTTCTCTGGGGTGAGCGCGACCCGTTCTTCTCCCGCGCGACGGGAGAGCGCACGGCCCGGCTCATCCCCGGCGCCTATTTCCAGATTCTGCCCGGGACCGGCCATTTCCTGCCTGCGGAAGATCCTGATCGCTTCGCCGCCGCCATTGCGGCGATTGCGAGCCAGGGTACAAGTGGGGACGTTTGGCAGTGGTGAAGCCCGGCGATTTCGAAGACCCGCTGATAGGGAAGACTATGTTACTGAAGAACAAAACCGTTGTGATCTTCGCCGCCTCCGGCGCGATTGGCTCGGCATTTGCCAGAAAAGCCGCGGAGGAGGGTGCGCGTCTCTATGTCTCGGCCCGGTCCGCTGAACCCTTGCGGATGCTGGCGGAGCAGTTGGGCGCCCGGCATCAGATCGTGGATGCGATGCGAGAGCCCGAAGTCGACTCCTGGATCGATTCCATTGTTGAGGAGTCCGGAGGCATCGATGTGGTGTTGAATCCAATCGGCCCCAGGGCGGCCGAGGCAGGCTATGCCCAACCTTGCACTACGTTGTCGTTTGAGAAGTTCATGCTGCCGTTGGAACTCATCGCCGGTTCGCAATTCCTCACCGCCAAGTCCGCCGTCCGTCATATGGCGCCCCGGGGATCCGGATCCATTCTGATGCTGTCCGCAAGTCTGACCGGCAATTTTATACCCTTCATGTCCGGCATCACGGCTGCGTGCGGCGCGGTGGAAGGTCTGGCTAGAACGCTGGCTGCTGAGTTGGGTCCGGCGGGCATTCGTGTCAACTGTGTCAGGGCGGGCGGAATGCCGGAGACCCGGACGATCCAGGAGACATCGGCGCGGATGGCCGAGGCGGCAGGATCGGGGAAGGAAGCTGCCTCAAGAGCCAACACCGCTGGAATCCTCCGGCGTCCCTTGCGCTTGACGGAAGTAGCCGCTAGCTTGGTTTGGCTGGCCTCCGACGAAGCTTCGGGGGTCGCCGGCCAGGTCATTAACGTCTGCGCTGGTACCGTTGTCTCCCGGTAAGGAACCTCGAAGTGATCGACAGCGAAGCGCGTGCGGCCTGCTATCAAAGGTGCCTCCCCGAATTGGTTTGTTTCGCCACCAGGATGGTGGCGCGGGATGTCATCGCGGAAGAACTGGTGCAAGATGCCGCCATCCGCCTCATGCAGGCCGACGCGCTGCCGAAAGATGAAGATCAGGTACGAGCCTGGCTGTTCCGCGTCGTCTCGAATCTGGCGATCGACCATTTGCGCCGGCACAGTACCTGGCGGGAGCTGGTGCTCGTGGAAACGCGCGAGCGCGCCGGCGCCGACGCCTCGTTTCTGTCCTACTCGTCCGCTCTTCGAGGGACACCCGAGACGCGAGCCATCGCGCGCGAGCACCTCGCCGTCTGCTTCGCGTGTACTCTGCGAAACCTGCCGCCGAACCACGCGGCGGCGATTCTCCTACGCGAGGTGCATGGATTCTCCATCGGCGAAACCGCGGAGATCCTGTCTGCCTCGGCCGTGCAGGTCAAGAACTGGCTCCAGTACGGGCGGCGCACTCTGGAGGACCGCTATGGCCACACGTGTGCCCTGGTGGCCAAACAGGGAGTGTGCCATCAATGTGTGGAACTGGACGGGTTCTTCAATGGACAGTCTCGGGATCCGCTGGCCGGAACGGATCGGTCGCTTGACGCCCGGCTTGCTTTGCTGCGCGAGACTCGAGAGCAGGCGCTGGGGCCATGGCATCGCAGGATGATGCGGCTTGTTGACGACGTGCTGGAAGGGGCCGGCTGATGCCCGAACTGCGTCGTGGGCTGGTCCCGGCGGCTGGTGAAGGCTCTGTCAAGCGGGAATGAAACTCAGGCTGGACCGGAACTGCGCGGTCTGGACCGGGTTTGGAAATTGGCTCCCCAAGAAAGCGATTTTACAACCACCTCTCCATAAATTCCACTCATGCTGGTTGCCAGCGCAGACAAAGCGGTTGTACTTCGGGGCCTCGATGACAGGGTGACGTGCACACTGGCCGCGTTCGAAGAACCCTGGGTGTCCGCCCTGGCGTCCGCCCCTGATTGGAACCAGTGCCCGAATTGCGATAGTCAGTGCGCAAGCAGTCCCGATCTTGGTATCCCGCGTTGGACAAGGCCGTCAACAAACGCCTTCCGTCAACTGGAGAAAGCCAAGAATTGGCACGCAGGAACTTGGGGTCCGGCCTCAAGCCTGGGGGTTGACCGCGCCACCCCGCGAATCGATGTTTCCAACGAGAGAGAACGCGCGGCGCGCAACAGGCGCGGAATGTGGCGGATACGGGCGTGGCAAGCGGCCAGCGCTGCTGCCAAGATAACGGGCCTCGGAGTTGGTACGCAGACGGTGTGGCTCAATTCCCACCTGCCACAGTGCGTATCACAGCCTCCCGCAACTCTCGACGGCCGGCGGGGGAAGCGCGCGAGGGCCAAAGTGCACCTTTCCAACGGCAGGCGCATCGGCCAGGACGGCCGCGTCGAGCTTGCGCTCCTTTGGGCTCTGGGCCACCAGGCAAGCAATCGGGAACACGCCCAGCAGGGCGGGCGCACCGGGGGGGCTCACTTCCCTTGGAACAGCAGGGGCGCGAATTCGTGCAGGTGGCGCCGCCAACTCAGCCATTCGTGCGCGGTAAGCGGGGACTCATAGTAGACGGCGTTAACACCGGCTCTCTTCAGTTCTTCCACGTTCGCCTTGCCCGCGGCGCCGTTCTCGCGGCTCCCGTAGCCGACAAAGACCAGCTTCACCTTCTTCTTGAAGTCGGCCATGTCCTTGATCTCGGACGAGGCGATACTACCGCCGCTGAACATGCCGATGTAGGCGAACTTGTCGAGGTGGGCGAGGGTAATTCCATGCGTGAAAGCGCCGCCCATCGAAAGGCCGGACATGGCGCGGTGAGGCTGGCCGGCAAGCGTGCGGTAGTTGGCATCGATGAAGGGGATCAGCTCTTCGATGAGCACGTGCTCAAATGGCGTGTTCGTCATCACGAATCCGCGGCCGCCACCCGGTCCACCGCGACCGGCAGCGGCGGCAGGAGCAGGCGGTCCGGGCTCCGGGCGGACCCGCGTGCGCCGCGCCCCGGCCCGGACCCATGCCGGGCGCGCCGCCGCTCATTCCGGGAATGTAGCTGTTGGCCATCACCAGAATGAAGGGCTTTGCCTTGCCTTCCGCAACCAGGTTGTCCAGGATCAGGCCGGCGTGTCCTTGTTGGCCCCAACCGTGTTCATCCTCGCCGCCGCCGTGCTGGATGTACAGCACGGGATAGCGCTTCGATCTCTTTTCATAGCCCGGTGGAGTATACACATAGCATTGCAGCGTGGCCTTGGCGATCTTCGAAGAGAAGTGGACTTCCCGCAGGTCGCCGTGCGGCACGTTCTTCATCGCATAGAAGTCCGCGTCGCGCGCGGGGACTTCGACTCCGCTGCCCCAACGGCTCGCGCCGTAAAACAGGAGTGTTCCCGGATCCGGAACGTTCACTCCATCCACGTTGAGCTGATAGTAGTGGAATCCTTCGTCCTGCGCGTTGGAGACGCCCGTCCACCACCCATCAGCGTCCTTCGTCATTGGGTAGCGGACAGCGCCGATATCGAGTTGGACGCTCTGGGCGTTGGGCGCCCGCAGCCGGGTGCGAACGCGCCGTTGTGAATTGACCTCGGGATACTGCCGGCGCTGCCCGTTGATCATCGCGTTCAGCTCTGAAGGCTTGAAGTCTTCTACCGGCGGCGTCCTGTCGATCTGGACGGGAGGCCGCGGTCCAACGCCGCCTCTTCCCCCCGCGGGCGGTTGCACCGGCAAGTCGAGGAAGAGGTGCTGGCTGTACAGATAAAGGTTGTTGTCCCACTCGGTGGTGTCGTGGGCGTTGCCGTCCACGTGCCAGATATGCGGGACGCCATTCTCCTTCAAATACGCGTGAACCGCCTGGCTGATACGGATCAGTCCGTCCCGGTTGCCGCATCCGAGCCATACCAGCTTCAACTGCTTCGGTACGGACGGATCGGGGACGAGCGCCGATGGGGGCTGCCGGGTATCCGGGGCTGAAGAGAAACCACCGACGAAACCAAAAGTCTCGGGGTGCACCAGGCCGATGTTCAACGTTTGGCCGCCGCCCATAGACAGTCCGGCGAGGGCGCGATGATCGCGATCGGCATAAACGGAGTAATGCGCATCCACGTAGGGAATGATGTCCTTGAGCAAGTCATTTTCGAACGGCGTCAGCCAGGCTTCCATGTTCATGCCGCGCCCGCCGCGTCTGGCTCCGGCGCCGGCAGGCGCGGCGGCGCGGCCCTGTGCGGCCTCTGCGCCAGCGGCCCGGCGGGCAGAGGCGGCTTCCAGGTCAGCGACGGTCCGGCTGGAGTTGCCATCCGGGAAAACCATCACCATCGGCGGAATCCTGCCGTCCGCGAGCAGGTTGTCGATCACATTGTTGGCGTGGCACGATTGCGTCCACTCCGTATCCGTGCCGCCGATGCCGTGCAGTAGGTACAGCACCGGAAACTTACGATTGGTCGAGTAGCTGGGCGGCGTGTAGATACGCATCCTCCGCCGCGTTCCGAGCGTCTTGGAATCGTACTCGACGGCCGTCAACTCGCCGTGAGGAATGTTGTCGCGCCTGGCATTGAATCCCGCCGGAGGGTCCGGGAAGGCAGGCTTGTCGTCCGGCCCCAGCTCGATGGGTCCGCCGAATCCGCCTCTGCCGCCGGCCCTTCCGGCAGCTTGCGGCGCAGCCGGGGGCGGAGTCTGTTGAGCTATCGCAGTCAGGCAGACTGCCGCCAGGAGGAACACAACCGTCAATACTCGGCTCATAGAGTCACCTCACTTCTTCCGCCATAGGTTCGGCAGGAACTTGTAGTAAAGCAGGTGACGCCAGGTGGCCCAGTCGTGGCCGCCGTTTCCGCCGACGTAGTACTCGTGGGTGATCTTATGATTGAGCAGGGCGTTGTGCAGCGCCAGGACGCGCTCGCCCATGCGGCCGGACGCTTCCTCCGTTCCCTGTCCTACAAAGAGGTAATCGACTTTCTTATTGACGTCGGCTTCGTTCAGAAACTTGGCGATCGTCTTCTCGCTGTCGACATCGCCGGCGCTCAAGACTCCGAAATTGGCGAACAGGTCGAGCGAGTTGAACCCGACGAACTGGGTATGGCGCCCGCCCATCGATAGGCCTGAGAGCGCCCGTCCCTTGGCATCGCGGCGTACGCTGTATTCGCGTTCGACCAGCGGGATTATGTGCTGCCGCAGATCCGCTTCGAAGATCTTGAAGGTCAGCTCCGTGTGCTTCGGATGGTTCCGGTGCACCACCTGGTTGTTTGGAATGGCGATGACCATCGGGACCACTTTCCCCTCGGCCAGCAGATTGTCCATGATGAAGTTCGCGCGGCCATCGTAGATCCAGTTTGACGGCAACTCGCCGCTGCCGCCTAGAAGATAGAGGGTCGGATAGCGCCGGGATCGGTCGTAACCCGGCGGCGTGTACACGTACAGCTCGCGCTCGCCATTCGTCACATTGGAGTGGTAGACGTGCCGCGTGACTGCACCGTGCGGGACGTTGCGGGCGTCGTAATACGCCGGCCCGCCCCCGTGCACGATCAGCTCGCTATACGGTGGCATCGCGGTGAACGCGGCCATGGTGTTGTTGGGATCGGCTATTCGCACTCCATCGACCAGGAGGTGGTAGGCGTACATGTCGGGCTTGAGCGGGCCGACCGTGAGATTCCAGACACCGTCTTCACCTTTGGTGAACGGGACACCCGGCCCCGGCTTCTTCAACGCTGTGAGGACGGCGACGCCGGAAAGCAGCACCTCCTTCGCCGCCGGCGCCCTCAGCCGGAACGTGACAGTCCCGTCATCGCGTACGTCGGGCGAGTTCAGATTGGCGCTGAACGGGATCAGGTTTTCCGTGTTCTTCTGCGGGTTGTAGTCGAGATTTACGTTGGCCTGCTGCGGCCAAGCCATCGCCGGTGTAAGCAGCCAAGCGATGCCAACAAGGGCACGCATCGTCATCCGGACCTCCAGGTAGGTTCCCAGATATTGTACGCGGTTTCAGGAAACCTTTGACTTGGAAGGCCACTCGCGGAATACCACTTCCGAGCTGGAGGAGGAAGGCCAGGTTGTATACTGCCCATCATATGAATCGACGACGGTTCCTTTTGAGCTCGATGGCGGCTGGCGCGGTGGCCGCAGCCGCTCCGGATGGGCGGGTGGCCGTTCTGCTCGTGGATACGGATCGCGTTTCGACTCCGATCGATGAGCGAATCTACGGGCAGTTCCTCGAACACATCAACCACTCGGTCGAGGACGGCTTGTTCGCGGAACAGATTCGCGGGGCGGGTTTCGAGGGAACGGATTTCAAGACGTACTGGACCCCGTTCGCCGAGGGCGGCGCCGTGGAGATCGCGGATGTGGAGTTCTCGAACGGCGAGAAGAGCGTGCGACTGAGGGCCGATGGGGGGCGCGCGGGCATCCGGCAGGGACGGATCTTCGTCGAGAGCGGGCGGTCCTATGACGGGTGGGCGTGGTTGCGACGGGAGCGAGGGGCGCCGGAGTTGACGCTGCGGGTCGTTGGGGCAAAGGGCGAGACGATCGCCACCGCGCCCCTCGCGGTTCCGGGCGCCGGGTGGCAGGAAGCGCGGTTTTCGTTCACGAGCCCGGTGCACGATACCGACGCTTCGGTCGAGATCGGCACGTCCGGGAGTGGCGCAGCGCTGGTCGACTTCGTCTCGTTGATGCGCGCCGACGTCCGGCGGAACGGGATGCTGCGGCCCGACCTATTGCAGTCACTGCGCAATCTCGCGCCTTCGTTCATCCGGTGGCCCGGCGGGTCATTCGCGTCGACCTACAAGTGGAAGGAAGGCATCGGGCCGTACGTCTCGCGCGGGTATCATCCGAACCTGTTCTGGGGCGGGTACTCGGATTACTTTGGGTTCGGGACAGACGAGTTTCTCGGCTTGTGCCGGAAGCTGAACTCCGATCCTCTGATCGTGCTGGCGGCGCCGGGAACGGAGAGCGAGCAGGTCGAGTATGCGATGGACTGGGTCCGTTACTTGAACGATCCACCGGCAACGGACTGGGGGCGGCGGAGGGCGGCGAACGGACATCCCGAGCTGTACAACGTTCGGTTGTTCCAGATCGACAACGAGCCGATGAACAACGGGTTTACGGCAGAGCGGTATGCAGACGTCGTGAACGTGTATGGCGCGCGGCTGCGGCATATCGCGCCCGAGGCGCGCATCGTGGCGTGCGGGCAGAAGCGATCGAACGACATGGAGTGGAGCAAGAAGCTCATCGATTTGGCCGGGAAGAACTTCGATATTCTCGGAGTGCACAATTATGAATACGAACCGGGGGGCTACGAGAGCGGGCTGCGGAGGATCCGCAATTACCTCGTGAAGCTGCGCGATTACATCCGTGTGTCGGCTCGTCCGCAGATCCGGGTTGGTGTGCTGGAGTGGAACCTGTCGCGGACGTACGACTGGCGGGCGGGCCTGCACGCGGCGGGCAGTCTCATGCTCTACGAGGAGCTGGGTCCGGAATTGACGATGACGTGCCCCGCCTTGCTGATGCGCAACACGACGGACAATCCGACTTGGACATCGCTGATTTACCACGATCACGTGTCGTGGTTTCCAGGAGGAGCGTATCCCGTGGCAAAACTGTTTCGCGAGCACTACGCCGAGCGGTGCCTGGCGACGGCGAGCGGGACAGTGCGGGACGTGGCGGACCGGAAGATGTTTTTCCAGGAGATCGCGACGATGAAGCCGGACGAGTGGCAGCAGGGCACGGTAGATGCGATCGCGACGGCGAGCGCGGACGGCCGGCGGATCGTGATCAAGGCCGTCAATTACGAGGGTAGGCGAAACACGTTGCTCTTGCGATTGCAGGGCGTGCGCGCGCCCGAGAAGGCGACGGCGCGACTGCACACCATCACGGCCAGGCTGACGGAGAAAGCGTCGCTCGAACGGCCGGACGTGATCCAGCCGGTCAGTCGTACGATCGGGTACTTGAAGGATTTAGCCGTGGAATTGGAGCCGTACACGGTCGCAGTGCTGGAGATTCGAGCAGTGTGAGAGGTCACCCAACGGAATGCGATTCGAAGGTACTCAACCGCTCTCAGAGTAATCAGCCGATGGATCGAGTTGGAAATCCCGTCGGAGCGGTCCGACGCGCTGGACGAGCCAGTCAACAAGCTCGTCCTGTCAACAGGAGAAGGCCGAGAATTGGTACGGGAAAGCTTGGGGTCCGGCCTCAACCTCCGAGGTTGACCGCGCCACCCCGAGATGCAGGTTTTCCAACGAGAGAGGCGGCTCGCAACGCAAGAACTGCGGAATGTGGCGGATACGGGCGCGGTGGGCGGCGAGCGATGATGTCAAGATAACGGGCCTTGGAGTTGAGACGTGGACGGTGTGGCTCCCCGGCATGGATTCGAACCACGATTCACGGCTCCAAAGGCCGCTGTCCTACCATTAGACGACCGGGGATCTGCTCAGCCCTGCGCTTGACCCTTCTATTGTAGGTCATCCGCCCGTGAATCCTCAAAGTGCCCCCCTTGACCCGTCTACAGCTTCACGGTTCACTGTAGAGACATGACCATCACCGCGCTGGCCCGCCGCCACCGGCTCTCGCGCTCCACCCTGCTCTACTACCACCGCATCGGTCTCCTGCCCCCGTCCGGCCGGCTCGACAACGGTTACCGCCGCTACTCCGCGAGCGACGAGGACCGCTTGCGCCAGATCTGCCTCTATCGCGAAACCGGCCTGCCGCTCGCCGAAATCAAACGGCTGCTCGACCAGCGCCACGGCGAGTTGGCTGCCTCTCTCCACCGGCAACTCGTTCAACTCTCCGCCGAGGTGGAGGCGCTCCGCCGCCGGCAGCGCGTCATCGTCGAACTCCTCCGGCACCGCCGCATCCTGGAGGGCGTCGGTATCGCGCGCAAACAGGCTTGGGTCGACCTTCTCCGTTCCGCCGGCTTCTCTGAGAACGACATGGACCGCTGGCATGTGGACTTCGAGGCTTCTGACCCCGCCTATCACCAGCGGTTCCTTGAGTTCCTCGGCATCCCGGAGCGCGAGATCCGCTCCATTCGCAAGAGGTGCCGCTCGGCATAGAATCGTATTCATGCTGCGCCGGACATTTCTTGCCTCCACCCTCGCCGCCCCCCTTGTCGGCACCGCCCGCAAGCGCCCGAATATCCTCTACATCATGGCGGACGACCACGCCTCCCACGCCATCAGCGCCTACGGCAGCACCATCAACCGCACCCCGCACATCGATCGGCTGGCCCGCGACGGCAGCCGCCTGGACAACTGCTTCTGCACCAACTCCATCTGCACGCCTTCCCGCGCCGTCATCCTCACCGGCCAGTACAGCCATGTCACCGGCGTCAAAACCCTGAACGACCCCCTCGATCCCGCCCGTCAAAACGTTGCCAAGTTGCTCCGCGACGGCGGCTACTCCACCGGCATGATCGGCAAGTGGCACTTGCACAAGGACCCGTCCGGCTTCGACTACTGGAACATCCTGCCCGGCCAGGGAGCCTACTATGACCCGGTTTTCATCGAAATGGGCGAGAAGAAGAAGCACACCGGTTACTGCACCGACCTGATCGGCGACTTCTCGCTCGACTGGCTCAAACGCTGGGACGCCTCGAAGAAGAGGGACAATCCCTTCTTCCTCATGTGCCACCATAAGGCGCCGCACCGCCCGTGGCAGCCCGGCCCCAAGTACGCCTCCATGTTGCGCGACGTGAAGGTGGACGAGCCGAATTCTCTCTACGACGACTACGCCGATCGCGCCGCCGCCGCCCGTCTGGCCACCATGCGCGTTGGCGAGCACATGACCAAGACCGATGTGAAAGTCGACCTCCCTCCCAATCTCAAAGGCAACGATTTGCGCAGGTGGGCCTACCAGCTCTACATCAAGGACTACCTGCGCTGCATCCAGAGCGTCGACGACAACGTCGGCAAACTCCTCAACTGGCTCTCCAGCACCGGACACGAAGAAGACACCGTCGTCATTTACACCTCGGACCAGGGCTTCTTTCTCGGCGACCACGGCTGGTTCGACAAGCGTTTCATGTACGAGGAATCGCTCCGCATGCCCTTCCTCATCCGCTACCCTCGCGAGATCAAGCCCAGCGTCAACCACGACATCACGCTGAACCTCGACTTCGCCGAGACCTTCCTCGACTACGCCCGGCTCAAGGTTCCCGCCGATATGCAGGGCCGCAGCTTCCGCCAGAACCTCCACGGCAAGGCCCCCGCGGACTGGCGCAAGTCCATGTATTACCGCTACTGGATGCACCTTGCCGACCACGGCGTCGCCGCCCACTATGGCGTTCGCACGGAGCGCTACAAGCTCATCTATTACTACGGCAAGGCCCTCGGTTCATCGGGCGCCATCAATCAGGACCGCCCGCCCGAATGGGAGCTTTTCGATCTCCTCAAGGATCCGAGGGAGATGCGCAATGTCTACGCCGATCCCTCCTACGCGATGGTCGTCTCCGACATGAAGAAGGAGCTGTCGCGCCTGCAGCAGAACTACGGCGATACGCCCTGCGAGTAAGCTCCGCGCAACCAATGCCGCGCCCAGGCCGCAAGTTCTGCTGAGTGCCGAGGCCGCCCGAGTGTCGCCAGAGCCGCGTCGGCCACCGCCGCGCTCACCCGAACCCTCCGCACTCCCAGCAGCGCCTCGGCATACGCCGGCGGCCACTCCGGGTGACCCTGGATACCCAGCAGCGTGCCGTAGCGGAAGATCGCCGCCGGGTGGTGCGCGTTCGACGCCAGCGCCACTGAGCCCGGAGGCAACTCCTCCACCTGGTCCTGGCAACTCATCAGCACCGAGACGCTTTCCAGAGGCGGGTCCATCCACTCCTCGCATCCGTGCACCCGGAACTCGTGCACGCCCACGCACCAGCCCCGCCCGCTCTTGGCCACTCGCCCGCCCAGCGTGTGAGCGATCATCTGATGGCCGAAGCACACTCCTAGGTACGGCCGCCGCTCGGCGTGCACCTGTTGCACGAACCCGGCGAGCCGGTGGATCCAGTCCACGTTGTCGTACACCGACCATTGCGAGCCGGTCACCGCCCACCCGTCGCACTCGTCCGTCCGTGGAAACTCGCCCGCTCTCAGGTCGAAGACTTGCCAGTTTCCCGGCAGCCAGCGTTGGAACATCGCATCCAGGTCACCGGCAATCCCCTGCAGTTGGTCGGCGACGTGGTCACATTGCAGCAGGCCCAGCTTCATGCCGTCGTCGTTCGCAGGTGAAACGACTTGGGCCGCGTGAACTGCTCGAAGCCCAACACGCTCAATGCACAACCGCGTCCCGAGTCCTTCACTCCCGTCCACGCCAGCGCCGGGTCCAGGTAATCGCAACGATTCATGAACCACGTGCCCGTATCGATCTGGTCGCCAATACGCAGCGCCGCCTCGGGATCTGCCGTCCAGATGGCCGCCGTCAGCCCGTAAGCCGAGTCGTTCATCAGCGCGATCGCCTCTTCGTCGGACGACACCGCCATGATCGGCGCCACCGGCCCGAACGTCTCTTCCGTCATCACGCGCATCCGGTGGTTCACCGATGTCAGAATCTGGGGCGCCAGGTAGGGCGTCCCCGGCTTGTCGGCTGTAAACTCGCGCGTGTCGATGTGCGCCACGGCGCCCTGCGCCACCGCTTCGGCGATCTGGCCGCGCACGAACTCCGCCGCCGATGCCCGCACCATCGGACCCAGCGTGGTCTCCTGCCGCAAGGGATCGCCTAGCACGTACCCGCGCGTCAGGTCCACCGCGCGTTGCACAAACTCAGCGTACAGGTCGCGATGAACGTAGATCCGTTCAATCCCGCAGCAGGACTGCCCCGTATTGAACATCGCGCCGTCCACCAGGTTCTCCACCGCGTGCGCCAGGTCTGCGTCTGCCCGCACGTAGGCCGGGTCCTTGCCGCCCAGCTCCAGTCCCGCCGCGATGAACCGCTTGCTGGCCGCCGCCTGCACCGCGTGGCCGCCCTCCACCGACCCGGTAAACGCCACGAATCCGATTCGCTCGTCGCCAATCACACGCTCCACATCACTGTGGCTCAGGTGCAGGAACTGGAACACGCCTTCGGGTAGCCCCGCCTCGCGCAACCCTTCTGAGTACCGCTCCGCGCACAGCGGAGTCTGCGCCGAGTGCTTCAGCACAACGGCGTTGCCCGCCAGCAGCGCCGGCACTATCGAGTTCACCGACGTCAGATACGGGTAGTTCCACGGCGCAATCGTGAACACCACACCCACCGGCTCGTGCCGGATGAATCGCGTGAATCCCGGCTTGGGGGCCACCGCTACGTCGCGCAGCGCTTCCGGCGCCGCCTCGATCATGTACCGGGAGCGCTCGGCGAAGCCGCGCCGGATCTCGTTCGGTCCATACCGCACTGGCCGCCCCATCTGCCACGCCAGTTCCTCGCCCAGCGCGTCAGCCCGGTTCTCCATCACCTCGACGAAGCGGCTGAGAATCGCTGTGCGCTCGCTCAATGCCGTGGCGCGCCACGCACGTTGTGCCTCCACGGCACGCTTCAGCGCGGCTTCGATCTGCTCTCCGGTGGCAAGTTCGCGCTCCACCAGCACGCGCCCGTCCACGGGCGATACGGTCTTCTGAATACTCATAAGGGTGTTGCGTGCGCAGCATTCATGCCGCCGAGCAGGGACTCCGCATCCGGCACAAACGGCGATCCCGATCTCTCCAGGGACCGCACCGCGCCGGTGACTAGCGCCACTCCGTTCGTCGATCGCATATCTACTGCTTCAGATCCTTTCAAAGTACCGCCGCCGCTCCCAATCCGTCACTGCCCGCTCAAACATGCGTTGCTCGCTGCGGTAGAAGTGGGCGTAGTGTCCGGCGACGTCCGGGCCCAGCGCCTCCTTCACGAACTCGCTGGCCTCGAAGCGGTCCACCGCCTCAGCCAAAGTATACGGCACGCGCGGCAGTGTCCGCGCCGCGTACACATCGCCTTCAAACACGGGCGGCGGCTCGGTCTTGCGCGCAATGCCGTCCAAGCCGGACGCCAGCGACGCCGCGAACGCCAGGTACGGGTTAACGTCCGCTCCCGGAATCCGGCACTCGATGCGTAACGATTGCCCGCTCCCTACCACCCGGAACCCCGCCGTCCGGTTGTCGTGGCTCCACGCCAGCCGCGTCGGCGCCCACGACAAGTCTTCATACCGCTTGTATGAATTGACTGTCGGCGCGTAGAACACCATGAACTCCGGCGCGTGGGCCAGCCAGCCGCCCAGAAACCATCGGAACGCATCCGAGCCGCGCACCGGGCCAACCTGTTTGTTTCCGGCAAAGGCGTTGCGCCCGCCCTTCTGCAGGCTGAGATGGATGTGGCAGCCAGACCCGGCCTGTCCGCTGGCCTGCTTGGCCATGAACGTCACGCTCACGCCCGCCTGTTCGGCTACCTCTTTCAGACATTGCTTGTAAAGCGCGTGGTCGTCGGCCATCTGGAGCACCGGTCCGTACTTCACGTTGATCTCGTGCTGCCCCAGGCCCCATTCGCCCTTGGAGTTCTCCACCTCGATCCCCGACGCCTTCAGGTGCCGTCGCACCGCCGCGGAGTAGAACTCTTCCCGCGTCCCCTGCAGGATGTTGTAGTCCTCCAGGTACCACCCCAGCGGCTCCAGGTCCTTGTAGCCCTGCTTGGCCGCGTCCCTGTAGGTCGTCTTGAAGATGTAATACTCCAGCTCAGAAGCCGCCATCGGCTCGTAGCCCGCCGCCTTGGCCTTCGCCATCTGCCGTTTCAGAATCGAGCGCGGGGCCACGGCCACGTGCTCCACATCGCATTGGACAAACGCCGTGCGCTCCAGCCAGCTCAACTTTCGCAGCGTTGCCAGGTCCGGGACCAGGTGGAAGTCGCCGTAGCCCATCTCCCAGTTGGCGAACTTGTAACCCGGCACGGGATCCATCTCCATGTCCGTCGTCAACAAGTAGTTGCAGGCGTGCGTGCCCTCCGTGGCGACGCTCTTCAGGAAAAACCCGGCGTCGAACCGCTTGCCCATCAGCCGCCCGTAATGGTCGGTGAAGGCGGCGATTACCGTGTCCACGCTGCCGGCCTCCGCCAGCCTTGCCAGGTCACGCAGGCTCAGTTGTGCTGATGCTTCTTTCATATGCCTCCATGTGCCGCCGCCTGTACAGCCAGTAGTAGGCCAGCATCACGGCGATGAATGCCACCGTGCCCATTACCCCGGGCCGGAACGACGGGACGGCGAAGGTAGCCGCCAGGCATGTCAAAGCCAACACGATGCCAACCGTGGCGCCCGCTGTACCCAACGGGCTGCGATAGGGACGTCTCAATTGCGGTTGAACCGCCCGCAGTCTCAGGAACGATACCAGCACCAGAATATAGGACAGCAGCGCGCCGAACACGGCCATGTTCAGCAAAGCCGCACCCACGCTGCCCGAGTAGCGTTGTGCCATGAAACACAAACCCAATCCGAGCCCGCCACCGAAGATCAGCGCCGAATCCGGAGTCCGCCATCGGCCCACGCGCCCCAGCAGAGCCGGAAGGTACCCTGAGCGGCTTAAGGCGTACAGCAACCGCCCGTAGGCGTAGATGATCGAGTGGAAGCTCGCCACCAGCCCGGTGAGCGAGATTACCGACAGCAGCGCCGTCGCCACATTTCCGCGAAACACCGCTCGGAACCCAACCTCCAGCGGCGCGTTGGACGCGCCCACGCCAGCCGCACCCGGGCCTACACCCGAATTCAGCAACAGCGTGCACAGCGACAGAGCCAGCAGTGAACCGATGCCCCACTTCAGCGCCCGCGGCATGTCCCGTTCGGCATCGTAGCTCTCTTCCGCCGACAAAGGGAGTTGCTCTATCGCCAGATAGAACCACACCGCGTAAGGCAGCGCGGCGAATACTCCGTACCACCCCTTCGGGAGAAACGCGCTGCCTCCCGGCTCCGGAGCTACGTTCAACGCATTGCTCCAGTGGAAGGAGCCCGTCAGCACCGCGCTCCCGTAGAAGAAGACCAGCACCGCCGCCGCCAGCCCCGTGATCGCCATCGACACTCGGAAAGTCAGCGCCGCGCCCTTCACGTTAATCCCCACAAAGATGCAGTAGAACGCCACCCACCACACCCACTCCGGCGTCACCGGAGCCAGAGCCTTCATGTACCCCGCAATGCCCGCTACAATCACCGCCGGCGTGGTGACGTACTCAATCGCGTCCGTCAAACCGTTCAGGAACGCCCGGTCCCGCCCGAACGCCGTCCGAGTGAAGTTGTAGAACCCACCGGCATAGGGCATCGCCGCCGAAAGCTCAGCGATGGAGAAGACAAGGCAAACATACATCGCCGCGATCACGACCGTGGCCAAAAGCAACCCGCCGAAGCCACCCGTCAACAACCCTGTTTGCCAGCCAAAGAAGTTGCCTGAGATCACCCCGCCAACTCCCAGCGCCCACAGGTGCACCCAGCCCGCGGTCTTCTGTAGGCCCTGCCTGCTCTCGGTTTGGTTCAATGTTCCTGCTTCCCTGCCCCGTCTCAAAGGTGAACGTTCGGCCATGTTAGCACGCCGCGCGCTCTCAGCTCACTGTCACCGCCCAGACACAAAAAAGTTGTAGGCCTGTCTTGAATCTAGGCTATACTCGTTTCAATCTGGACCCAGACACTGGGAAAAAAATTGGAGAGGTACATGTTGAAAAGCTTCTACTTGGGTGTCGCAGCCAGCATTCTGTTGGGATGCCTGCCGGCTTACGCACAGTCCACCTACGGCTCGATTCTGGGCAACGTCACCGACGCCAGCGGGGCGGCGGTCAAAGGCGCAAAGGTGCGCATCACACAGACGAACGAGAATGCCAGCCACGACGCCGAAACCAACACGGAAGGCGCCTACGAGTTTCAGAATATCGATCCCGGCCCCTACACTGTCACCGTGACAGCCGCGGGCTTCCGCACGTTTTCCGCCTCCGGAGTGACGCTCGTCGCCCGCGGCCGCCTCAGGGTGGATGCCGCCCTCCAGGTGGGCGAGATCTCGCAGAAGATCGAGGTCTCCTCCTCGGCAGGCGTCATCGCTACCGACACTCCCTCCATCAGCTCCAACCTGACGGTGGAAAAGGTGCTCAACCTGCCCTCCAACGTCCGTGGCGCCGGCAGCACCAGCCCCTACGCCATGCTCCAAACGCTCCCCGGCGTGCAGGCCGACAACGGCCTTGGCCTCTCCATTCAGGGCGGCTTGCCTGCTCAGTCGGAATCGACCGTGGACGGCATCTCTATTACCGCCTCCACCGGCAACAGCCCCAACCGCAGCATGTTCCTGTCGGTGGAATCCATCTCTGAGATTCGCGTCCAGGGCGTCGGCAACACGGCCGAGTTCGGCCAGCCCGGAGA
>JACRKW010000093.1 GCA_016215215.1 Acidobacteriota bacterium
CGGCCTCGCCCGGGCCTCCACCGGCCGCGCCGCAGGCGTCGGCCTGGCGCTGGCCCTGGTCGCCCTCATCCTGATCAACAAGCGTGCCCCGATTCTGGATGTCCACTCCGCCAAGGGCAGCCAGCTCGCCAATGAGACCTTCGTCCAGTGGAACAGCTTCTCGCGGATCTCTGTCACCGAAGACGCCAAGGGCTCCGATCCCCTCATCGTGATCGATGCCGATGCCACCACCGGCATCCCTCGCTTCGACCTCGACAACCTATCCCCAGCCGACCGCGCCGAGCTCACTGCCCATGGCCCCGGCTTCCCCTACCTCCTCAGGCCTGGCGCCAAGACTCTGATCATCGGCGCCGGAGGAGGATGGGACGTCGCCCGCGCGCTGGCCTCCGGTTCGCGCGACGTCACGGCAGTCGAGATCAACCCCATCATCGCCGGCACCGTGATGCGTGGCCGCTTCCGTGCCGCCAGCCGCGGCCTCTATTCCCGTCCCGAAGTCCGTGTGGTGGTCGAGGACGGCCGCAGCTTCGTGCGCCGCAGTAGCGAGAAGTACCAGCTTCTCCAGGCCACCCTGGTCGATACCTGGGCCTCCACCGCGGCCGGCGCCTTCGCGCTGTCTGAGAACAACATCTACACCACCGAGGCGTTTGTCGACTACCTCTCACACCTCACCCCCGACGGCGTCCTCGCCTTCACCCGCTGGGGCTTTGAGCCGCCGCGTGAGTCGCTCCGGCTGCTCGCCCTCGCCCGCGAGGCGCTGAAACGGTTGGGAGAAAACGACCCGGCCCGCCACGTGATCGTCGTCCGCGAAGATGTCCAGAAGTTGCACGGATGGGGCGCCTCCGACACCGTCATCGTCAGCCGCAAGCCCATGCCGGTCGAGCTTCTGGAGCGTGCCGGGCTCGCCGCCAGCAAGGGTGGATTCGAAATCGTCTACATGCCCGGGCAGGCCCCCGATACCCCGTTCGCCGGCTTCCTGCTGGCCAAGGATCCGTCAGCCTTCCTGGACTCCTACCCCTACGACGTCTCGCCGGTCCCGGACGACCGGCCGTTCTTCTTCTATACCGTGCAGCCCCGCGACGTCTGGGGCTTCAAGTCCACCGCCGCACGCGACAGCGCCGACTTCAAGATCAACCTGGCCGTGCCTACGCTCTTCTCGCTCGTCAGCGTCAGCCTTCTCGCCACCGTCGTCACGCTCGCCCTGCCCCCGCTGCTGCTCGGCTCGCGCCTCCCCAATAAGAAGGGGGTGCCCTTCTTTCTGCTCTACTTCGTCTGCCTCGGCGCCGGCTACATCCTGATTCAGGTCGGCTTGATTCAGAAGCTCGTGCTGTTCCTCGGCCATCCCACCTACGCCCTTACGGTGGTCATCTTCTCGATGCTCGTCTCCAGCGGCTTCGGCAGCTTCTTCAGCCGCCGCATCGTTTCTCTCGAGGACCGCCGGCTGATGCTCGCGCTCGCCGGAGTCGCCGCCGTGGTCACCCTGCTCGCCTTTGCCGTGAGCCCCATCATCAATGCCGGCGCCGCCCTGCCGCTGCCCGTACGCATGCTGGTCACCGTGCTGCTGATCGCCCCTGCCGGATTCGCCATGGGTGTCCCGTTTCCCGCCGGCCTCACTCGCCTGGAAACCTGGCACCCGCCCTCGGTGCGCTGGGCCTGGTCCTTGAACGCCGCTTCCAGCGTGCTCGGCTCAGGAGCCGCCATCTTCTGCGCCATCTATCTGGGGCTTCGCAATACGCTCCTGCTCGGAGCGGGCCTCTACCTCTTCGCCCTCGCCACCGTGCAGCTCACCTCATCGCTTGCCCGCCGCAAGGCGTAGGTGTTCTTTGTCCCCAGGCGTCAGCCTGAGGGCCGCACGGCCTTCTCCGAGGCGCAGCCGTGAAGGACCGGCCTCCTGCCCGCCTCAGCCCTTTCCCGAGCCATTGGCCTTCTTCTGGTTCGCCAGGCTATGACGGAGCGCGTTTTCCAGCGCCTCGCAGAAGAAGTACTCGCCCCACATCACGCTCTCGTCCACCCCGAGCCCCTTGTGGATGTGGTACACCCCGCCCTTCAGGATGCCCTCCCACTTCTTGTCTCCGCGGCCCGTGTGCTTCTCGCACAACGTGCGCAAAATGCGTAGGGCGCTGGAGTAGTAGTAGAAGCCCTTCACCGGATCAGGCAGCATGCGGCACAGCCTCAGCAGACCCCCGGCGGCGATTGCCGCCGCCGACGTGTCCACCATCCCCCGGTTGTCTTCCGGCGCCTGGAAGTCCCAGCTCGGAACGCCGTCCGCGTTGGTGTGCGTCAGATAGTAGTCGGCGCATCCTTCGGCCGTGGAGAGGAAACGCGGATCGCGCGTGTATTCATAGCAACTGCCGAACCCGTAGAGTGCCCACGCCAGCCCGCGCGACCAGCAGGAATCGCCCCGCCAGCCCTGATGCGTCGTCTGCCGTAGGAATTCGCCGGACTCCAGGTCGAACAGTCCCTCATGCGCCGTCGATCCGTCGCCGCGCACCAGGTAGCGGCGCGTGGTCAGAGCGTGACGGATGGCAATCTCCCGCAGCCGCCGGTCGTTGGTCTCTCTCGCCGCGTAGAAGATGATGCCGACGTTCATCATGATGTCGATGAAGATCGAGTCTTCGCTGACGAACGAACGCAGATACTGGCCCTTCTCCTGGAATCGCAGCGCCATCGTCTTGCCCGCCTGCACAAGCACGTCGTTCAGGCGCGGCTCGCGCGTCACCTGGTACCAGCGGTAGTAGGTGGAGTGGAAGATGAACCCCAGGTCGTGCACGTCGCGGTCAAACTGCCGCGGCTCCAGCGGGCGGCTGTATTCAATCGCCTTGTCCATCCAGAACTGGCTGTCGCTGCCCGCTTCAAGCGCCCGCCGGTGGAAGATCCACATCATGCCCGGCAGAAAGCCGTCGCACCAGTGCGTCCACGCCGGCCCCTCGTGCTTCCACTTCCCATCCTTGGTGTAGATGGGGTAAAAGCCGGGGTGCTTCTCGATGAGGTTGGAAACCTGCCGCTCGGCGAACTTCAAAGTGTCGTCTAGTAGCTTGCTGTCGATTTCTGGGCCAAACTGTATCACGGCTGATCTTCTCCCCGTGCCTCCAGGGTACGCCAAACTGTGGCGAAGCCGCTGGAGAGCTTTCCACGGGATCCGCGCAGCAACAGCATCGAGGAACCCGGCGACGCCTGCCCGATTTCGGCCGGCGGCAGCCGCGCCTCCGGACGCAGGTTGCCGAACATGATCTGGATCGTGCGGTCCAGCGCCGGCGAATCCAACGCCGCCCTCAGGCCGCCGGAGTTGCCGCCGAACGAGAATCGCACAGGCGCCAGCGCCACATAGCAGTGGCCGTACGGAAAGTCGCGGCAGACCACAAGGTCCAGCCGCATCTCCAGCCGCGCCCCCTTCGGCACAAGTACCGCTCCGTCTTTGACGGCGTCTTTGGTGACTTCAAAGATCACCTGATCTCCGGTGGCCGCTTTGGAAAGATCCACCGTGGCGGCCAGCCTGGCCTGGAGCTTGAGTTCCGGCGGCAGAACCGTCACAACGGGCGCGGCTCTCGGTGCGGCCTCCGGCGGCGGGTCATCGAAGATGAGCGTGGATTCGCCCATGTACTGCCTGCACCTGGAAAACACTGTTCGATTCCGGTTCTCGCCGCCATTGACGCCTGTCAGCGTCATCTCCATCGTCGTCGGCAGGATGTAGCTTGCTTCACCGATGGCGACCTGCCCGTAGTCGATCAGCTTGTAGCCCTGCTTGAGCGGGATGTTCGGCGGGATCTCGTCAATCGTCATCTCGATGCGCCGCAGTTCCAGCGTGGCGGCATCGTTCCAGACGTGGCCCTGGTAGCCCACCACATTCTCCGCGGCGCCGATGCGGATGAAATAAAGACTATTCGCCAGAGAGACCCGGAAGTGAAACTTGTTTGCCGGCCGGCCGTTCAACTCCTCCTTGCCGAGGAACTTGAACTCCACGCCCGTGCCGAGGAAGATGCTCCGCGCGTGCAGCGCGAAGTCGCCCGTGCCGATGGCGCCCTGTCCGCCCACCATGTCCCGCACGTCCCGCTCGTCGAACTTCGGCGAACCCGGCCAGGCGTAGAGCTCCTTGCCGTTGACCAGCGCCACCTCCAGCCGCAGAGTGTCGAGCATCTGGAAGCGCTTCGTGTCTGGACGGCGCTGCGAACGCTCGATCGTCTGCACGCACGTGAAGTTCGGCATGCTCTTGAGCATCTCCGCCACCACGTTCCTCGTGCGCCCGAGAAGCACTTGCTCGGCCGTCATCGGCTGGAGCGGGTTGTAGGCCTCCTGCGCCCGGCCAGGGAGCCCCGCGGCCAGCGTGCAGAGGAGAAGGAGCCGGCGCGCCATGACCAGATTATAGGCTCGCCGCCATCTGCTATTCTCGGACCAATGGCGATTAAGTTGACCGTCTTCAATAATGGGCCCCTTCGCCTGGAGGGTGACCCCGCGGAGCTGACACTATTGGACGCGCAGGGAAACGCGTTCGGCCTCGGCGGGCGGACCTCCATCGGATTGTGCCGTTGCGGTCTGTCGGCCAACAAGCCGTTTTGCGATGGGAGCCATGCCCGGCAGGGCTTCCAGTCGATGTGCGAGGCGCGCGAACTGCCGCCTCCCAAGCCCAAGGTATAACAACACTTAAGAGGGGTGAACTCGTGACAAGAATGAAGTGCTTTGCATGGCCCGTCGCGCTGGCCTTGCTGATCGGCGCGGCTGGATGCTCGACAAAACCGCCCAGTGCGGAACAACAGGTCGCCGAAGCGCAGAAGCAGCTGGATGAGGCGAAGAAGAATCTGAAAGCGGCGGAGGAAAAACGCGCGCAGGGGGCGGATGCGGAGCCCGCGGCGCAGCCGCGGGAGTTTTCGCTGGCGGCGGGCGCGCCCGTCAAGGTGCGCACCATTTCTTCGATCTCGACCAAGGCGGCGCGCGTGGGCGACAAGTTTGAGGCGACGCTGGCGCAGCCGCTGGAAGTGGACGGTTACGTGATCGCTGCCAAGGGGGCGGCGGTGCGCGGCGAGGTGACCGAGTGCGATCCGGGCGGGCGCGTGAAAGGTCTGGCGTCTCTGGCGGTGGCGCTCACATCGATTGAGGGGAGCCACGGGCAGACGCTGGCGATCCGTACGCAGCCGGTCGGGACGACGGCGAAGAGCACGAAGAAGAAGGACGCGGCCAAGATCGGGATCGGCGCAGGGATCGGCGCGGCCATCGGGGCGATCGCGGGCGGCGGCAAGGGCGCGGCGATCGGAGCTGCCGCAGGCGGCGGCGCCGGCACGGGCCTGGTGCTGGCGACCAAGGGCGACGCGGCGGTGCTTCCCAGTGAGTCGTTGCTGACGTTCAAGCTGGCCGAGCCGCTCACAGTAACCGAAAAGGTGGCCGGGAAGAGGTAGGCCATCAAACTCGGGCACATCCGGTCCTGGGCCTATACGATCCCGGCTGCGTCGCTGGCGACGGCTGTGTTCATCAGCACGGCGGTGGCGACGTCGGTATTTCAGCCATGGGGGCGGTGGCAGGAGTGGCTCTACCGGCATTGGGGCGCGGCGGTGCTGTCCATCTTCGGCGCGCGCGTGCGGGTGCGGGGCGCGGAGAACCTGGAGCCGGGGCAGCACTACATCGTGGTCTCGAACCATCTGAGCCTGGTGGACACGCCGGTGATGGTGCGGCACCTGCCCATGCCGGTGAAGTTCCTGGCCAAGCGGGAGCTGTTGAAGGCGCCCTTCATCGGCTGGTACATCAGCCGGGCGGGGCACCTGACGGTGGATCGCGCCAGCCTGCGGTCGTCCATCGCGAGCATGAACGAGTGCGCGCGGCTGGTGCGGGAAAAGCGGCTTTCGGTCATGATCTTCGCCGAAGGGACCCGGAGCCCGAACGGTGAAATGCAGCGCTTCAAGGACGGGGCGGCGTACCTGGCGATCCAGTCCGGGGTGCCGCTGGCGCCTGTGGCGCTGGTAGGGACCTGGGACGTCCTGCCGGCCAAGTCGTCGCAAGTCGTCGCACTTCCGCGGGGGAGACGTGGAGGTCCGCATCGGCGCGCCGGTGAGCCCGGAGGGCTACACCCTGAGGCAGCGCGGAGAGCTCACTGAGCTCTTGGAAGAGCGTGTCAGGGCGTTGATGAACGCCTGATGTGCTCGACGATGGCGATGGTGAATCCGTCGACGAAGTCGCGGCCGCCGTTCATCAGGTTGGCGCGCGTCATGAGGTCGATCTCGATGTCGGGGTGGACGCCGATGTTCTCGATGAAGACGTCGCGGGCGCGGACGCCGAGGGAGATGGAGAGGGCCACGGAGGCCTCCGAATAGAAGCCGATGCGCTCCTGGGTGGAGAGGCCGCCGCCGCCGGCGGTGGCCATGCCGACCATCAGGGCGCGGTTGGCGTCCTGAAGCACCGCGGGGAAGACGTCGGCCGAAGACGTGGAAAACTCATCGATGAGGACGATCATTGGCTTGTCGTAGGCGGGGGCGGCGCCGGGGTACAGGTCGAGCGAGAAGCCGCAGATGGGCAGGGGGCCGGTGATGCCGCGGTACTCGTGGTATGCGGTTTCGACGTCCCAAAGGAAGCCCTTCAGGTAGGCCAGGGTGACGGGATCAGCGCCGTCCTCGAGGGCGTATTGATAGTCCTGCCGGAACACGTCGACGATGTCGAGTGTGGGGCGCAACTCGTCGCCGACGGTGCGGAAGGGGTAAGGGATGAAGCGGAGGAGTGCCTCGTTGGTGAGGCAGACGTCGCCGCCCGGGTTGCGCATGACATCCAGGACCAGGCCGTCGGTGTTGGCCCGCAGGTAGGCGATCTCGGTGTCCAGGGCTCGGAGGAGGGACGAGCGGGCGGAGGAGGAAAACTGCGGGATGCGGAGGTAGCCGATGGTGAAGCCGCCGGACTTGTATGTGCCGCTGTAGATGGGGTCGGCGAAATTGCGTCCGTAGCGGAGCACGAAGTCGGAGGGGAGGTTGAAAAGCGGGCGCACTGCGCCGAAGCCGCGGACCCGCTTGAAGGCGGGGGTGCGGCGCGTGGCGAGCGAGGCGCGGCCGGGGGGCGTGGCTTCGACCGCTGCCGCGGTCATCGCTGCCGCGGCCTTGGGGGTCGGCACAGGGCCGATCGCAGTGAGCGGCGTGCCGGACTTGATCCAGGGAATGTCGTAAGTCTCCAGCGCGCCAGTCGAAGCGCGGCGGACGACAATGCGCGCGGTGTCGCCGGTCTGGGCGGCGCGGGGGAGGACGTCCTGGTAGCGATAGAGGATCTGGTCGAGAGCCCAACGTCGGGTAGCGCGCGGGTTGGCGAAGGACTGGAGCCGGGAGGCGTAGTCCATCCACTCCGAAGCGGTCTGGCCGTCCACCGAGACCAGCTCGTCGCCGGCCTGGAAGGGGTAGCGGGACTCCGGGAGGCGCGAGCGGATGATGTTGTCGATGAGCGCCTTGCCGTCGTATAGGTCGGCGTCGACGGGGGCCCACGCGAGGAAGTCTGAGTGGAGGAAGAAGCCGGAGTGAAGGTCGCGGAGGGACGCGATGTACTCCATGCAGATCTCGAAGTAGGCGAGGTCGTCGGGCGCCGCGGCGACCCGGCTGAGCCAGGGCTCGATCTGGAGGGCGTCGTAGGAGAAGGTGTCGATCTTCCACTGGTAAGGCGCGTAGGCCTTGGCGACCGAGCCGGCGAGCTGCTCGAAGTCGACGCGGCGCTGGGCCGGGGAGATCTGCGCGGGGAGGACCAGCGAAAAAGCGCCCAGGAGGAGGGCAGCAAGCGCGGGGCTCTTGATAGAATGGACGCTGGCCGGAAGACCGTCGCCGGGAGGGAGTGAAAAGGTGTTTGCCATGATTCTTCGCTTTTACAGTTGCCTGTTCGTGTTGATCGCCGGGGTCTTCATGACCGGGGTATCGCTGGTGCTCCTGCTGAGCGGCTCAAAGAACTTCAAGTTTGACATGCTGCCCTTCTGGAAGGGTGACACGGCGTTGTACTGGCTGCTGGGGCTGGGGCTGGTGGGCATCCTGACGGCGGTGGCGGGACTCCTGCGGAAGCTGCGGCCGCTGCTGGTGCTCTACACGGTGGGGATGCTGGGGCTGATGGTCTACGGCTTCTTCATGAGCCCGGTCTACCGTTTCTCCGGGCTGGAGGAGGCGAAGTGGATCGCCTGGACTGGGCTCGCAACTCTGGTGGCTGTGGCGGGCGCGCTGCTGCAGTTCAAGGAGACGCGGCGGGCGTAACGGAAGCCCCAGGCTGGCGCTTGGAGACAAAGGGTGGCCCAGCCTAGCCCCACAGTTCATTGATCGGAGCGTACTCCTCATCCTGGTTGGTCGGCACGAGGTAGAAGCCGCGATTGAGCGGGTCGTCGCGGTAGACCTTGGTGTAATCGATACCCAGCGCGGAGTAGATGGTGGCTTCGATGTCCTCGGGGCGGATCGGGCGGCCCATGGACCAGCCGGGGTCGGTGACGATGTTGCCGACGGCGTCGGTGGAGCCGATGGCCCGGCGGCCCTTGATCTTTGCGCCCGCCATCATGACGGCGAAGGTCTGGTGGTGGTCGCGTCCGGCTCCGGCATTGGGATTGCCGGTGGTGCGGCCGAACTCGCCGAAGGCGAGGATGAGGGTCTGGTCGAGGAGCCCGTCGTTCTTCAGGTCTGCCATCAGCGTGCCGAGTGCGGCATCGAAGGTGCGGCCGGTGGAGGCGGCATTAGTGGGGTTGAGGTTTGTGCCGGTGTAGATGGAGGAGTGCATATCCCAACCGCCGACATTGATCTGGACGAAGCGGGCGCCCATGTTGGCGCGGAGAAGGTTGCGGGCGGTGATGCAGGCGTTGCCGAAGCCGGAGGTGCCGTCGCGTGCGCGCTCGGTGGCGTCAAAGGTGAAGATGCGGTCGACGTTGGGGTTGTACATCAGGCCGCGCGCGGAGAGGTTGAACTGCTCCATCTCCTTGACGACGGGGCCGATGCCGGCCATGGCGCGGGTTTCGGCGTCGAGTTCGAGGAGGAGGCCGTAACGGCGGTCAAAGCCGGCCGCGCCCACCGGGTTGGTGGTGAAACCGAGACCCCCGCCGCCAGGGTTGACGTAAAAGGGAGCGGTGGATGGTTCCAGGTAGCCCTGGCTGGGCCCGCCGCCCGAATTGAGCGAGAGGAACGGTGGCATCAGCGCGGACGGGTCTGCGAGTTCGCGGGCGACGACCGATCCGATGTGGGGAGCGATCTTGGACAGCCCGGAGAGCGGATTGCGGCCGATCTGGATCCAGGTCTGCATGATGCCGTGGACCACGGCATAGGTGCGGCAGGAGCGGAGCGTGGCGATCGAGTCGATGTTCTCGGCGAGCTTGGGGAAGAGTCCGCGGGGCCAGCGGATGTCGCCGTAGGTGGTGGGCTCCATGGCAGGCAGCGTCCAGGCGCCTTCCTTCAAGTTGAAGGTGTCGGTGTGGGAAGGCCCGCCGGTCATGTTGACGAAGACCACGTACTTGGCGGTGCCGATGGTGGTGGGGGCGGCCTGGGCGACGGTTTCCAGCGCTCGGCCGGGCAGGAAGAAGGAGCCGGCCACGGCGGCGCCGGCGTGCCGGAAGAAGACGCGGCGGTCCAGGGCGGGGCGTTTCCAGAAGTAGGTGGAGGGCGTGGGTTTCATGGGGTTGGCGCCTCGTTAGTAGCTGAACATGAAGTCGGTCTTGTTGATGAGGGCCCAGGCGAGATCCTCGACGGCCATGGCGCGTGTGTACTGAGCGGTGGTGGCTTTGGCCAGGGTCTTGAGGGCCACTCCCTTTTCGTATTCGGTAGGGGTGCGCGAGAGGAAGGTGAAGAATATCTCCTCGATGACGGCGTCGTTGGACTTGTTCGCCGCCAGCGTGGCGAGGTAGGCCGAGGAGGGGTTACCCGCGGTGCGGACTCGGTTGGTCACCAGCGTGTTGTTCATCATGTTGAGCCACATGAGGATGGAGCCGGACTGGGAGCGCTGGAGAGTGTCGCGGTTGCCCCGGTTGAAGGAGTTCATGAAGCCCGCGGCGGTGCCGTCGGAGCGCGGCTCCACGGGCTCGGGAAGCTGCATCGCCCAGGAGACCCGGTCGGCCCAGCCGCCCACGGTGTAGGATGGCATTACGCCGGTCGCTTTGACAATGGCGTCGTGCACCTCTTCGGCTTCCAGCCGGCGGGGGATGTGCCGGGCGAAGAGGGAGGCCTTCGTGATATCCCAATCGGCGTCGTAGTGCGAGGAGAGCTGGTAGGCGGAGCTCTTGGCGATGAAGCGGATGGTCTCGCGCAGGTTGTAGTCGTTATCGCGGGCGACCTGGGCGAGCTTTTCAAGCAGCCAGGGGTGTGAGGCCTGGTAGGTCCAGTTGTCGGGCGGCGTAACGGCGGGGTCCAGGCGCAGGGGATCCAGGCCATCGACTGGTTCGGCCAGGGCGAGGTTGAACATGGCCTTCCAGAGGCGGTTGGCGAAGTTGCGCGCGAACATGGGGTCGCGCACCATGCCGGAGACGAGAGCGGCGCGCCAGTCGGAGGTGGGCGCGGCGGTGCCGTCGCGATAGATCGGGGTCAGGTTGGTGACGGACTTGCCGTCGATGGTGACGGGGGTGCGGTTGGGACGGTTGCCGAAGTTGGTGTTCAGGTCGTAGGTGCCGGTGGCGCGTTCCAAAATGTTGGTGGAGTTCGTGTAGTAGTTGGCGGGATCGTTGCCGGGGTAGCCCTGGAGTGTGACGCGGGAGAAATGGGCGGCCATGCGCCAGGCCTCCAGGCGGGTGGTCCGGACGCCCCAGGCGTGAACGAGTTCAAGATGGAACTTGCCGTTGTGGCAGAGGACGCAATCGTAGTGGGAGATGCCGAGGAAGGCTGTGGCGGTCCGGACAAGCAGGAGGTCGTAGGTGTCCTGGGCCGGCCCCATGACCGCCTGGCCGCGCAGGACGAAGTTGGCGCCGGCGGTTGCGTGGTCGTAGTTATTGCCGACGGCGTTGACCATCTGGTAGGCGATGTCGCGCCAGGACTTCTGGGAGTAGATGGCGTCGCGGATGTACTCGTGGAGGCGGTTGCGGCCCTCGATCTGCTGAGAGCGGTTCTGGGCGGTGGCGGCGTTCTGCAGGAGGTCGCCGAGCCAGACGGACCACTTGTCGACGAACTCCGGGGATGCGATCAGGGTATCGATGATCGCGTCGCGCTTCTCCGGGTTGGTGTCGGCGGTGAAGGCGCGGATATCGGCGGCGGAGGGGATGCGGCCGGTGAGGTCGAGAGTGATGCGGCGGAGGAACTCCTCGTCTGTGGTGAGAGCCGCCGATTGCACGCCGTCGGCCTGCAGGCGGCGGAAGATCTCCTCATCGATGAAGGAGCGGACGGGGATCTCCGCGGGGTCGACCGTTGCGCGGCGGCCGGGGAGCGAGCGGGAGAAGGCCAGGGTGCGCTCGTAGGCATCGCGGCGGACGCGGGATTCGCGCGAGAGGAACTCGTCCGGGGCTGCGAGGAAGCTGCAGTTCTGTCCCGATGCCTCGGGGGGTGGATCCTGGGCAGGGAGGGGAAGCGACAGGAGGGAGAGGGCGAGAGCGACGGTTTTCATAAACACCCAGTGCGCAGAAGTATAACAGATTTCTGTATCTACTTTAATAGAACACTCACCTGAGTGCAGGGTTGCGGAGCGGATCCCAGCCGCGAACTTTGAGTAGGCGGCCGGCGAAACGGACTAGGCCAGGGCGGCCGGCGAGGGTAAGACCGACGCGAACTAAGGAGGTAGGCGGGCGCACGTTTGGGGGTAGGGTACAGAGGAGTTCATAGTCCTCACCGCCGAAGAGGGCGTGTTCGAGGGTGGCGCCGGGAGACACGGGGAGCGGCCCGTCGAGATCGGCGGAGAGGCCGGAGGCGAGGCAGAGGCGGTGGAGGTCCAGTGCCAGGCCATCGCTCAAGTCGATGCAGGCGCTGGCTTTGCGCAGAAGGCGGGGGGCCAGGTCGAGACGGGGCCGGGGCACGTCCTTGTAAGCCTTGGAAGCCGCGCGGCCGAGAGGTCCGGAGACGTAGAGGATATCGCCGGGCCGGGCGGTATCACGGCGCAGGGCAAGGCCTCGAGGAACGTCGCCAAGCACGACGATGTCGGCGGTGAACTTGTCTGTTTTGGAGAGGTCGCCGCCGATGATGGAGACGCGGTGGAGGCCGGCGAGTTGGTTCAGGCCGCGATAGAAGGCGCGGACGAAGGCGGCGGTGGTCCAGGGCGCTAGGGCGAGGGAGACGAGGGCGTAGGTGGGGGCGCCGCCCATCGCGGCAATGTCGCTGAGGGCGCGGGCCAGGGCCTTGCGGCCGGTATCCGCGGGGGAAAGGGACCCGCGGGTGAAGTGGACATCCTCGATGAGGAAATCGGTGGTGATGAGGAGGTCGTGGTTGCGGCGCGGGCGGAGGATAGCGGCGTCGTCGCCGATGGATGCGATGAGGCCGGGCGTGGAGGCGGCTTTGCACCACTTGCGGATGGAGGCGATAAGGGCCAGTTCATTCATTGGATAGGGAGATGCCGATTCTGCTTTGATTTTCGCGCAGATTGCAATACGCTTGGGGAATCACAGAGGAGGGATCGTAGGGATGCGATCTATCATACGCGTATTCTTGCCGGTTGTGGCTTTGGTGCTGACCGCGCAGGGTCAGGCGCCGGTGGTGATCAACGAGGTGTTCTTCTGGCTGGACGCAGCGAGCCCCGATGCGCCCAAGAACCATCAATGGCTGGAGTTGTACAACCAGACGGCGGATGCCGTGGATCTGACGGGCTGGAAGGTGACGGCGCGGGACGGGCGGGCGGGGGCGTCGGCGCGCGACTTGCCGGCTGTATCGCTTCCGGCTGGCGGCTACCTGGTGGTGCACTTTACCAGCGGAGAAAACCGGCTCGATTTTGCCGATGGAAGTGGAGACTACTACACGGGTGATGCGGGGGACGGGAGCTACTGGGAGGTGACTGCGGACGAGGCGGGGCTGTATGGGCCGGAACGCATGGTGGACTTTGTGGCGTGGCGGTTTGGGTCTTCGACACAGGCGCCTGGGGCGGCGCATGATGATGCGGTTGCGGCGGGCATCTGGGTGGCCGGGGATGTATTGAGCCCGGACCTGATCCAGTCCTCGCCGTCCGCACTGGCGGGAGGCCTCGAAGCGGGGGATTCACTGGGGCGGGGGGCATCGTCGATCGATACCGATTCGCCGGGCGATTGGGCGTCGCATGGAGGAGAAAGCGCGGCGGGGATGTCGCCGGGGCGGCGGAACTTCGACGCGCTGCCAATGAGGATTGTAGATGACACGGAGCAGGCGGAGGCGGGGGGCGTGGTTGCGGCGAAGGGCCCGCGGGCGGCGGGGCCCCCGGCGGCGGGGCCGCGGCGCAGGCGATGGACGGTGTTGCTGTATCTGGCTGGGGACGCGCCGGACGTAGAGCCCTTTGTCTACCAGACGATGAAGGAGGTGGAGCGCGCGGGGGGGACGGACGATAGCGTCAATTTCGTGGCTCTGTATGACGGCAATGCGCGGTCGGTGCCGGCTCGGTTCAGGGCGGACGGGACGGTGACTTCCTACCCGGTAGGGTCGACGGTGCGGGGCAGGATCGGGCCGGAGACGGATCCCACCCAGGTGACGCTGGTTCAGTTCATGAACAATGAGGTGTCGCAAGGAGAACTGGACACGGGCGATCCGCAGACGCTGAAGGACTTCATCACATGGGCCTGCGATACGTTTCCGGCCGACAAGTATGCGCTGGTGCTGACGGGGCATGGAAAGGGGTGGAAGGGCTTCGGCTTTGACGCGAGTTCCCGAGGGACCCGCCCGGGGTTGGTTGGCGGCTTGACCAGGCTGGCGAATCAGGACAGCATCACGATGTCTGAATTCTCGAAGGCTCTGGAAGGCAGGTTTTTCGAACTGATCGCGTTTGAATCGTGCCTGATGGGAAACATTGAGGTGGCGGCGCAGCTCTACCCGCACACGCGCTACCTGGTGGCGAGCGAGCAGGTGATGAGGGCGGGGCTGTTCCCGCACAAGGAGATGGCCGCGGCGCTGAAGGCGAAGCCCGACTTGACGGGCCGGGAGTTGGGGCAGTTGATTGTGAAGGGGTTTTCGAACCGGAACGACGCTCATCTCGCTAGGACGTACAAGGACAATCGCGGCAACCCGATTCGGGTGCCGAACATGAGCACCATCGCTCTGTATGACCTGGACCTGCTGAAGCCGACGCTCGACGCGCTGGCGTCGTGGGCTAAGACGCTGAAACAGGGAGTGACGTATTTCCGGAAGAAGGGCAGCTCCGGGGACAACGTGCAGCGGCTGGTGGCGCGGCAATCGATCGAGGCGACACGGTTTATAGACATGAACTTCGTGGATCTATACGACTTCGCCCAACTGGTACTGGACTACAGTGGAGCGCCGGTATGCGCCGTGGGCGGGGCCGAGGCGGTAATGGCACGGCTGGTGGCGGGCTCTCCGGGAAGCATGGTGCTGGCGCAGGTGCAGGGCGAATACCGGCAACTAGGGGGCATCAGTATCTATCTGCCGATTCTGCGAGCGCGGGTGGAGAAGAGATCCCCCGGTTTCGGGTTTGGCCAGTTGTCGCAGCTTCCCTACGACCTGGTGGACGCCAGGGAGACCGATGGAGACTCGCCGTTGGTGGTGTACCGGCGGAACAACGACGCGCTGCCGCTGGCGGCGCGGGATATGGAGACTGATGAGCCATTGGATCCGCGGACGCAGTGGCCCGCTGAAGAAAATCCGGAGATGTTGTTTCACTCGGCGACGGGCGGGGCGTGGGCCGACTTCCTGGAGCGATACTACCATCCCGTATCGGACAACAAGATCGTGAAGGGGGTGGCGCCGAACGGGGATGTGATTCTGCCGACCACCACCGGGGAAGCGGCGTGTTCGAACGGGTTTGACTCGATCGTCGTGCCGGTGGGGTCGAAGGTGACGCTCACCGCGGACGGGTCGTCTGACGCGGAGCCGTACTACGATTTCTTCCCGGCGCGGTTCATCTGGGACTTCGACGCGAAAAAGCCGTGCGCGGCGCCTTGCATTGCGCCGTATGAAGTGCCCCCGGGAACCGACGCGGCAATTGGGGCGAACGACAACATGGACGCCGACCGGATGTTCCTGAGCACCACGTACGACCAGAAGGACGCGATGGGGCGGACCGTGGAGTTCAATTGCGCGGTGCAAGGGAGCTTCCAGCAGACGTTGATCGCCTGGGACGACGACCACATGCTGAAGTTTCACGACACGATCCCGAGTGCGCGGTATGTGCATCCGCAGTCGGACAGTTTTGGATCGCTGATCGAGTGCCGCGACCCGGTGACAAGGATCGCCATCCAGGACGGCCCGAAGACTCTGAGCGTGGGAGACGTGGCGCCGTTTTCGGCGATCCCGTCCTCGGCGTCGGCGTTCGGCATTCCGCGGTACCCGATCATGATGAGCGTGCCTACCGGGCAGGCATCGGTGACGGTGGGAGGAAGCGAGGTGCGGAGCGGGCAGACGGCGCAAGTCCTCACCGACTCGATCTTCGGCATGCTGACGATGATGGTGACGCCATTGGCGGTGGGGCCGTTGGAGGTGGGCTTCAAGGCGGCAGGGAGCAACGTATCGGGGAAGATCAACCTGACTGTGGTCGCGGCGCCGGCCGTGAAGGCAGCACAACTGACGGCGACTGCACAGCCGGCGTCGCTGCCGACGGGGTCCTCGTCGACTTTGACGGTAGGCCTGCGGACGGCTGGCGGCCAGGCCGTGCCGAACGCTCTAGTGACACTGATGACGAATCCGGGTTCGATAACGTTCCAGTCCGGGACGACTTTCAATTCGGGCGCGGGGACACAGGCGACGACGGATGCGGCGGGGAACGCGAGCATCCAGGCGAGGATCAACGGGCCGGGGAATAGCCAGGTGCTGGTGTTCGGCGGGGGTTTGCAGAAGACGGTGGACCTGGTGAGCACTACGGTTCCTGCAAATCCGGGGCCGGCGACGCTGGTAGTGGATGGCGGAGAGCCGGTGCTGACGGTGGGCCAAGAAAGGGTGGTGCGGGTGAGCCTGGTGAGGGCGGGGTTGCCCTACGCCGGAGCGAGAGCCACCTTGACGGTGACGGGCGGGAACGTGAAGCTGACTGGCGCGGCGGCGGGGGCGACGGCGCAGACGTTGACCACTGACGCCAAGGGAGTGGCTGATTTCCGGATCACCCCGGCCAGCGTGCTGCCGGTAAGCGTGCAGATCGGGGTGCAGGGGGAGGGGGTGGGCTGGCTGTTGCTTTATGGGGTGAGGGGGCCGTAACCGGTGTCTAGCACCAGGCCCGAGGGGAGATCCTCGCCGTAGACTCGGGCGAGTGAGTCGAGGTCGGAGCGGGCGTCCCCCTGGAACAGCGCGAGGAGGTCCGGCGAATCCGCCAGAGTACGGCGGACGATCTCGAGGGAAGAAGGGGAGAGGTCGCGCGAGGCGTCGCCGGTGCTCTGGGCAAGGCGGGCGATAGTCTCGCCGGCGCCGGCGAGTTTGGCGATCGCGTCGATCCAGCGGGAGGCCGTGGACGCGGGGAGCACGTGGTTGGCCGGCGCATGGAAAAGACGGCGCGCTCCGATGCGGGCCAGGCACCAGAAGGTACTGGCGTCGGGCTGTCCAAGCAGCTTCTTGACCAGCGAGTTGCCGAGTTCGGTACGGACGCCGGCCGGGAGAAGTTCGAGTGATGCGGCGCAGCGCCACATCTCGCGCTCCAGGCTGGAGTTGATCCGTGGCGGCTTGCCCTTGGGCATCAGCGCCCAGGCGAGGCGGCGGAAGACGTCCTCCTGCTGATTGCGGTTGAGGCCGCCGGCGACGCGTCCCCAGAAGATCCACCACTGGGTCTCGTTCTCGAGCTTGTTGTCGAAGGTCAGGCCCTGCGCCCAGACGCGGCGGGCGAGCTCGATGCGGTAATCGTCGGCGGGGTGCCCGAAGCCGGGGCGGAGGCAGAGCCCGGCGAGGTTGAGCCAGCGCAGCTCGTGCGCGGGCGACTTGCGGCGGCCGTCATTCAATTCGAGGAAGAGATCGGCGAGCTTGCGGATGACCTCGAGCGGCCAGGAGTTGCGCCCAAGGGCAAGCGCCTGCTCCAGGCGGGCAGGGAGGTCTTCCGGGGCGAGTCTCTCGTGCGCGAATGAGCGCTTCAGCGGCAGCGGCGGCCTCAGTGGGGATGACGGCGGCGGGCCTGGAGGCTTTGGCCTGTTCGGCCAGGACCGGCTTGCGGAGCTCGAACTGCAGGCGCCATCGATTCTCGCTGATCTTGGACTCGGCCCAGATCTCGAGCGTGCCGACCTCGGTGAGGCGGACGCCCAGCTTGACCGGCACCAGCCGCTCTTCCGCCTTCTTGCCGAAGCGGATCACGGCTTCCAGCGGGGCGTGCTGGTGGAGCTCTTCGGTTGAGGCCGCTGAGGCGAACTCGACCAGGTCGCCGGCCTGGTCCTCGGTGCGGACCAGCGAGGAGTAGAGGCGGAAGCTCACGGGCTTGTTGGCGACCAACTGGAGATTCTCGAGGTCGAGCGAGAGAGTGGAGCCATCCTCTGTGCCGCGGGGAACCAGGCAGACGGTCTTGATGGTGTCGCCGGAAGGAGCGTCCAGGCCGAGGAAGTAGGCGCGGGGGAGTCCGCCGCGGACCAGAACGCCGGCGCCGGTCCCGCGGACGTATGAGTAGTAAGAAGCGCCGACGGCCACCGCCAGGTCCAGGTCGTTGTTCTCGAAGACCAGCGGGCGCTTGCCGTACCAGGACTCGACCACATCGGTGACCCGGGCGCGGAGGATCTCGGGGATGAAAAAGCCGCCGTTGAAAAGGATGGCGTCGGGCGCCGGGCTTTGCGAGGAGCGGAGGAATGCGGCCAGGTGGCGTGTGACCGCCGGGTCGCTGACGTAGGGCAGGCCGGACTCGCGGTAAGGGCTCTTGTCGTCGTCCTGCGGCTTGTCGTCCAGACCGCAGAAGGGCAGGAAACCCTCGAGCGCGAGTTCGAGCGCCTCTTCGCGCAGAATCTCGGCTTTGAGCGTGCCGCCGATCAGCGATGTGCCCCCGCCCAGAACGGTGATTTCGGCGCTGGGGGGCTGATCGGGCCCGAGGAGCTTCTCCTTGGCGGCGGAACACTGGCGGCGGAGAGCGGAGCGCTGGCGGAGAGAGAGCTGCTTGTTGAGCTTGGACTCGGCGAGCCAGGCCAGCGTCAGGTCGAGGTTGTCGCCGCCTAGGAGAAGGTGGCGGCCGACGGCGGTGCGTGTGAAGGTGACGCGGTCGTTCTCCCGCGCGACGCGGATGAGGGTGAAGTCCGAAGTGCCGCCGCCGACGTCCACGATCAGCACGGTCATGCCGTCGGTGAGCGACTTTTGCGACTGGGCCAGGTGGTTGGCGATCCAGGAATAGAACGCGGCGGCGGGCTCTTCAAGCAGGGTGAGGTTTTCGATGCCCGCGTCGCGTGCGGCCTGCACCGTGAGTTCGCGGGCCTCCTCGTCGAAGGAGGCGGGAACCGTGAGGACGACGTCATGGTCCGCGATGGGGCCGCGGCCGGAGGCTTCCCAGGCGGCTACCATCTGCCCGATGTAGCGCGCGGAGGCTTCCACCGGGGAGATGACGCGGCCGGCCTGCTGCGCGTCCCAGGGCAGGATCTTGGCGGTGCGGTCGACTTCCGGGTTGGAGAGCCAGCTCTTGGCGGAGTGGACCAGCCGCGTGGGGACCAGCGCGCCCTGCTCGCGCGCGTGCTCGCCCACCGGGCTATCTCCTTCGAGATACAGAAAGGAGGGCAGCGTGCGAAGCGTCCCGGGCTGGCCGCCGGCCAGCAGTTGGCTGATCTGGAGAATGTGGACCGGGGGGAAGTCCGCGCCGGCGGCTTCATTGGGGTCGATAAAGGCCAGTGCGGAATTGGTGGTGCCGAGGTCGATGCCGATCTTCATGGACAGGAGCTATTCCACTTCCAGTTCGGCTGGAGCAAGGATGGCGGCGTTGAGCTTGGGGTTGGGCGCGGGAAGGTCCACCGAATCGGCGCGCCAGCCCTTGTGGCGGAGCAGGCCGCCGTCCGGCTTGCCCTGTGGGGGGAGGTTGCCGATGAACTTGATGGCGGCGGGGTCCTTGGCCAGGGCGCCGGCCTGGTCGGGCTTGGTGAAGGCCCCCTCCACGCCGTCGATCACCGGTGCCAGCTTGAGGTGCTTGTGCAGGGTCTGGCGGCACTGGTCGTGGATGTTGCGCACGGCCGAACCCACCTGCTCGTCGGAGTAGGGGGAGATGTCCTCCATGAAGAAGTCCAGCATGCGGGCGTCGCGCTGGAGGATGGAGAGAAGCTGGAGCGCGCTGGTTTCGGCCCGGGGCGTGGTGTCCTTGGGCGGCTCGGCTGCCTTCTTGAGGGGGGATTTCGTGTAACCGTGCGCGCGGGCGATGTCATCGGGGAGCGAGCCTCCCAGGACGCTGAAAAACGCGCGGAAGGCCATGGTGATGCGGCTCAAGGCGGGAAAACCTCCAAAACTACAGGATACAACGGGGGGGCGGCCGCTCTATTCGGCACGGCGAAAGGGAGCGTGTCTTCGGCGGCTTTCCGCACCGTGGCTGATCTGGCATGCGACCAGCGCTCCTCGCGTCATCCGAGCTGCATAATCTGCCTGAGGCCATCCTCCAGTGCCGCCATTTCGTCCATGGTCACCACGCCCAGCCGGCTTCGCAGGCGTTCCTTTGCCACCGCCCGGATCTGGTCGCTCACGGCCACTGCGGGCCGCCCATCACAGGAGATCGGGATCAGGATCGGCGGGCTGGCCTTCGGTGAACTCGAAAGCGGGACAACGATCACCGTCCTTCGCCTTTCATTGAGCACCTTCACGGACATCACAACGCACGGGCGTGTCTTGCGAATCTCTGAACCCAGCGCCGGATCCAGCGCCACCCACCAGATTTCGCCGCGCTCCGGGATCACCTCCATGGCTCCGCCATTTCATCGCCCATCCCGTCAAATTCCTTCTCGATTTCGGCCACATCCAGGTCCTGATTCGCAACCTCGCAGGCGCGGATCAACTCGGCGTCGCGCTCGGCCAGGCGCGCAGCCAGGGCCTCACTGACGAAACGCGAGCGGTCGCGTGAGGCCACCCGGCACAGAAGCTGTGCCGCCAACGGCTCCGGCACACTGAAGGTCATCTTCCTCATCGCCATAACGCCATAATACCAGAACGCCATACCGCTGCCCGCTTGGCTCGTTTGTCGCGAACAAACAGCGAACACAAGCAGCAACTAGCCCTTCCACAGCCGCTCGATCTCTTCCAGGGAGTGGCCCTTGGTTTCCGGCGTGTACCGGGCGACGATCCAGATGGTGATCAGGCACATAACGCCGTAGATGGTGAAGGCGCCGGAGGGACCGGGTGCGGAAGCGCGAGTGCTCAAGCGATGGAGCGGTAAGTAACGGTCAGGATGACGCCCGCGGTCCGTCCTCACCAATTCCTCACAGCCTCCTCACTGCCGTCCGACTGTTGAGGCTCATACTGGTGGAAGAAGATGTCGCGAAGCAGCCTGATCGGCACCTTGGCAGTCGTGCTCTGCCTCCCCGCCGTCACCGTGGCATGGCTGGGATTTCGCCTCATCGAGCAGGACCGCGCGCTCGAAGCGCAGCGCGTGGCGGAAAGCCGCGAACTGTCCGCCAGCCAAGCCGTTCAGACCCTCTCGGCGCTGCTCTCCGATCCCGGCTTGTTGTCGAAAAGTCCCGGCGAGGGCGCGCTCTTGGCTCTGCTCCCCGGATCCCCGCTCCTCTACCACGAGAGCGTTCCGGCCCCACCCGAAGCGCCTTCTGATTCCTTCCGTGAGGGCGAGACGCTGGAGTTCAAGGTGGGCAATGCCACTGCCGCCACCGAAATCTATCGCAAGCAGGCCGAAGCGCTCGACCCGCTTCTCCGCGCCGGCGCGCTGTACCGCTTGGGCCGCGCCCTGAACAAAGCCGGGCGTGGAGATGAGGCACTTCAGACCTACTCCATGCTCGCTCGGATGGAGACGGCAGCAGCGGGCGGATGGCCGGCACCCATCGCCGCCACGTGGAGCAGGTGCAGCCTCCTCGAATCCACCGGCCGAGCCAAGGAACTTCGCGACGAAGCCCTCCGACTGCAAGCAATCCTACTATCCGGCCGCTACCTCATCACTCGCGCCGGCTATGCCGCCTTCGCCGATGACGCCGCTCGTTGGAGCGGCCGCCCGCGCCCTACCGATCTGGAACGCCTCACCGATGCTGTCATCCTGATCGAAGCCGGCGTCCGCGACTCGTCGCGGCCAACCTCGGGCCGCGCAGGCCTCGCCGTCCAAGGCGAGCCGGTCACCATCGTCTGGGGACAGACCAGCGGCAAACTTGCTGTCTTCGCCGCGACCCAGGCGTTCGTTGCGCGCGAGTGGCTCTCCAAGTTAGCGCCGGGCGTTTGGCTGCGCGACGAAAGCGGCAAGGACCTCCGCCCCCCGCGGCCCGGACCTGCGGCCGTCATCTATCCCGTGCAGTCGCGGCTTCCGTGGACTGTGCTCGCGGTGGCCCCGCCCCAGGGTGGCGACAGCGGTACGCGCCGCAACCTTCTGCTGGTGCTGCTGGGCGCGGTGGGCTTCTTCACGCTCGCCGGCGCCTACATCGTCTTCCGCGCGTTGAAAAGGGATTTCCTCCTCGCCAGGATGCAGGAAGACTTTGTCTCCGCCGTCTCTCACGAATTCCGCACCCCCTTGACCACCCTGCGCCAGATCAGCGAATCGCTCGAGGAAGGCCGTGTCACCAGCGAGGAGCGGCGGGTCTCCTACTATCGCTCCCTGAGCCGAGCCACCCAGCGCCTGCACCGGCTGGTCGAGGACCTGCTCGACTTCCGCCGCATGCAGTCGGGCGCGCTCGAATACCGCCGCACTCGCATCAATGCCCGCGAGTTCACCGCGCAGGTCGCCTCCGATTTCCAGCGCGAGGTCGAGGATCGCGGGTTCCAGGTGGCCGCGGCCCCTGCTCCTGACGTCTGCTTTCTCGCGGACCGGGAGGCCTTGACCCGCGCCCTCTGGAACCTGCTCGACAACGCCGTGAAATACTCCGGCGCCGCGCGCTCGGTGGAACTTGCCGCGGAGTGCCGCGACCGCGTGGTGGAGTGGTCCGTACGCGATCACGGGATCGGTATCCCCGCGCGCGAGCGCCCGCTGGTGTTTCAGAAGTTCTACCGGGGTGACGGCGCCCGCCTCGGCGGCATTCGCGGCACAGGCATTGGCCTCGCTATGGTGGAACAAATCGTCGCCGCCCATGGAGGCCGCGTCTCGGTGGTGAGCGAAGAGGGCGCCGGCAGTGTCTTCACCATGTCCATTCCCCGGGAGGAAACCGAATGCATCGAATCCTGATTGTGGAGGACGAGCCCGAGATCGCCCGCGCGCTGGAAGATGATCTCCGGCTCGAAGGCTACGAAGTGGAAACCGCGGGCGATGGTCCGTCCGGCGCCGCTCGCGGGACGGAGCCCGGCCTGGACCTGATTCTGCTCGACGTCATGCTCCCCGGCAAGGACGGCTTCGAAGTCTGCCGGGAAATCCGCAAGGCGGGAGTGAACACGCCCATCCTCTTTCTCACCGCGCGCACGCACGAGACCGAGAAAGTGATGGGGCTCGACCTCGGCGCCAACGACTACATCACCAAGCCCTTCAGCCCTAGAGAACTGCGCGCCCGAATCCGCGCCCGGCTTCGCGACAGCAAACCCGTGCAGCCTGACGTTCTCCGGTTCGATGACATCGAAGTGGATGAACAGAGAGCCGAGGTGCGCCGGGCTGGCCAGTTGATCGAGACCACTCCCCTCGAGTTCAAACTGCTGGTGACCTTTCTGCACAACCGCGGCCGCGTACTCAGCCGCGACAAGCTAATCGACCTCGCCTGGGGCCGCGACACCTATGTCACCAACCGCGCCGTGGACGCCCACATCGTCAACCTGCGCCGCAAGGTGGGCTCGGAGTCAATTACTAGCGTTCGTGGGATGGGGTACCGCTTTGATGGCTGACTTCACACCGTTTCCTCACAGTTCTCTCGTTCCCATCTCGCATGGGGTTCCTAGAGTGGCATCATGAGACCACGTCAACTGATCCTGATTCTGGCGACAGCCGCATCGCTGTTCGCCCAAGCCCCGTCTGCCCAAGCCCCGTCTGCCCAAGCCCCGTCTGCCCAAGCCAATGTCACGCTCCAGCGCGCCATGCGCAAAGAGACGCTCGAAGGCGACCTCAAGGGCGCCATCGCCCTCTACGGGAAGGCCGTCGCCGAAGCAAAGGGCGACCGCGCCACGGCGGCGAAGGCGTTGATCCGGATGGCCGAGTGCCACCAGAAGCTAGGGAATGCCGAATCGCGCAGGGTCTATGAGCGCGTGGTGAGGGAATACGCCGATCAGAAGGAAGCAGCAGCACTAGCGCACACCCGGTTGAGCGACGGGGGCACATTTGCACAGGCCAAAGGTGACCGCGCCTTGTGGACGGGGCCCAAGGTGGACTTGTTCGGGCGAGTCTCGCAGGACGGCCGTTTCATCAGCTTCACCGATTGGAGCGAAGGAGCCGCGGTGGCAATCCACGATCTCCGTACAGGAATGGACCGCCAGTTGGTGAAAGCCGGATTCGGTTCTTCGGGCTACATCGGCGGGGCGCAGTTCTCCACGTTCTCAAAAGACGGCAAACAAATCGCCTACGAGTGGTACGACAGCAAGAATCAGGTTCAAGTCCGCGTTGTTCCGGTCGAAGGAAGCGGCAACTCAGAGCCGCATGTCATCTTCGCCAACCCCGACGTCGCGAGCATTAACGTTTCAGACTGGTCGCCGGACCGCAAGTGGCTGGCCGTGCACCTGCGGCGCAAGGATAGGTCCAGTCAGATTGCTCTGATCGGCGCCGACAATGGTCAGCTTCGAGTATTGAAAACCGTCGATTGGCGCGGGCCATCGAAGCTCTTCTTCTCCCCTGACGGACGGCAGATCGTCTATGACTTGCCTGTGAGCGACGCGAGTCCGCATCGCAGCCTCTTCATCCTGGACATTGATGGGAGCCACGAAACCGCCGTCGTCGAGAATCCCAGCCTGAACCTGATCATGGGTTGGGCGCCCGACGGGCAGACGGTGGTCTTTTCGAGCGACCGTACCGGCACGATGGCTCTTTACGCTTTGGGAATCGCGAATGGAAAAGCCCAGGGACAGCCCCGGCAGGTAAAAGCAGAGGGCCCCGAGTGGTCCTTGGGGTTTTCGAGCACAGGCGCGCTAATGGTCTTCAAGTCCATTGGGAATCAGGATCTCCGGATCGCGGCTTTGGATGTCACCGCCGGCAAGATTTCGGAAATACCGTCGGCCGCACCGACCTACATCGCTTCGCGGGGGCGTCCTGACTGGTCGTGGGACGGCCGTTCCGTGTCGTACGCCTCCTGCGGGAATCTGGGCGGCGCCAATTGCAGGCTCCTGATCCGCTCCACGGCTAGTGGGCAGATTCGCGAGGTGTCCCATACGCTCAATTACTTCGTCACCGCCCGCTGGTCGCCCGATGGCAGCCGCTTCGTCATGCGGGGAACCGACTTCAAGGGTCGAAACGGAATCTTCATAGTTGACGCCCACACTGGCGTGACCACCCTGGTGGCGGAGATCGACGCCGCCGAGCCTCAGTGGTTTCCTGATGGCAAATCGATTAGCTACCTCACGGCCGGTAACAGCCGGGTCCTGCGGAGGGATCTCACCACGGGCAACGAACGTTCTCTTTATGAATCACCGGACAAGTTGGGCTCCGCCGTGCTGTCGCGCGACGGGCGCTACCTCCTGGCGACGACACGCGCCATCTCCGGCAAGGGTTCCGTAGCGCTGCTTGTGCCTGTCGATGGCGGCCAGCCACGAGAACTACTTCGCGTCAATCCACCCGACAGAATCCAGGGATTCGGTGGCGCCAATTGGATGCCGGACGGAAGCGCCGCACTTCTCATCAAAGGGAAGGCTGAACGTAAGGGTAACGAACTCTGGTTCATCCCAATCAACGGTGGGCAGCCTCGCAAGTTGAATGTTGACATGAGCGAGTGGGCCGGAGGCACGGGCTTTACCCTGCATCCTAGCGGCCATCAGATCGCCTTCGTCTCCGGAGAGCGGCAGGCGGAGATCTGGTCGCTGGAGAACTTCCTGCCGCCAGTGAGCGCGAAGTGGTGATGCTGGCGGCGCTCGCAATCACCATCCCTATGGGACTGGACCTCTACATGCCGGTCCCTGAGGACAACCCGCTCACTCTCGAAAAGATCGAACTGGGGCGGCGATTGTTCTTCGACCGCCGCCTCTCGCGCGATGGCTCCGTCTCCTGCTCCACGTGCCACGATCCGGATCTTGCCTTCTCAGACGGCCGCGCCCTTGCCGTAGGCATCGGCCAGCGTGAGGGCCGCCGCAATTCACCAGCGCTGGTCAATCGCGGCTACGGACGACTCTTTTTCTGGGACGGCCGCAGCCCCACACTCGAAGACCAAGTGTTGAAGCCCATCGAGGATCCCAACGAGATGGACCTGCCTCTGGCCGAGGCCTCCGCCCGCGCCGGACTCGACACCACCACCATGGCTCGCGCGCTCGCCACCTACATCCGCAGTATCCTCTCGGGCGACTCGCCATACGACCGCTTCATCAACGGCGACCGCCCCGCCCTTTCCTCGCAGCAACAACTGGGCCTTCAGATCTTCCGAAGTAAAGCCAACTGCACCGCCTGCCACGTCGGCCCCAACTTCACCGACGAGCAGCTCCACAACACGGGCGTCGCTTGGCGTAACCGCAAGCTGGCCGACGAAGGAGCGGGACAAGGCCGGTTCAAGACGCCCACTCTGAGGGAGATCTCCCGCACCGCACCCTACATGCACGATGGCAGCATGGCAACTCTGGAAGACGTAGTCGAGTTCTACGACGCCGGTGGGCGCGCCAATCCGGGGCTCGATCCCGAGGTCCGCGCCCTCCACCTCTCCCCAGTCGAAAAACAGGCCCTGGTCGCGTTCCTGCGGGCGCTTTCGGGGAGGTCGTTGAAAGCCCGTTAGGGTGTCTCGCCCTTCCACAGCCGCTCGATCTCCTCCAGCGAGTGGCCCTTGGTTTCGGGCGTATGCCGGGCGACGATCCAGATGGTGATCAGGCACATGACGCCGTAGATGGTGAAGGCGCCGGAGGGGCCGAGTGCGGAGGCGATGGAGAGGTAGGTAAAGGTCAGGATGACGCACGCGATCCACAGGGAGACGGTGGCGATGGACATGGCTCGGCCGCGGATCCGCGTGGGGAAGATCTCCGAGAGCACCACCCACACCCCCGGACCGAGGCCGACCGCGAAAGAAGCCGCGCAGAGGAGCATGGAGGCGACCACCACCGGGCTGGGCGGCGGGCTCTGGAGGAAAGCGAAGGCCAGCCCGGCGTGGCCGAGGACCATGCCGCCGGCCGAGGCCATGAGGAGCGGCCGGCGGCCCACCCGGTCGATCAGCCAGATGGCAACGATGGTGGAGACGAAGTTCACCATGCCGACCAGAACGTTGACGCCGATGGCGGCGGAGGCCGAATGGCCGCCAACCTGCTCCTTGAGAATGACCGAGCCGTAAAAGAGCACGGTGTTGATGCCGGTCCACTGCTGGAGGATGGCGAGGGCGACGGCGAGAAACAGGGCGCGGCGGTAGCCGGGCTGGAACAGTTCGGCCAGCGTGCCGGACTCCTCGGCAATCGCCTCTTTAATCGCGGCCAGCTCGATACCGGCCTGGGCGGCGCCGGAGACCTGGGTGAGAACGTGCAGGGCCTGCGCCTCCTGGCCGGTCTCGGTGAGCCAGCGGGGGCTT
>JACRKW010000222.1 GCA_016215215.1 Acidobacteriota bacterium
ATGGAAGGGACAGCGCTATGCGACGGAGGAGTTCATGTGCTGGGGCGTCGCGAAGTGGACGTGCTCTGAAGAAGGTTGGCAGTACTCTGGCACCTGTATGCAGCAGAAGCAGCAGTAGATCCAGTTCGCGACACAAGACTGTTGACAGGAGCGGTCGCTAACACTGCATCGCCGATGGCGGCGCAAATTCTTCACTCCCAATGCCACACACACCCTCACAGACCGGCAACACTTGCGCGCGCCGCCGCGCCTTGTCACCGGTCCAACCACCGACTGTAACGGGCCGCGATCTTTGCCCGCCTAGCGGTCATCTTTTCTCAAATTAGTTTCCGCCTCGCCGGGCGGCACCGCGACTGCTTGGCGGAGCCCAACTTGACATGCGAGCGCGGCGTTAGGATGGCGAAGTGTGAGCGGGAGAGACGCCACGGTGTTCTCCGCACCGTGGAACCCTCCCGCCCAGCAGAACAACACCTCGGGAGTTACCAGCTCCCGAAGCCGATCCTACAATGCAGATCCTACACCCATTCTCCGGCTCCGTCGAGCAGTACCTCGCACAACTCCCCGACCCTGACCGCCACCGCCCCGCCTGCTGCCCGCAGTGCCGGGCCGGCCGCCCGCTCAGCGCGCACGGCTTCTACACCCGCACCCTCGCCGACCTCGCCTTCGACGGAACCATCCGCGTCCGCCGCTACCTCTGCCACTGCTGCCGCCGCACCGTCTCGCTGCTCCCAGACTTCGCCCTCCCCTGCCTGCGCTTCAGCATCGCCGTGATTTCCCTCTGGCTGCTGGCCCGGCTGCTCCCGCAGTCTCCCAACCGCCCCGCGCCACCGCCCATGCCCTATCAACGCGGCCAGTTCTGGCTCCGCCGCTTTCGCTCACGCGCTCCCGCCCTCTGCGCCGAACTGGCGACCCTGAGCGCGCCCGCCCCCGCGCCCGACTTCCTCCACCGCGCCCTCGCCATGCTCGAATCCGCCGGCTGGACCCGCGCCCATCGCTTCCTGTTCGGCGACCTCCGCCAACATCTGCTCGGCTGGCCGCCGTCGCTCGATCCCGCCCGCCGCTGTCTCGCGCTCCTCGCCGACGCCGCCCCCGCCTGAGCGCCCCCACACACCATTTGCATGGAGTTCCGCCCCCTTTTCCCGTACCCTCGCTCTCGATGGATGACAACAAAGCCGAAAAAATCGCCCTCTTCCGCTACGGCCTCATCGCCCCTCTGGTGTTGGAACCGCTGCCACGCGGTGAGTTGACACGTCGCGCCCAACAGATCGCCGCGCGCCTCTACGACATCCCCTTCTCCACGCGCCGCCAGGTCTCCGTCGACACCTTGCTGGACTGGACCCTGCGCTACCGCCGCGACGGATTCGCCGCTCTCGCCCCCAAGCCTCGCCAGGACCGCGGCCAACTGCGCGCCATCTCGCCTGAAACCGCCGCCCTCATCGAGCGCCTCAAACGCCAGAACCCGCATCGGACTGGCACCGCACTGTTGCGCGAACTGGCCCCCTGCCAACCCGACGCCACCCTCTCCTCCGCCACTCTCTATCGCTTCCTCCGCGCCCGCGGACTCACCCCTCGCCAACTCCTGCTGGAACAAACCGCCGCCTCCTCCCACAAGAAGTACGAGGCCGAACGCGCCAACCAGATCTGGCAGTCCGACATGCTCTTCGGCCCCTGGGTCCGCCGTCCCGGTCCCGCCCCCCATCCCGGCAAAATGCAGGTCTTCCTCCAGGCCACTCTCGACGATGCCAGCCGCCTCATCCCTCACGCCCAGTTCTATCCCGATCAGGGCTTGAACTCGTTCCTCGACTGCCTTCGTCAAGCCGTCGCCGCCCGCGGCATTCCCACCCGCCTCTACATGGACAACGCCAAGATCTACCGCTCGCCGCAGTTGGCGCGCATCGCTGCTTCCATCGGCATCCTCATCGTTCACACCCCGCCTTACCAGCCCGAAGGTCGCGGCAAGATCGAACGTTTCTTCCGTTCCGTCCGCGAGCAGTTCCTGGCCTCGCTGGATCCGCAAGCGCTGCTCTCGCTGGAGCAGTTGAACGAACGCCTCTGGCACTGGCTCGATTCCGACTATCATCGCCGCGAACACAGCGCCATCCAGACCACCCCGCTACTGCGCTGGCAGCGCGATATCGACCACCTCCGCCAACTGCCGCCCGCTACTGACTTGCGCCGCCTCTTCTTCCATCGCCTGGACCGCCTGGTCCGCCGCGACTCCACCTTCCTCCTGCACAATCGCTTCTTCGAAGCCCCGCCTGAACTGGCCGGCCAGCGCATCGAGGCCCGCTTCGACCCGCTCGACCTGACCCACGTCGAGATCTACCATGCAGGCAAGCCCGCCGGAGACGCCCGCCTCGTCGATGCCGTCGTTAACGGAAGGACGTATCGGTAATGTGGGAATCTTTCTTCGGCTTCAAGAAGACACCCTTCTCCGACAGCCCGGACGCTAAACAACTATTCGCCTCCGCTGCCTGGCAGCAGGTCAAAGCAAGGCTTGACTTCCTCATCCAGCATCCCGGCGTGGGGTTGCTCACCGGCGAAGTCGGCGCCGGCAAGTCGACTGCCGCCCGAGTCTTTACCGCCTCGCTTAACCCCAGCCTACATAAGGTCCTCTACCTTCACTTCTCCTGCGGCACCGTGCTGGATCTGCTGCGTCAGATCGCACTGGCCTTGGACCTGGAGCCGGCCCACTTCCGCGGTGACCTGGTGCGGCAGATCGCCGACGCCATCACGCGCCTGAACCAGAACAAGAAGCAGCATCCGATTCTGATCTGCGACGAGGCTCACCTGCTGCCTCATCCCGCCCTCGAGCAACTGCCCTTGCTGCTCAACTTCAACATGGACTCGACGCGCTATCTCACCCTATTGCTGGTCGGCCAGCCGCTGTTGCGCCGCACGCTGTCGTTGCAGATGCACGAGGCGCTTCGTCAGCGCATCGGCACGCACTACCATCTGGAGGGGCTCACCCGCGAGGAACTGGATGCTTACCTCATTCAGCAACTCAAGGCCGCCGGCGTGACCCAGTTGCTGTTTGACGACACTGCGCGACAGGGCCTGTATCAGGCCACCAAAGGCATTCCGCGTAAGGTCAACAAACTCGCCATGACGGCGTTGCGCCTGGCCGCGCAACGCAAAGCCCAGAGAGTGGATGAAGCGGTGCTGTTGGACGCCACCGCCGAGGCGCTGCTATGAGCTGAGCCCATCCACTTAAGTTCCGCGAGGGGTCGCGCCCGAGCGGATGCCCAAGGCCGATGCGACGGGGCTGGCTCCGAAGAAATCGGCTCGACATAACCCCCGGGGCCTGATCGCCGCCGGGGGTTTGTTGTGTTTGGCTTCCGCACCCATTTCTTTGGTGGAGTCTCGGAGCGGAGGCCTTGGGCATATAAACGCGAAGATCGCCCGAAGGGCGTTCCTTATTGCTCCTCGCCGCTACGAACGTGAGAATCCCCCGGGATAATACCTTGGGAACTTCAAGGGGAAAGAGCGTGACCCGTTACACCAACGCCGAGTCCGGAATCCGTTCCGCTGCGTCGTCCGCTCCGGGCTCCGCTCATGCGGCTCGGCGCCAACCTTGGCCGTTACCTCGGCCTCCATCACGAAATCGGCGATCATCTCCGCCATCGCTCGAAGCGGGTCTTCCGTACTGCTCGCCGTCTCGATGAGCTTGTCCGCCAGCTCGTTCCGGTCTATTCTGTCTTTGGCCATGCCGTTTGTTTGCTCCTCTCGTGAAAGCTTCGTCACTTCCACTGGAGCCAGCAGCGGCTGGCCTTTGTCAAGACCCTAATTTACACCCTCGATTTTGCGCGGCCAAGTAGTAGCCCTGTTGAAGACGCTTGCCTATGACTATCGACAGGGTTGTCCAATTGTGAAACTGTAGCTGGCGACCGCTCAAATCTGCGCCTATGTATTCTTACCCGGTCGCCCAGCTCCATCGCGGCCCTGCAATAGTCGGCCACTGTATCGTAGGTTGTGATGTACTCGACCTTGAGATCTCCGACCCATTTGTTGCCATATGCCTGTGCGTCTCGACGGTGACGCAAGTACAGGTGCAGCATGGCTCGATGCCTGTCGAATTGTTCCGTTGGCAAGCCGCTTAGGCGATGGGTGCGCGACATAGAAGTGGAGATTACGCCGCCGGGCGGCGTGCCTCCCAGTAGTCCTCGAAGCCACCGTTGAGGTGACAGCATCGCAGTGCAAGGATGGCATTGGCTCCGCGCACGGTCCAGAACATACCGGACTGTTTGAGACGGGAGCCGACGACGGTCTTGCAGGCGGCTTCGATGACACCGGAGCCAACGAAC
>JACRKW010000223.1 GCA_016215215.1 Acidobacteriota bacterium
GATCGCCTTGACGTAGAGGTGGATCTCCTCCCGAGGCAGTGTGCGCAAACGGAAATCGTCCGCGGCGCCTCCTCGTTCCGCGGCGCGGCTCATGCCCGTGCCCGCCGCCAGCCAGTCAAACAATGCTGCCAAGTTGGTCATCGGATTGATCTCTCCCTCTCCTTGGTCCTTGCCGCCTTAGATGGCCTCCAGCGCCCGGAGCACTGCGCTCCTGGAGGCCGGATTCCTCCTGGTTTCATCCACACTCGGCTTGACCACATGCTTGGTCAGGACGTGGCCCCGGCGCAGCCGGCCGAGGTCCCGAAACACGTTCTTCACTTTGCGATCGTCGAGCGACTGAAACGCGATGACCACCCACCGGCCACCGGCCGCAAGCCATTCCGGCGCCTGCGCCAGGAGCGCATCCAGCTCTCCCTGCTCGTCGTTGACTGCCATCCGCAGGGCCTGAAACACCCTGGTGGCAGGATGGAGTTTTCCGGACCGGGGCACGACCGATGACACAACCGCCGCCAGGTGGGCGGTGTCGCGAATCGGCCGTGCGCGGACCAGTGCTCTGGCTATTTTCTCTGCCGGATGCCTCCTTTCTTCTCCTAAGTTGATGAAGAGTTGGGCGAGTTCCCGTTCCGACGAGCGGTTCAACACGTCGCCGGCGGTGGTCTGCTGGCGCCGGTCCATCCGCATGTCCAGCGGACCTGCCTGCAGCAGGGTGAAGCCGCGCTCCGGCGTGGTCAACTGCATGCGGCTCACGCCGAGGTCGGCAAGAATTCCATCCACCTTCCCGGTTCCCAGAGAGCTCAGTACGGAGCTCAATTCGGAGAAGGCGGCCTGCCGGAAGACGATCCTCTGCGCGCAGTCCTGCGTATTCTCGCGGGCGAGTTCCAGCGAATCCCCGTCGCGGTCCAGCGAGATGACCCGCCCGGTGGTCAGCGCGCGGGCAATGGCGCCGGTGTGCCCGCCGAGGCCGGCCGTACAGTCCACATAGAGGCCCTCGGGCTTGATCGCCAGGTACTCCAGCGATTCGTTCAGCAGTACAGGAAAGTGCTCCATACCGCATCACAGGTTGAATCCGAGACCGGCGGCCCAGGAGAGGTCGTCGCCGATGGTCTTTTCGATCTGGCCCAGCTCCGCCTCGTAGCGGGCTTGAGAGTAGACGGCGATTACGTCGTCGTAGAAGCGCAGCTGAACGGGCTGGTCCTCCAGGCTCAGCTCCTTTCTGAGCAACTGGGGGAGTGTGATGCGCCCCTGCGGGTCCACATCCACGTCGCAGCCGAACTTGTCTCCAAACTTGGCGATTCGCGCCTTGGCCTCGGGGTTCGGGGAGAGCTTCTCCAGATTGCGCTCCCAACTGCCGTTGGTGTAGATTCGGGCCATGCCTTGGAACAGCGTCACGAACAGGGTCTTGTCCGAGAGCAGCTTCAGATACTCCTGGTACCGGGCGGGCAGCTTCAGCCGGCCAGCGGCGTCCACCTTGGCGGAGTGGAAGCCTCGCGGAGGCCGGGGGTGAGTCATCGCTGAGGTAGCCAGGTCCATCTAAGTCCGAATCAAACCTATCTCGGCCGATTCCGGCCATTGAGAGTATCGTAGAGCCAATAGGTGCTGGCGTGCAAGTCCTTTTTTCGGAGGCCCTTCAAGGGCTTCCTTAAAGTTCGCCATTTGTTCGCTTCCTGCGGCCAAAGTGGAGGTGGAGGCGATTGGCAGCGGCGGTGGGATCTGCTAGCCTGACCGTTGTGTACGGCAAACTTTATGAGATGGATCCGGGACCGGAATCGCCGGAACTGGTGCGGATGATCGTCGAGATCCCGAAGGGTTCTGCAAACAAGGTGGAGTATGACGGGGAGTTGGGAATATTCCGGCTCGACCGGGCGCTATATTCGCCGATGCACTACCCGGGGGACTACGGTTTCATCCCAGGCACGCTGGCCGAGGACGGCGATCCGCTGGACGTGCTGACGCTGGTCAACGAGCCGAGCTTCACAGGCTGTCTGATCGAGGTACGCCCGGTGGGTGTGCTGGATATGGTGGACCGAGAAGAGGAAGACCAGAAGGTGATTGCGGTGCCGACGCGGAACCCGCGCTACGACCAGATCCACACCATGGACCAGGTCTTCCCGCATGTACGGCGCGAGTTGGAGCACTTCTTCAGCATCTACAAGGAACTGGAAGGGCGCGTGGCGACCACGCAAGGCTGGGGCGGTCCGCGCGAGGCCCGGCGGGTGATTCTGGACGCGCGGCAACGCTATTTGAACAAGAGGAAATCCGGAGCGGAGGGTGGTTCGGGCGGGAGCGGCAGCAGCGAATCCCCGAAAGGATCGTGAGCCTTGTACCGGCGCAGAGCCAAGGGGCGATTGCGCACGGCATAGCAGTATGCGCAGCCGTGGGGGCAGGTATCGTACTCGCCGATATCCCTCGATTCGTGACAGGCACAACCAGGGCGATTGCCCTTGATCGGTATTGAAAGCGGCGTTCCGGCAATCGCAGAGAGGCGGCGTGCGTCGACGCAACGGGCTTCGCCGGAGCCGGGCGACAGGTACTGAGGCTGGCTGCAGATGGTCAGCTTCATGCCGCGCGAGGCCGCAACCCGAGCCAATTCCTCGGCCAGGTTGAGTTTCAGCGAGTCGTCCGGATCGCTCCAAGCGAAGCCGTGGCGGGCGGCGGCGGCATCGAGATTGCGGCGGGACTTGGCGTAGATCTGGGCGAAACTGACGACGACTTCGGTACAGGCGCCTTCAAGCGCGGCGGCCAGTGAAGCGAAGTTGCGGCGGTGGAAGTCGGCGGTGGTTTCCGAGCTGAAGACAATGGGGTCGTAGCGCCAAACAGGGCAGAGGGGATGGACCTGGCCTGAGAGGCGGCGCATCTGCTCCACGGCGGCGGCAGGCGGGATCACGGAGGTCTCCAGCGCTCGGGGGTAGCCGGTGATGGTGAATTGCACGATGTAGGGCCGGCAGCAGGCGTGTAGCTCGGCCGTGCGGGCGAGCACGGGTGCGAAGCTCCGGGTCCAGAAGACGAAACCGGTGACGTTCTCCGGACGCAGATCCACTCGTATGGGCTTGCCGGAGTAGGGGTTTCTGACGCGGCACCAGCCGGCGCGCAGCCGGTTGAAGAACCACTGCGCATAGAATGCCGGGATGTCGCTGCGGTAACTGGCCGAGATGATCACGCCGGGCCTTTCAAGACCAGCGTAGCTGGCTGGCAGCGGTCAGCGTGACTGGAAGGCAGCCTTGAGCCGGCGCCAGGTTTCGGGAAGATCCTCCGGCATCACGCGGGTCTCCCCGATGGTGGTCATGAAGCTGGCGTCTCCCGGCCATCTGGGAAGCACGTGCATGTGCAGGTGCCCGGCGATACCGGCGCCGGCGCACTCGCCGAGGTTCATGCCCGCGTTGAGGCCCTGCGGCCGGTATACGGCGCGGATGTGGCGCACTGCCTGTTGCGTCAGGCTCATCAGTTCGCCGGCGGCGGCTGGCGGCAGATCTTCCAGATTGGCGATGTGCTCGTATGGAGCGATCATCAGGTGGCCGGTGGTATAGGGGTAGAGGTTGAGCAGAACATAGTTGTACCGCCCGCGATGGAGGATGAGGTTCTCGTCATCGTTTTCCTGGGCTGCTTTGGCGCAGAAAACGCAGGAATCGGAAGGGAGGGCCTTGCTGACGTACTGGTAGCGCCAGGGGCTCCAGAGCCTGTCCATGGAGGCTCCCGTACCCGGTCAGGAGCCCGGCGCCGGCGCGGGGGCCGTTGGGGCTTCAGAGGCGGGTTCGTGGTTCACCAGGTCCTTGAGTTCCTTGCTCGGCTTAAAGTAAGGGATTCGCTTGGCGGGAACATCCACGCGGGCGCCGGTCTTTGGATTGCGTCCAATGCGGGACTGCCTCTGGCGCGTGCGGAAGCTGCCGAATCCGCGAATCTCGATCTTGTCGCCTTCGCGTAGCGCCTTCACAACACTGTCGAAGATGGCTTCGACGATAATTTCCGATTCCTTGCGGGTGAATTCAACCACCCGGGATACTTCTTCAATCAAGTCGGCTTTGGTCATTGGTCTGTTGTCCTGTCCGCTTTTGGTGCTGTGGAGTGTTTCCCTGCCGCTACTGGCCGGCGGCCGACGGCTCGTGGGAGTCCGGCTGCGCGGCGTCTTCGATCCCCTGGGTGGCCAGGGTGGCCTGGCGTTGGTAGTCTTCCAGCCGCTGTCTCTCCTTTTCGGCCTCGGCACTTGTGACCGTGAGTCCGATCCGTTTCTCGGCCTCGCTCATCTTGATAATCTTGAAAGCCAATTCACGGCCGATGGGCAATGGGTCCGGCTGGTCGCGCATCTCCGCCGGGATCTCCGAATTATGGCAGAGACCTTCGACTCCAGGCGCAAGTTCCACAAAGACGCCGAAGTTGACTGTGCGCGAGGGCTTGCCGTTGACGATGTCGCCGATTTGGTGGTGTTGGAAGAAGGACTCCCACGCGTCAGGCTGGAGTTGCTTGATGCCGAGCGAAAGCCGCCGGCCGGCCGAGTCGATCTGGAGAATGACGGCCTGAACCACCTGCCCCTTCTTGAGCACTTCCGACGGGTGTTGAACGCGCTTGGTCCACGACAGGTCGGAGATGTGTACCAGGCCGTCGATACCCTCCTCGATCTCGATGAAGGCGCCGAAGTCGGAGAGCTTCCTGACCCGTCCCTCCACGACGCTGCCGATGGCATAGCGGTCGTCAACGGTGGTCCAGGGATCCGGCTCCAATTGCTTGATGCCTAAGGAAATCCGCCGCGCCTTGGGCTTCACTTCCAGCACGACGCTTTCGACGTTGTCGCCGACCTTGACGACCTTTGACGGGTGGTTCATGCGGCGGGACCAAGTCATCTCGGAGATGTGGATGAGGCCCTCGACGCCGGCTTCGAGTTCAATGAATGCCCCGTAGTCGGTGACGCTGACCACACGGCCGACCACTTTCATGCCCTCGGAGTAGTGGTCGAAGATCGTCTCCCAAGGATCGGGCTGAACTTGCTTCAGGCCGAGCGAGATTCGCTCCCTATCTCGATCGAACTTGAGGACCTTGACCGTGATTTCCTGCCCCACCTGCAGCACGCTGGAGGGGTGAGCCACCCGCCCATGTGACATGTCTGAAACGTGCAGGAGTCCATCGATTCCGCCGAGATCTACGAAGGCGCCGTAGTCGGTCAGATTCTTTACCGCTCCGGTCACCAGGTCCCCTTCGTGGAGGTGGTCCAGGAGGCCGGACTTGCGGACCGTGATCTCATCTTCCATCGCCGCCTTGCGGGAAATGACGACGTTGTTGCGCCGGCGGTTCAGTTTGACGACTTTAACTGCGATGTCCTGCCCGATGAGGGAGTCCAGGTTGTGCATGGGGCGCACATCCACCTGTGTACTGGGCATGAAGGCGACCACGCCGACATCCACACTCAGCCCGCCTTTGACGCGGCCCAGGACGCGTCCGGAAATCATGAGATTCTCGCGGTGGGCCTTCTCAAGAGTGTCCCAGGCCCGGAAGCGGCTTGCCCTCTCGTGGGAAAGGGTGATGTAGCCCTCCACGTCGCGGCGCCGGTCCACCATCACCTCGATCGTGTCGCCCGGTTGGACCGTCACCTGCCCGTCGGGAGTGGAGACCTGCTCGAGTGGAACGAAACCTTCCTGCTTCAGCCCGACGTCGACGATAACGCCCTTGGGCGTGACCTGCAGGACGTGGCCCATGAGGACCTCGCCCTCGGCGGGGGGCGCCAAATGGCTGTAGTCATCGAGCAGTTGTTCGTAGCTTTCCTCGCCGCCGGGTTGAGCTTCCACCGGGCGGTCATCCTGGTTGCTGGTCATAGCCCAGTCTCCAATGCGCCTCGATTCTGCGGGGTACACTCCTGCGAGATGGCCCTCCGCAGCAGCATGCACACTTCCAATCATCCATACAAATCATTGAAAGTGCGACACTTCAGAACTATAGCGGAGGCCGGGAGCCATGTCAACCGCAGCCCCGGGGCAGTCCGGAACGTGGCAGCCGCCCGGCAACGGCTTCAAGCCTCAACAGCCCTACACAGCCTGGAGCATCTCAGCGCTCGGACGAGCGAAGACGTAGGGGCCCTCTGGAATAAGTGCGATCTGGGCGCCGGTCCCCATGCAGGTGAGTGCGCCCATGGCTTCTGCGGGCGTGGGGAAGAACTTACCCCAGGCAGGATTGCGATACTCAGTGGGCAAGCCGGGGACATAGAACCACACCTGATGGGTGCGTGCCACCAGGGCTAGCTTCTCCAGTTGCCACTGGTCGATGGTGACGGGAGTAGATGAAATTGTTTCGAGAAAGGCCGCCGGGCTCGGAGACTCTCTCAATAGACGGGAGAATTCGTGAGCACCGGCGCCCTCGTCACAGGCTGCCAGCAACAGGATGATCCCGCCTGGTTTGACGATATGCGAAGCTGCCGTCACCCCTTTCACGGCCTGATAGAAGGTCAAGTCCAGCGGATAGCCGGCCGACGTCGTGACCGCCGCATCCACCAGGGCGGGAACCCATTCCGTGGTCTTCTCGCGGACAAAGCTGACGCCGGCGGCGTGCGCCGCACGCGGCTGGCCGGCGAAGACTCCGGCAATCCTGCGGCCCTGTGCCAGCACGACATCGAGGACGAAGTCATGCCCGGCCATTTCGGCGATTTCCAGCAGTTCCTGGTGCAGCGGGTTCTGCTCGACGGAGCCTTCGGTGGCGCGCGGCTCGCGCATAAAGCGCGGGCTGTGCAAGGTTTTGATGGTGTCCTGATGGGCGACGCCGGGAGCGATGAGTTTGCGGCCTCCGCTGAACCCTGCCATCAAGTGCTGCTCGATGAAACCGAGAGTAATGTGCAGTCCGGCGTCGACAAAGCGCCGGTCGATGAGGACTGGCGTGCCGGACTTGGTCGAGCGCAAATGGCGGTGATCCGCGAGTTCACGCGCGTTGTGATTCACGATCGGATAGGAGCGGGCGATCTCCTCGCCGAGGATCTCGACGATCTCTGAAGGGGTGGCCGGACGGTGCAGCCCGGTGGCGATGAGGATGGTGGTCCGCTCCTTGGGGATGCCCGCCGATTCCAGCCGCCGCAACACCGGAGGAAGAGTCAGTTTGTTGGGCGCCGGACGGGTGATGTCGCAAACTGAGACGGCAGCGCTCTCTTTGCCGCGAGCGAGCTCCGCCAGGGGCTTGCATCCGATGGGGTGGTCGAGGGCTTGCTCGAGCGCCTGAGCGGGATCGAGCACCGCCGCTGCCCACCGGGCCTCCAACACGCGGCAGGCAGGGCCAGGGGGCACGTCCAAAGCGAGCCCAGTCTTTCCGAACGCGAAGTCCACTCGCACCATATCAGCACCGTAGCACAATGTTGCAGGCCTCTTTGCAACCCGACTCAAGTTTGGCGCGTCAATTGCTTATAGAAGAGCAACCATGATCGGGGGTATGCCAATGCTAATCGGAGCAGTGATCACCGGGCTGTTGATTCTGGGGCTCTTTCTCTCCATGCTGGGCTCGGCGCCGCGCGGAGGGCGCTGAGGGCGCTTAGCTCCATCGGCCACATCGCTAGAGGCGTTTGGACACACATGCGGCTACAATAGCCTGCATGGTCAGAGGTTGTCTGCTCGCCATTCTGGTTCTGAACGCGGCATCCGCACAAACCTACGATGTTCTCATCCGCAACGCCCACATCCTGGACGGAGCCGGAAACCCGTGGTTCAGCGGCGATGTTGCCATTCAGGGAGACCGGATCGTGGCGGTCGGCCGTCTGGACCCGCTGAGTGCAGCCACCGTGGTGGACGCGGCGGGGCTGACGCTGGCGCCGGGCTTCATCGACACCCACAGCCACGGCATACGGGGCATCCAGGAAACGCCCTCGGCGGAGAACCAGATCCGGCAGGGTGTCACCACCATTATCGAGGGACCGGATGGCAGTTCACCTATCCCATTGCGGCCGTTCCTCGACAAACTCGGCGGAGGCAAGATCGGCGTCAACTTCGGGATGCTGGCCGGCCACGGCAGCATCCGCCAGAAGGTGATGGGCTCTGAGAACCGCCGTGCCACCTCTGATGAGCTGGAACGGATGAAGGAACTGACGCGGCAGGCGATGCTGGATGGGGCGTTCGGTCTCTCCACGGGGCTTTTTTACGTTCC
>JACRKW010000224.1 GCA_016215215.1 Acidobacteriota bacterium
GGCCCGGCGTTGTCGCCGTTGGCGCACCGCTGGCGCGATGTGGAGTACCTGGCACATTGGGACAATCCGTTTTGTATTAACCTGCCATTACTTGTGGTCTAGAATTTCAAAGTGGCTGGCTTGATCGCAGTTCTGTTGTTCATGTTGTAGGAGTTTTAACATGGCTGCTGACTGGAAGAAACATGTCTTGATGAACGGCATCTGGCTTACCTTCCCTGCCTTGATCTGGAACATCATCTTCACGAGCCGCCTCCCGGCCCAGTTCTTACCGGAGAGTTTCTGGAAGGACATCCCCGTTATGGTGCAGCATGGCGAGAACATCCTGCGGGCGTTTGCCTTCGCCATGCCGGCTTTCTTCACGCTGACCTCTCCCGCGTCCGGCAGGCAGGGGTGGGTCTGGTACATCGCCGGCACGCTGGTCTACTTCGTGAGCTGGCTGCCGCTGCTGTTTGCACCGGGAAGCGCCTGGAGCACCAGCATGGTTGGCTTCATGGCCCCGGCCTATACGCCGCTGATCTGGCTGGTGGGAATCGGCCTGCTGGGCACGGAGTTCTATTTCCCCCTGCGCTACCGCCCGGTCTATTACATCGCGCCGGCCGTGCTCTTCACGATCTTTCACTGCACTCACGTCGCCATCGTCTATTTGCGGCACTTTTGACCACACTTAACGTCTGTCATTGCGAGCCGCCGCTCTTTCTCTTGGGCGGCATGGCAATCCCATGTGATGCCACTTTGATGAACGCCCTGCATCCAGATCTCAGTGGCTGCGGTTGGGTCGGCGTCGAGTTCGAGTGGAGGATCTTCGTGCACAACGCCATCAGTGCGCCGTTCGGGGCCGTCGTGGACGCCCGCGACGGGCGCCTTGCCGGGGCGTCTACCTAGGCGGCGGATCGCGTCCTCAAGCAGCGGGTAGGGTGCCTCTAGGCATTCGAGATGCTGAACTGCCGTCTCGGGTCCGGCTCCAGAGTACAGCGAACGTATGGACACGATGAGCGTTTTCACATGCTCTACCAAGTCAGGGTCTGGACCCCCTCGCCGTGCACGAGTCATTCATCTTCCCGGAACCGGCGAACCTCCAAGACCTGAGCCCTCAGCGATGACCGCGCCAACGGCGAACAGGCCGGCTATTCACAGTGGGGCCCTGGGTGGGAGGGGCCCCCAGCCGAAGACTCGTCAAGTGGTTTGCCGCCCGGCTGGCAGGGGTGAGATCATCCGTCGCCCTGGAGGACGAAGGGGCCAGGCTTGTCCTCGTCGGGGTCGGTGGTGATGGCGGTGGGGCCTTCGACGACGCGCTTCTCGATGACGGTCACGCCGTTGAGGGTGACGGTGAGGTCGCGGCCGACCAGGCGGATTTCCATGACCTGCCACTCGCCGGGGGCTTTGGCGGCATTGACAGAGGGGGGAATGCGACTGTAGAGTGCGCCGCTCGAGTGCATGTCGGGCGGCTTGCCGAAGGTGTCGTAAATCTGGATTTCGTAGCGGCCGCGGAGGCCGATGCCGCTGTTGGAGCCCTGGGCGTAGCGATACTCAGCGCGGGCCTGGAAGTTCCAGAACTTCGCTTCACTGGCGATGTCGGAGGCGCCCTTCTCGTTCTTCAAGAGCCCGCCTTCGACGTACCATCCAGGTCCAACGGGCACCACTTTGCGCCAGCCCGAGGTGGTGCTGCCGTCGAACAATTCCACTGTCTTGCCGTTCTTCCACGAGGCACTGTCGCGATCAGCGATCTCGGGGGCCCGGACGCCTCTCCATGGCAGAGAGGCTCCGGCTTCGTCCACGCGGGTGCCGCGCAATTCGCCGCCTTCCAGGCGGGCCTGAAAGCGTTGCCGGATCAAGGGGCTGTTGGGGTCGCGGCTCGAGTTGCGGCGTTCGAAGGAGAAGGTCAGCACACCGGCCTCGATGGTGGCGTCGCGCAAGGGGTCGAGCTGCCCGCCCGGAGCGCCGATGAAGCCGCCCTGGATACTGGCCGTGCCCGCGCCCTTCACTTCCAGCCACCAGACGCGCCCGCGCGGCGTCGAGACATGGATGTTCCAGCGGCCGTTGAAGTCGGAGTCGGCGGCGGGTAGGCCGGCCGAGCAGAGGATGAGCAGCAGAGCGCTTTTCCAGGTCATGGCAATTGACCGATTCTATCCAACAGCGCGGCCACGGCGGCGGCGTCGCCGCGTCCGGCGCTGAAGCGTAAGGCATTGTAGCGGTCAGTGAATTCGAGCACGGCGCGGGCGAGATCGGTTTCTGTAATCAGACGGGCGAACTCGGCCGGCGTGGCAGAGGGGGACTTTTCGTAGCCGCGGCGGCGGAGCATTTCGAGCATCTGGCGGTAGACCAGGCTGGCATCGTCGCGGCTGGCCAGGCCTCGCAAGAGCCTGCGGCGGCGCACACGGCCGGCGGCCCAGCGCGCGACACGGGGAAAGGCCAGAGCCAGCAGCAGGCAGGCCGCCAGGGCAACGGCGGCCGTTGCGTAGAGCCGCGCGGGGACCTCGGTCGCCTGCTTCCAACTTCTGCCCATCCGCGACCAGGCCTCGCCGAGCCAGCCGAGCTTGAAACTCCTGCCGGACTGCTCCATACGGAAGGCCAGGGTCAACTGCCGGTCGAGATCGTAGCCGAGCACCCACTCCTGCCAGAACATCTCCACGGCGTCGGCCCAAAGCGACAGCCGGGACCAGGCGCTTGTGCCGGCCTGGGACGGATCCGGCGGGGTGGGGTCAAACGCGGTCCAGCCGCGCCCGGGGATCCAGGCCTCCACCCAACTGTGGGCGTCGGAGGCGCGCACCACGGTCCAGCCGCTCAGTGAGTTGTAACTGCCGCCCTGGAAGCCGGTGGCGACACGGGCAGGCACCCACACGGCGCGCAGGAGCACGGCCATGGCGGAGGCGAAGTATTCGCAATGGCCCTGGCGGCTTTCGAAGAGGAAGTAGGCCAGCGGGTCGTCCACTTCGCGATCCAGCGGTGTGAGGGAGTAGCGATACTGCGTGCGCAGGAACTCCTCGACGGCCCTGGCGCGGTCGCCATCGGTGCGCGCCGCGGCGGTGACGCGCCGGGCCAGGGCGATGACGCGCGGGTCCACCGGCGGCAGCCGGAGGTTGAAATTGCGTTCGTCCTCGGGCAACCGTTCGAGCCCGTTCCTCCGCTCCCGCGAGCCGTTTCCCGCGCCTTCGTTTCTCAGGTTGGCGTGGACGACGTAGCGCACTCCCTGCTGTCCGGCGAAGGGAGCGCGGAAGCCGCCGGTGGTGGTTTCCACCACGACGCTGGAGGGCACGCGGAGGTACTCCGGCCTGGCGGCGACGAAGAGCCAGTCCGAAGTGGAGCCGTGGAGCACGACTTCATAGGTGATGCGCTTCCCCTCGCGGCGCAGCTCGTCGTCCCCGGCGAGTTTCAGCAACCCGCGCTCCGGACGGAGGATACGGCCTTCGCGGCTGGAGTTGTACCATTTCATGCCGTTGAACTCGGCCAGCGCGGTTCCGCGCCACTTGAGCGATTCCGGATGAGGGCCGCCGAAGCGGGCATGCAGCACGGGCGCTCCGTGCTTTCTGATCTCGCCGACCTGGCCGAGAGTGACTTCGCTGGCAAAGCCGGAGACGCGCTGCACGGCGGGCAGCAGGTGCTCCAGGGCCGCTCGTGCGGTACGGGGGAGCACGAAGAACAGCCCCGCGGTGGCGACGAGGATGCCGAGGGTGGTTGAGGCGGTGAGCCATCCCAACCGCCGGCCGAAGCCGTCCACTCCACGGCTCACTACCTTGCGGCCTTCCAGGGATTTCAGGATCTCCGCGCTGCCGAACGCGGCGACGGCGGAGGCCAGGAAGAGTGCCAGGAAGAGGAAGAACGTGAGATTGATGGAGAGGATAGAGGCGGCTAGCAGTTCGAGAAAGGCGATGACCTTCACCAGAAGGAAGTCCCTTGGAGTGGCGGCGGTGAGGATCTTGACGACGGCGACGAAGACCACCAGGTGGACGGTGGCGGTGAGGAAGTCGTGGCTGACGTAGAGATAGTCCAGCGGATAGAACACGATGTAGAGGAGCGTGGCGGCGGCCACCCAGCGGTTGCCGATCCGCAGGTGCATGAGACCCAGGGCCATCAGGGCTCGGGCGAGGAGAGCGGCGGCTCCGGCGAGGGCGGTGGGGAGGTCCAAAGCTCCCATTCCGGGCGCTCCTGCTGCCGGCGCGCCGCCGGCCAGCAGCAGGGCGAAATAGCCGCCGGCGAGCATCCCGAGGAGGGAGAACTCGTGGAAGCGGCGGATCGTCCTTTCCTGGAAACCCGCTACCTGGCGGACGGCCATGCTCTCTCCAGCGTCTGCGAAAACTCGATCAACTGCCTGACCGGTTCGGTTTCCGACGAGCAGACGGCCAGCACACCACCCTTGTGGAAGGCCAATGCGCCGGGCTGGCTGCGCCACTTCTGCCGGGCCTCGAAGGCGGAGGTATCCGAGGGCATACCGAAGAGGTCCACCCGCACGATGGAGGCGGCGCGGGTGTAACTGGTGCGGACCCACTGGCGCGGCCCGAGCGCGCGCAACTCGTCAGGGGCCTGCTCCAGCGGGGGCGTTTCCAGTCCGATGCGCTTCCAGCCGCCGTCGAGGGTCTCGGGGGGGGCGGGAACGAGGGTTCTGTAGCGCAGGCCTCCGCAGGCGGCCAGGGAGAGGCCGAGCGCCAGGACGAAAGCGGAATGGCCGCGTCTCACTACAGACCACCATAGCATCGCCGCGGCGTGTGGGGCTGGGGCTACGCCGGGTCGCCGTCGCGGTGCATGCGGCAGCACGCGGCCTGGTCCTCGGGCCGTTTGTAGCGCTCGATCTTGGAGCCCTTCTGGCCCTTGCTGGTTTTTTCGAGCAACGCAGAGATTTCCGGGCCGGTCATCTTGGTGAGGGTCTTGAGCACGAGCACGTTGTTCTCGAGCTGTTCCACGGTTTCGGCGCCGCTGACGAGCGTGTCGATGTCCTGGCTCCAGGTGAAGCGCAGGCAATCGGCGATCTGGGCCACGCTGTTCCGGGTGATGGCCCCCATGGCGTTCGATTTCATGGCGAGTACGCCGAGGCCTTTTTTGCGAGCTTCGGGCAGGACGTTGCGGATGAAGCTGAGGTAGTGGGGGTCGATCAGGTTGATGGGCATCTGCACGGTCTCCCAGGCGTCGGTGGCGGCCAGGAGCCGGAGATGGATGGCGGGGTCGCGGTGGCCGGTGAAGCCGATGTGGCGGACCTTGCCCTGTTTCTTGGCGAGGATGAAGGCTTCCAGCGAGCCGCCGGGGCCGAGGATCTGGTCCACTTCCTTGTGCTCGCTCACCTGGTGGCACTGCCAGAGGTCGAGATAGTCGGTCTTCATGCGGCGGAGCTGTTCTTCGAGCAGCTTCATGGCCTCGTCGCGCGAGTACTTCTCGCACTTGGTCATCAGCATGACCTTCTGACGGCGCCCGCCGGCGAGGGCGCGTCCATAGATCTCGTCGCTCTGGCCCTTGTGGTAGGAGTTGGCGCTGTCGAAGAAATTGACGCCCAGATCGATGGCACGGTGAATGATGGCGGTGGCGACTTTCTCGCCCTGCACATTCATGTGGTAGCCGCCGACGACGTAACGGGAGACCTTCAGGCCCGACTTGCCGAGGGTGGTCATGGGCATGGGGGTTTCAGCCAGGAGCTGGAGCCGGGTGGCGGCGGCCACGGCGGCGGTCTGAAGACCGGTCTGGAGAAAAGAGCGGCGCTGCATGATGCTGTGGCCTCCTGCGGTGTGGAACTGTCCTACCGGATAGAATAGGACAAATCGGGGAACTCACTTGAACATAAGAATAATCGTGCTGCTGCTGGCTTCCGCGGTCGCGGCTCAGGAGCGCCCGGCGGCGCAGCCGGGACAACTGGCCGAGTTGAGCGGTAGTTTCCAGCAATTGAGCCGCAAAGTCCACGCCTCGGTGGTGAAGGTGATGGCGGTGGGCTACCGGCAACTGGAGCCGGAGGAGAGCGAGGAGCCGGGCGTGGCGGCGCGGCAGCAGAGCTCAGGGTCGGGCGTGGTGATCGACGCGGCGGGCTACATCGTCACCAACGCGCACGTGGTCATCGGAGCGCAAAGAGTCCAGGTGACGCTGCCCGGACCGGCGGAGCCGCGCGCGGGGCAGCGGCGAGGCCCGGCCGGCCGGATGGTGCGGGCTGAACTGGTGGGGCTGGATCTGGAGACCGACCTGGCGCTGCTGAAAGTGAACGAAAAGGAGTTGCCGGCGATGAGGCTGGCCGATTCCGATGCGGTGGAGCAGGGGCAGATCGTACTGGCCTTCGGCAGTCCAATGGGGCTGGACAACTCGATGACGATGGGCGTGGTGAGCGCTCCGGCGCGGCAGCTCAAGCCGGACGACCCGATGGTGTACATCCAGACTGACGCGCCGATCAACCCGGGCAACAGCGGCGGCCCGCTGGTGGACACCGCAGGCAATGTGGTGGGGATCAACACGCTGATCCTGACGCAATCGGGCGGCAGCGAGGGGATCGGCTTTGCCGTGCCGTCCAACATCGTGTCGAACGTAGTGGAGCATCTGCGGCGTTCGGGACGGGTGGTGCGCGGCGAAATTGGTGTGGTGGCGCAGACCATCACGCCGGCGCTGGCTTCGGGCTGGCGGCTGCGGCAGGAGTGGGGCGTGGTGATCGGCGACGTAGAGCCGGGAGGCGAAGGCGAAAAGGCCGGCCTGCTGGTCGGGGACATTGTGGTGGCGCTCAACGGGAAGCAGATGGAGAACGCGCGTCAGTTTAACGTGAACGTCTATCGACCGGCGATCGGGGAGACCATTCTGCTAGGCATTTTGCGTGGGCAGTCGAAGTTGCAGGTCGCGGTGAAGGTCACCGAGCGGCACGATGAAGCCTCCACTTTCGCCGAACTTGCCAGCCGCGAGGAGAACCTCGTCCAGGAGTTCGGCCTCTTCGCCGTGGACTTCACGGGACAGCTTAGGGCGCAGCTTGGGCCAGTGAGACGCGACAAGGGCGGCGTTCTGGTGGCGGCGCGCCACGCCGATGGCCCGCTGCTGGAGGATAGCTTCAAGGCGGGCGACGTGATCTACGCGGTGAACCGCGCGCAGATCCGCTCGGTGACGGATCTGCGGGGGCTGATCAAGAAGATGAAGCCGGGCGAGGCTGTGGCGGTGCAGGTGGAGCGGGCAGGGAAGCTGAGGTTTATTGCGTTTGAGTTGCCGTGAGGGCAGGACCGGCCGGGAGGCCGGTCCCACGTCATTCCACTCAGTGCATCATGACCGGGATGGAAGCCTCGCGCTCCGCCCAGGCGATCTTCAGCGTGGCTTTGTTGCCTTCAACGCCGGAGATGCCAATGGTCAACTGCTCGACTGGAGCGGCGGCCTTGGCGACGGCCATTTTCACGCGGCCGAGGTCCATCTGCTCGTTGTAGGTCAGACCCCACTGACCCACCATCTTGTTGACGATGAGGGTCCATTCGGTCTCGCCGGTGATGACGAACAGCGTGTAGGCCCCGGCGGGGACGTGGAGAGAGCCGAGCATGATGTCGCCCTGGAGGGCGAGCAGGGTGGCCTCGTCCGCTCCGGCGCGCCAGACCTTGCCGGCGGGGGCGATGGGGGCGGCCCAAACGTCGCGGCCTTTGGCAAACGGACGGCCGTAGACGATGGTGATGCGCTTGCCGCCGACCATGGAAGAGACGGTTTCGTGCGGGCTCTGCCTGGGGCGTTGTGCGCTGATCGCGAACGCGCCGGCCAGCAGGGTCATCGACGCCAGTACGGAAAGGACTTTTCGCATGTGGTGAGATCTCCTTCAGTGGCCCAGTGTATCAGGCGAATCCGAAGCCTGGCTGCTTTGGTACAATTTGTCTTTCAAGATGGCGAAAACCGAACGCGAGCTGCGGGATGACATCGTCCGTGTCTGCCACCTGATCTATCAGAAGGGCTGGGTGGCGGCCAACGACGGCAACGTGAGCGTCCGCATGGACAGGGACCGGATTCTCTGCACGCCCACACAGACCAGCAAAGGGCTGATCACCGCCGACGATCTGATCATCTGCGACATGCAGGGCAACAAGCTGGAGGGGCGCAAGGAGCGCACCAGCGAGATCGCCATGCACCTGCTTATTATGAACATGCGGCCCGATGTGCTGAGCGTGGTGCACGCGCATCCGCCGACCTCGACGGGATATGCCACCGCCGGACGGCCGCTGAACCAGGCGCTGTTGCCGGAGGTGATCATCGGCCTGGGCTGCGTGCCGCTGGCCGAATACGGGTTGCCCGGGACTCCGGCGCTGACCGACGGCATGGTGCCCTACATACCGAAGTACGACGCGATTCTGATGGCCAACCACGGCGCCGTGTGTTACGGCCCGGATGTCTTCACGGCGTTTTTCCGCATGGAGACGGTGGAGCACTATGCGCGCATCGCCTTCGTGGCGGAGATGCTGGGCGGCCCCACTGTGCTGCCGCGCGCCGAGGTGGACAAGTTGTATGATTCGAGAACCCGCTATGGCGTCAAGGCCAGGGTGGGCGTGGAGCCGGGCTGTCCGGTTTCGGCAGAGGATGTGGACCGCGGAGCGGGGCGCTCCGGCGGTGACAGGATTGAAGTGACGCGCGAGGAGCTCATCTCGCTCGTGGAACAGGCTCTGAGGGCGCGCGGGCTGGCTTGAAGAAGCGGTCCGGACGCCGGGAATTGATTCAGGAGAGAGGAACACTCGATGGGTGAAGCACTCGGAATGGTGGAATGCCGTGGCCTGGTTTCGATGATCGAAGCCGCCGATGCGATGGTGAAAGCCGCCAAGGTGACCCTGGTGGGCTGGGAGAAGATCGGGTCGGGCTACGTGACCGCGCTGGTGCGCGGGGACGTGGCCGCCGTGCGGGCCGCCACTGACGCCGGCGCCGCCGCCGCGCGCCGCGTGGGCGAGCTGGTGGCGGTGCACGTGATTCCGCGGCCGCACCAGAGCCTGGAAGACGTGTTGCCGATCGGCAAGTCCTCCAAGTAGGGCTCGCGGAAGGCACACCGAAATGACTCTCGGCCGCGTGGTTGGCACCATCGTCGCCACCAGGAAGGACCCTCGCCTGGAGGGCGCGAAGCTTCTCATCGTGAAGCCGGTGACGCCGGACGGCCACGACGAGGCCGGCTACCTGGTGGCGGTGGACACTGTGAGCGCGGGATTCCGCGAAATCGTAATCACGGTGGCGGGCAGCAGCGCCCGCATGGCCGAAGGGTGCAAGGACAAGCCGGTGGACTGCGTCATCGTGGGAATCGTGGACGGCATCGACCTCGATGAGCGGAGGTGACTGAGCCGTGCAACTGGGCCGCATCATCGGCAAGGTCTGGGCCAGCGTAAAGAACCCGGGGCTGACCGGCCAGCGGCTGCTGATCGTGCAGCCGGTGAAAGCGGATCTGGCGCCGGGGGGCAAGTGCCTGATCTGCACGGATTCGACAGGCGCGGGCGCGGGGGAGCTGATCTACTGGGTGCGCGGCAAAGAGGCTTCATTTCCGTTCACGCCCGATGAGGTGGCCTCCGACGCCACCGTGGTGGGCATCGTCGACGAACTCAACCTGGGCAAGCGATCCTTGGGGGAGCGTTAAGCCATGCTGATCGCGCGCGTATTGGGCGACATCACGGCCACGCAGAAGCACCCCTCGCACGAGGGCCGCAAGATCCTGCTTGTGCAGCCGCTGGACCTGGACGGCAGCAATCGCGGCAATCCGGTGGTGGCGCTGGACAGCGTGCAGGCTGGCATCGGCGACCGCGTGCTGCTGGTGCAGGACGGCTTTGCCGCGTTCACGGCGGTGGGACACAAGCTGGCTCCGATCGATTCGGCCGTAATCGGCGTGATCGACCACGTGGAGCTGCTGTCAGATCTCCTCGCCGCCCCCGCCGCTCAGGCTCCCGCTCCTGCCGCTGCCGCCGCGGCGCAGCCCGCTGAAGCCCGACCGGTTGCGAAGAAGCAGAACAAGAAGAATCGTTCCTAGCAGGACCACAGCCAACTCGAAGGCGGTGAAGCCGAGGTGGAGCAGGCCGAACTTCTGCATGGTCTCGCCGGGCCGCGTCTGGAGGCTGGCGCGCATATCACGGCCGATCTCGGAGATGCGCGGTATGAGCACGAAATTCATCAACACGGCCATCAGCATCATGGCCAGGGCCAGCCCGAGAGCGGGCCTGCCTGCGGTGCTCAGGAAGAGCAGCAGCAGGAAGATGGCGACGCCCAGCAGCAGTTGCGCGATTCCCCAGGTCTCAAACATCAGGCGATTGGCCTCGCCTACCTGGTAGTGGAGAATCTCCCTCACGGCCGTGGGACCCATCTGCTTCAGAGCCTTGGCGGTAGCGGCCGGCGGGGCCGACAGCACCGAATCCACGGACCTGAAGGAGGCTGGGGCGGCGAGCGCCACCACCAGGATGCCTCCAAACCAGATGCTGATCAGCACGGCTGTCAGGCGCCTGGTGATCCACGAGGTCTCCGGCGAGATTCTGTTGTGCGCCGTGGACGTGGTGCGGACGCGGGTCCTGCTGCTCAAACTGGCGTTCCTCCCCGATGGCGAATTGAACACTCAGTCTACCCCCCGTCTTCACGCCCTGTCCACGCAGAGGCGCGCGGGGCCGCAGGGCTGCTTTGATACCATTGAGGGCGTATGGCGAAGATCAAGCCCGCCGGCGGCAGGAAGCCCCGCTCAGGACCGCAGAATCCCGGCGCGGTCGGCTGCCTCATTCTGATCGCCCTGGGCATCGTGGTCATCGGCATCGTGCTCTACTACTCCCTGGCAAGATCGTAGCCCACAGGCATCTCCATGCGTCCCGACAACCGGCTTCCCAACCAGCTTCGCCCCGTCCGCATCCAGACCGATTACCTGATGACCGCCGAGGGCTCGGCGCTGATCGAAGTGGGCCACACGCGAGTGCTGTGCGCCGCCAGCGTCGAAGACACGGTGCCCAGTTTCATGCGCAACTCGGGCCGCGGCTGGGTGACGGCCGAATACGCCATGCTGCCGCGTGCCACCGCGCAGCGGTCGCCCCGCGAGGTGAACAAGGGCAAGCCTTCGGGCCGCACGCACGAGATCCAACGGCTCATCGGGCGCTCGCTGCGGGCCGTGGTCGACATGGAGGCGCTGGGCGAGCGAACCATCCTGGTGGACTGCGACGTGATCCAGGCAGACGGAGGCACGCGCACCGCGTCCATCACCGGCGGCTACGTCGCGCTGGCGCTGGCGGTGAAGAAGCTGATGGGGTACGGCGCGATCAAGAAGAACCCGCTGCGCGACTCTGTGGCCGCGGTGAGCGTCGGCCTGCTGCGAGGCGAGAGCCTGCTGGACCTGTGCTACGAGGAGGACTCCCGGGCCGACGTCGATATGAACGTGGTGATGACCGGCGTGGGCGAGTTCGTGGAGTTGCAGGCCACGGCGGAGAAACTGAGCTTCAACGACGAGCGGCTGCTGGAGATGATCGCCTCCGCCCGCCATGGGATCGCCGAACTGTTCGCTCTGCAGAAGGCGGCGATCGACGGCAAATGACCCTGCGCTGCGCCTCCACCAACGCCGGCAAGGTCCGCGAGTTCCGCCTCGCTGCCGCCCACTTCGGTTTTCCCGGGATCGACATCCAGCCTCTCGACAACCTGAACTCTATCGAGCCGTGCGTCGAGGATGGAGACACATTCGAGGCCAATGCGGTGAAGAAGGCTCTTTATTACAGCGCTCTGTCGGATGAGCCTGTCTTCGCCGACGATTCGGGGCTGGTGGTGGACGCACTCGGCGGCGAGCCGGGGGTGCGTTCGGCGCGCTACAGCCCGGAAGCGACGGACCAGGCCAACAACCGGCTGCTGATCGCCAACCTGCGGGGCAGGGAAGAGCGCGCGGCGCGCTTTTCCTGTGTGATCGCGCTAGCCCGGCAGGGCGAACTGCTCGGCACCTTCCACGGCGCCGTGGAGGGGCTGATCGTGGACGAGCCCCGCGGCGGCGGCGGCTTCGGCTACGATCCGCATTTCTACTATCCGCCCTGCGGCGCCACCTTCGGCCAGCTCGACAATAGCAGCAAACTGCAGTTCAGCCACCGCGGCCAGGCTTTGCGGGCTTTGCTCGCTTTCGCAGCTTCCACAGCGAGTAGCCGATGATCGTCTTGGCGTCCTGAATCTCCGCCTTGCCGATCAGCTCCTCCATCTGCTTGAGGGTGAACCAACCGCACTCGATGCGCTCGTCGTCCATCGGTTGCGCCTGCCCGGCGGTGAGGTCCTCGGCCACGAAGATGGTCATCTTCTCGGCGACAAAGCCGGGGCTGGGGTAGAACGAGACGAGCTTCCACCACCGCTTGGCGCGATAGCCGGTCTCCTCCAGCAGTTCGCGCCGCGCCGCCTTGAGCGGGGTCTCGCCGGGGTCGAGACGGCCGGCGGGCAGTTCCCACAGGAAGCGGCGGGCCGGCAGCCGGTATTGCCGGACCAGCAGGACACGCCCCTTCTCGTCCACCGGCATCATCACGGCGGAGCCGTCGTGCTGGACGATGGCTCGGTGGATTTCGAAGCCATCCGGGTCCAGAGCGTGATCCACGGTGACGCGGAAGATGGGGGTCTTCAGTATCTCTTTGCTTGAAACGAGTTTCATCGTCATGGCTTAGTTCCTGAGGGCGGCGGCAAAATCAGCCGCGCCGCGGGTATTCATTACGTCAGCCTTCCCGAGCCAGCCTCGCCGCGCCATAGTCACTCCGAAGCGCATGTTGGCCAGGTGCTTGGGGTGGTGGGCGTCGGTGGAGATGGTGAAGCGGCAGCCCAGCGCCTTGGCGCGCCTGAGCAGCGCGGCGCTCAGGTCGAGGCGTTCCGGACTGGCGTTGATTTCCATCCAGACGTTCTCGGCCGCGGCTTTGCGGGCGACGGCGTCGAAGTCGTAGGAGTAGGGCTCGCGGTGCAGCAGCACGCGCCCGGTGGGATGGCCGAGCGCCTTCACCGCACGGCAATCCATCGCCCGCAGCAGACGATCGGTCATTTCGCGCGCTTCCAGGTTCATGTAGCCGTGCACGCTGGCGACGACGAAGTCCAGCTCGGCCAGGGCGTCGTCGCTCAGGTCCATGCGGCCGTCGCGGAGGATATCGCACTCCAGGCCGGAGAAGATGCGGATGCCGCGCTCCTCGCGGTTGAACTCCCGCACCTGGGCGGCAAAGGCCACCGCGCGGCGCTCGTCCAGGCCGTTGGCCATGGCCAGCGCCTTGGAGTGATCGGTGACGGCGATGTAGGCGTAGCCGAGCGCCCGGGCGGCATCGGCCATCTCTTCCAAAGTGGCGCGGCCGTCGCTTTCGCGCGTGTGCATATGCAGATCGCCCTGGATGTCACCGGGCGCGATCAGCTCCGGCATTTCGCCGCGCTCGGCGGCGTCGATCTCGTCCTGATTTTCGCGCATCTCCGGGGGGATCCAGGGCAAGCCCAAGGCGGCGTAGATCTGTTCCTCGGTGTCGCCAGCCACGCGCGACTCATCGCTCAGGCGGAACAGTCCGTACTCGTTCAGCGTCAGGCCCAGCCGCAAGGCGCGCTGGCGCAGAGCCACGTTGTGATCCTTGCTGCCGGTGAAGTACTGCATGGCGGCGCCAAAGCTCTCGCGCGGCACGGCGCGAACGTCCACCTGCAACCCCTCCATGCCGAACCGGGCGCTGGCTTTGGTGGCGCCGTGGCCGCTGACGTCGTGGACGCGCGGGTGCTTCACAAACAGGTCCAGCGCCTGCGCCGCTCCCTCGCCGGTGACCACCAGGTCCAGGTCCCCCACCGTTTCCCTGCCGCGCCGCAGGCTGCCGGCGGGGACCACCTGTTCCACGCCCGATGCCTGGGACAGGTGCTCGATCAACTCGGCCGCCGCCGCCGAGGCGTAGTTCAGCAGGAACCGCCCTGCGCTGCGCCTGTACTGGCTGATGCCCTGGAGGATCTTCTCCTCGAGCTTGGCTCCCATGCGCGGCAGGTCGCGCAGCTTCTGTTCCTTGCACAGCCGCTCCAGGTCTTCAAGCGTGCTCACCCGGAAGTGCTCCCACAGCGTGCGCACGGTCTTGGGGCCGAGCCCCTGGATACGCAGCATCTCAAGGGCCGTGGGCGGGTAGATCTCGAGCATCTCGTCACGGCGGGCGAACGAGCCGCGCTCCACCAGTTCCTTCAGCGCGCCGGCGAGCCCCTTACCGATGCCAGGGATGGAGGTGACGTCGCGCGCCGGGTCCAGCACGATATCGGCGACCTTCTCCGGGTAGCCATCGATGACGCCGGCAGCGTTGCGGTAGCTCCTGATGCGGAAGGCGTCCTGGCCGCCGATCTCCATCAGGTCCGCCGTTTCACTCAGCAATCTGGCGATTTCAGGATTTTCCATTCCAATCGCTCCCTCCATGGGGTTCGACGTGCACCAGCACGTCCGCCACCCAGGGTAGTTCGGCCCTGATCCGGTTGCGGACCTCCTCGGCGATGGAGTGACCCAGCCGGACGGGCAGATCCGGGTCGACCTCCAGATGCAGGTCGACGTGGTAACGAAGGCCTGTCTTGCGGGCGAAGCACTTCTCCACGTCCAGCGCGCCGGGCACGCTGAGGGCTGTTTCGCGGATCGCGTCCATGGTCTGCTCGTCCGGCATGGTGTCCATCAGGGTGAGCGTGGTCTCCCTGACCACCTGGAAGCCCAGCACGATGACGATGAGCCCCACGGCAGCGCCGCCGTAGTGATCCGCGGCAAGGAAACGGGCCGGGTCGTAAAGCGTCAAGCCCACCGCGGCCAATGCGACCGAGCCGGAGAGGATGTCCACGGTGTCGTTCCAGGCGTCGGCAACCAGGGCCGAGCTGCGGATTCTCCTGCCCGCCTTGAACTTATACGCGGAAAGGACGCTCTTGAGAATGACGGACGCAATCAGCGGCCAGATGGCGTAGGCGGCCGGAGGGGAGTGCACCGCGCCGATGTTGGCCATCGAACGCCACGTGATGAGACAGCCGACCATCGACAGGCCCATGCCCACGCCGAGGCCCGTCAGCGTCTCAAACCGGCCGTGCCCATAGGGGTGATTCTCGTCCGGAGGCCGGGAGGCCACGCGCAGGCCCAGGTAGATGAAGCCCGAGGCGGCGACGTCGCCGGCGCTTTCCACGCCATCCGCAATCACCGACGTGGAGCCGGCCATCCAGCCGATGATCAGTTTGGCCACGGCCAGGGCTCCGCTGACGGCCATGCTGACCAGCGATACCCGCTTGCCCAGTTCCTCCGCCCGCGCCGTCCCTCTGCCGCCTTCCGCTTGGGTCATCCCATTGAAGAATGTACCGCACCGCCGGGTCCGGCCACCGCTCCGGGGACCCCTTCCAGGCAATGCGTGGGGAGCGTGTTTGACGGGAACCCGTGCGTATCGAACAATGGGAACGTGACAGGGGCCAGGATTGGCGGCTTGAACGCGGCGCAGCAGTCTGGCTATGACGGCGTTCAACGAGAGATCAACCTGCGAAGCCAGAGGCCGAATCGTCAGGTGACCTGTCGTGCTGGCGACGTCTTGATCAGGGATCCCAAGCCGTGGCGGGAGAAATCCATGCGGCCCAGGATACTGTCTGTGCTCTTGCTGGCCGCATCACATGGTGCCCTAGCTCAGGGTCGGTTTGAGACCGGCGAGCTGAGAGGCTTCACGAAACCGCCGACGGGACACATCATTGAGCGGTTGGGAGAAACACCCACGATCCGCAGCGTTGGAGGGAGCGTGCACTCGGAAGTGCTCAGGAAGCCGCTTGAAGGCGTACTGGTCGAGATCCGTGGTCCTGGGGCAACCGGGAAGATCAAACGCACGTTGACCAACCGCCAAGGGCGCTTCCGCTTCGGTCGAGTTCCTGACGGGGAATACACGATCAAGGTGACTCTCAATGGGTTTCGGTCGGTCGTCGGCACCGTTTCGGTTCGGCGCTCCATCAAGGAGACCAAGCCATTGCGCTTCAATTTGTTGCACGGGGTTTGAGGGCGCCTATGTTTACGATTCACCCACCCTGCGCGTTCGACGCACCGTCGGAACAGTTCACCGGCAAGGAAAGAGATGGGGAGACGGGGCTGGATTGGTTCTCGCCGGGACGTTACTTCTCAGGTGCCCAGGGTCGGTTCACCTCGACCGATCCACTGAACATACCCGCGCTCCAGGAGCTTGCGCCGAAGAAGTTCACTGCAATCCTGAGCAATCCCCAGAATTGGAATCAGTACGCCTATGCCCACAACAACCCGCTGTCGAAGACTGATCCTGATGGGCACCTTACTATCATCGTTCCAGGAACATGGAACAAACACTCGGAATGGGAAGATTCAGAGTTCCGAAAGCGCGTGGAGAAGTCGTTTGGGGAGAAAGCGATCGTTCTGCCCAACAGTGGGATGAAGAACGACAAGGCGGCACGTTCGGCAGCAGCGAAGATGATCGTCGAACTGGTCAAGCAGCACACGTTCGCCGACGGTGAGAAGCTGAACATCATTGCGCACAGCCACGGTGGGAATGCCGTGTTTGAAGCGACCAAGGGCGGTCTCGACCATAAAATCGACAATCTTGTCACCCTTGGAACACCGATCAGAGGCGACTACCGTCCAGATTGTACGAAGATCGGCGGTTTCTTAAACAGTTTCTCCAGAAACGACCAGGTCCAGACTTCAGGAGGAGGAATCTATGGCTTGGGTGACGCTGACCGTCAAATCCGGATGCCCCAAGTGGAGAACCTGGACGCGACAGGGACCGCGACTTCGCCTGGGGATCTCTGGGAGAGACTGGCGACATGGGACAAAGTGGTGGAACCGAAACTGAAGAAGTGAGGTGTCCCATGCGAGTAGCTATGCCGGCACTCACGATTTGCTTTGCCATCACTCTCGGACTGTTGCTATTCATCTTCCCTTGGGGGGTCTACCAGGGCAATTTCCATTTCGCTTGGCAGCGTACGCTCCTTTCTTACATTCTGCTAGCTGCGATCGTCGCCCTACTAGTTGCAGTGGTGTCTCCGATGCTCACCAGTAGAATGAAGCGACGGTTCGGTAGCCAGTTGGCTGCAGCAGCGGTTCTCGTCGGGACAAGTCTGTCACTTCTGTTCGCTCTGGTGATGGTGTTCAGTGGGCCAGGCCTCTTCTTGGAGATTCCAGGGACTCGAGTGCAGGGGATATTCTTCTCGGAATGGAAGTTCCTGGAGTTTTATGCTTACGTCGGATTGCCCGTCTCCGTATGCGCCGCCATTCTACACCTATGGCTAGGGCGTAGGGCTGTGACGGGGTCGCGGTGATGCACGTTTCGACCAGTCTTGGTATCACCGGCAAGGAACGGGATGGGGAGACGGGGCTGGATTACTTTGGGGCAAGGTACTACTCGGGGGCGCAGGGCAGGTTCACATCGCCCGATCCAATCACAGTCACACCTGGCCGCGTAGCTGATCCCCAGCAACTCAATCTGTACGCCTACGCCAGGACCAATCCGCTGAAGTACGTGGATCCGACTGGCATGATCATTGATCTCAGTCAACAGAGCGATGAGGACGGGAAGAAGTGGGCGCAGATTCAGGCGCTTGCGAATCAGAAGGACGCGAACGGCAACTACGTTAACGCCAAGCTTCACGAGGCCTATGCGCGTCTGGACAGTGATTCCCGGACGTTCGTCATTGCGAACGAGAATCTCGGTCCGGGCACGGCGGGCCAGTTCACGATCACAGAGTTCAATGGCCCTGACGACTTCTGCGAGGCGAAGGTTGCCCTGAACTTCAAGACATTCAAGGGCATCAACTCAACGACCAGAGGGGATTTCGATCCTTCGTTCATGCAGTACGAAGGACTGCTCGGGAAGAACGGTTTCATTTCACGCCTCGCTGAGACTTTCGGGCATGAGGCATTCCACGGGATCTTCGCGCTCGGCAACCTCCAACAGGGGACACAGATTCAGCGCCTCCTGAATGAGCGCGATGCCGGCCTACAGGCCCTTCCGACCAAAGGCCGCTATCCGCTACCACCCGATGTACTTCAGAAGATGCAAGCAGCTGACAAGGTGCTGGTTCCTACCGAACGCTTTGCGCAGCAGGTTGAGAAGATCATCAACGGCGAGCTAAAGGCGAGCCAAGTGAAGA
>JACRKW010000031.1 GCA_016215215.1 Acidobacteriota bacterium
ACCTGCTCCGCCGTCTTGAACTTCACCGACACCCGGTCCAGCGCAATTCCCAGCGCACCGGCGAGGTTCTCGCGGATCGCCAGCCGGAAATCCTTCAGCTTCGGCCGCTGCAGAATCACTGTGGAGTCCACGTTGCTGATCTGGTAGCCCCGTTCGCGCACCAGCGACACCGCGTGGCGCAGGAAGACCATCGAGTCGCAGCCCTTCCAACGCGGATCGGTGTCGGGAAAGTGCATCCCGATATCGCCCTCGGCCAACGCGCCCAGCAGCGCATCGGTGACGGCGTGGGCCAGCACGTCGGCGTCGGAATGTCCGTCCAGGCCGAACTCGCATGGAATGGCGACCCCACCCAGAACCAGCGGCCGTCCCGCCGCAATGCGGTGATTGTCCCAGCCGAGCCCTGTGCGAATGTCCATCAACTCCGGGCCCTCAGGTTTTCCTCGGCCAGAAACAGCCGCGCCAACTCCAGGTCGGAAGGCCGCGTGATCTTGATGTTGCGGTCGCTTCCCGGCACCACCACCACGTCAACCTGTTCCAGCCGTTCCACAAGGCTGGACTCATCCGTGCCTGTGAATCCGTCTTCCCGCGCCTTGGCAAACGCCCGCTTCAGGATGTCTGCCTGGAACACCTGCGGCGTCTGCGCGAGCACTAGCCGGTCCCGGTTCAGCGTCCCCCGCACTGCGTGGCGCTGCACCTGCTTGACTGTGTCGACGGGCACAATCCCGACTATCGCCGCACCAGTAGCAGCCGCCTGCTCAATCACCTGCACGATCGTCGCGGCATCGACGAACGGCCGCACTGCGTCGTGCACCGCCACCACGTCCACGTCAGGCGCCAGTGACGCTAGCGCGTTCTCCACCGAGTGCTGGCGCGTCTCGCCGCCCTCCACGCAGCGTACAGCTTTGGAGAACGTCGCGCCGGCCAGAACCTCCTGCACCCGCGGAAGGTCCTCACCCCTCACTGCGACCACCACTTCGTTTACCAGAGGGCAGGCGGTGAACTTCCTCACCGTGTGCAAGAAGATCGGCGAGCCCTCCAGTTCCATGAACTGCTTGCGGCCGCCGCCGCCGTGTTCGGCCGCGCCCTTCATGCGCGTGCCCAGCCCGGCGGCTGGGAGAATGACAGAGACTTTCATCGTATGCGTCTTCCGGTGGTGCGTTCCTGTAGTCCGTCTGCGGTCTAGTGCGGCGGTGGCGCCGAAGGCTTATCCTGCCCCAGTTCCTGCCTGGGCCGCTCTGCGCCCTGCGGCTTGTCGTAAACGTGATGCACCCGATCGTCAAAGCGGCCAAAGATCATCTTGCCCGCCTGCGTCTGCAGGACGCTGGTGACCGCGATGTCTATCGTCTTCGAGATCAGTTTCTTGGCGTTGTCCACCACCACCATGGTGCCGTCGTCCAGGTAGGCGACTCCCTGGTTGTACTCTTTGCCTTCCTTCAAAATGAAGACGCGCATAATCTCGCCCGGCAGCACGATCGGCTTCAGTGCGTTGGCCAACTCGTTGATGTTCAGCACCTCCACGCCGTGCAACTGCGCCACTTTGTTCAGGTTGAAGTCGTTGGTGATCACCTTGCAGTCGTAGACCTTGGCCAGCTCAATCAGCTTCAGGTCCACTTCCCTGATGTGCGGGAAATCATCCTCCAGCAACTGAACATTGAGGTTTGCCATCTTCTGCACTCGCTGGAGCACATCCAGCCCCCTGCGGCCCCGGTTGCGCTTCATCGAATCGGCCGAATCGGCCACCAGTTGAAGCTCACGGAGCACGAATTGCGGCACCACCAGTGTCCCATCCAGGAACCCGGTTTCCGCGATGTCGGCGATGCGCCCATCAATAATGACACTGGTGTCCAGTATCTTGAATGATTGCTTGGTCGCCTTCTCGCCCCCAAACAGCCCGCCGAGGGCGGAAAGGTTGAGCATGTCCCCCTTGGTGGCCCCCACGATGAGGCCGCCGTAGGTCATGAACAAGAGGATAGCCAATTGCAGAAACGACACGGTTCCCTGCGGTCCGGGCATGGCCCGGGCAATCACCAGGGAGATTAAGAACGCACCAAGAATGCCCAAGACTGACCCTGCAGCAGCTCCGATCAACCGCTTCAGGCTCACCTGCTTCAGCCGCACCTCGAAGAAAACAATGAGGATGCCGAGAACTACTCCCACTCCGGCGGCTATCGGCGGTGCCAGCCCGAACGGCTGCTGGAACCAGGCTGCGGCTGTCAGGATGAGCACAAAGAATGCCCTGATCAGCAACAGATCGTTCACTGGTTACACCTCGTTAATCCATTCCACACTCTAGGTGAAGCGGACTTCTGATCGTCCACTCCATCGCGCATCGAGTATAACACCTGAGACCGGGGAGGAATCTCGACTTTGCAGATGGAAATGGCGTCCCAGCCGGGCTGGGACGCCGTCAGTCAGTTCAAACTGTGCCGGCTGAAGCCGGGACGTGGCCGGCTTGTTACAGAGCCTTGGCCAGTTCCTCAGCGAAGGCGCTCTGCGGTCCGCCGGCTGTCTTGCGGTGCTTTTTGCCGCCGCGGCGATTTCGATCGCCCATCGGAGGCGCAGCGCCCATCGCGGCCCCGGTCGCGCCGGCCATGCCTGTCGGCATCGGCCGCACTGCGCCCTTGGGACGAGGGGGTTGAGCGGGGTTGGCCCGCAGCAGGCGGTCTTCCAGAGGTGCGCGGTCAAAGCGCCGGATGATCAGATTCATCTCTTCGTCGTTCGGCGCTTCAATGAACGCAAAGCCTTTGGATTCCTGGGTCTCCGGATTACGGATGACCTTCACGGAATCGGCCACCAGGTTGTCCGATACAAGCCACGCCTTGATGTCGTCGGCAGTGACCCACACCGGAAGGTTACCGAGAAAAACGGTCGCACTCATCGAGTTGGGAAGTTAGCTCCGTCGGGGATTGGGACTGATTCGAAAGGAAGCGCAGTCCATGGGGCACCTATATGTTATCACGCGTCCCATTGAGCGGCAACGCGAGCTGGCGTACTTTTTTCACCTGACGGCCCGGAGATCACTCTCCGGGCTCCACCACGACGGCGAGTTTCACCGCCGGATGGGATTTCAGCTCGGTCAAAACCGGCTCTGGCACCTCGGAGTCCACCTCCACCAGCGCCACGGCGCCCAGCGGTTCTCCTCCCACCGGGGCGTCCTGCCGCCCAAGCGAGAAGTTGGCGATATTGATCTTGTTGCGGCCCAACACGGTACCGACATGCCCGATCACCCCGGGCACGTCGATGTTGCGCATGTAGATCAGCCGCCCGGAAAGCGCGATCTCAGCCGGGATGCCATCCACCGACAGCAACCGGGGCTTGTCCATCACCACTCCGCCGGTCACCTGCGTCACGCCCTTGTCGGTCTGGATCTCCACCTGAATGGAATCCGTCGTGCCGCCGCGCGGCAAGTGCGCCTCGCTCACTGAAAGGCTCCGCTGCGCGGCCAACTGCATCGAATTCACCAGGTTGACCCGGTTGGACAACCCCCTGCTGAGCGCTCCCGCCAGGGCGGAGTTCCGCAACAGGTTCGTGTTCATTTCCGCAATCTTGCCGCGGTAGGTCACCTTCACGCCTTGGAGGTTCCCGGCCGCCACATAGGCGGCGAACTTCCCCAACCGCTCGGCCAGCGAGATGTAAGGCCCGATCGCCTTGTATTGCTCCGGCGAGACCGCCGGCATGTTGACGGCGTTGATGGCCACACCGTTCTTCAAGTACTCGACCAGTTGCTCGACAATCCGGATGCCGACGATCTCCTGGGCCTCCTCGGTGGAACCCGCGATGTGCGGAGTGGCGATTACGTGCGGGCACTTCAAAAGCTCGTGGCCTTCCGGCAGCGGTTCCGGCGTGAACACGTCGAGTCCCACGCCGGCCACCTTCTGAGATTGAAGTGCGGCAATCAGGGCGTCCTGGTCGATCAGTTCGCCGCGGGCGCAGTTGATGATGCGCACGCCGTCCTTCATCTTCGCGATGGAGGCGGCGTTGATCATGCCCTTCGTCTCCGGGGTCATGGCCACATGGAGGCTGATGTAGTCGCTCTCCGACATCACCGACTCCAGGCTCATGAGCTCGACCCCCAGGTCGGCGGCTGTCTGCGGATTGACGTAGGGGTCCGAAGCGATGATGCGCATCTCGAATCCCAGCGCCCGCCGCACCACCTCCTGTCCGATGTTGCCCAGGCCGACCACACCCAGCGTCTTGCCGCGCAGTTCGTTGCCGAGGAACTTCTTCTTCTCCCACTTGCCGGAGAGAGTTGAAGCGGATGCTTCCGGGATCATGCGGGCCAGGCCCAACATCAGCGCCAGCGTATGCTCCGCGACCGACACTGCATTGCCGCCGGGAGTGTTCATCACCAGCACACCGGCGGCGGTCGCCGCGGGAAGATCCACGTTGTCCACGCCTACTCCAGCGCGGCCGATGACGCGCAATTTCGGCGCCCGGGCGAGCGTATCGGCCTTTACCTTGACGGCGCTGCGCACCAGCAGCGCGTCGCAGTCCGCCAGGTGCGGCTCGTACTCCTTCGGGTTGGAGACTACAACGTCCCAACCGGCTTGTTTCTGCAGCAGCGCTATCGCTGCCGGCGACATGGGTTCGGCTACGAGGATCTTCATTACTGCTTCCCCGCTACCGCTTCGGCGTACACTTTCTGCACCGCCGCGACGCCCTTGCCGAACTCCACCGGGATGCCCTTGGAATGGAGGATGAGCTCCAGCTCAGCCACCATCGCAAACAGGTCCGGAAAGTCGAAATAGCCCAGATGCGCGATCCGGAAGATCTGGCCTTTCATCGTCCCCTGGCCGTTGGCGATGACCGATCCGAACTGGTTCCTGAAACCCTTCACGATCTCGCCTGAATCCATCCCGGCCGGCGCTTTGATCGCCGTCACCGACGAGGAAGGCGAGCCCGGCGCAAACAGTTCCAGGCCGAGCGCCTTGGCCGCCTCACGTGTGGCGTGGGCCAGCAGCATGGCGTTCTTCACCAGGTTGTCCATGCCGATCTCCTTGATGTACTTCAAGGCCTCGGCCAGCGCCAGAATATGGCTCACGTTCGGCGTCCAGGCGCTTTCGCCTTTGTCCGCCATCTTCTTTTCCTTCTTGAGGTCAAAATACAGCCGCGGCAGCTTCGCTGAAGCGTTCATCTCCCACGCCTTGGCGCTGACGCTGACGAAGGCCAGCCCGGGCGGGATCATGAACGCCTTCTGCGAACCGCCGACCACGATGTCCAGGCCCCAGCCGTCGATGTCCAGGGGCATGGTGCCGAGTCCGGTGATGGCGTCGACAATGCATAGCGCGCCGGTCTTCTTGACGATCTCTGCGATCGCCTGCACGTTGTGCGCGGCGCCGGTGGAGGTCTCGGACGCCTGGAAGAAGACGCCCTTGGCGTCCGGATTCTCCTGGAGCGCCTGCACCACCCGCTCCGGCGCCACCACGTCGCCGTATTCAGCCGTCAGTACCACCGCGTTCAAGCGGAAGGCCTTGGACAATTCCACCCATCGCTCGCCGAACTTCCCGGCGGAGCACACCACCACCTTGTCGCCTTCGCTGAAGAAGTTGGAGACCGACGCCTCCAGGGCGCCCGTACCGGAGGAAACGAGGATCAGAACGTCGTTCTGGGTTCCATATACTTCCTTCAAATCGCGCAGCACGACGGGGTACAGCTTGATGAAGTCCTGGGTCCTATGATGAATGTCAGACGCCATCATGGCGTGCAGTGCACGCGGCAGGAGAGGCGTCGGGCCTGGCGTCAGGAGTCGCTGTTTTTTGATATGCATGGGTATGGGAAGATGAACCGAGTAGTCCCCCACCAGGATATCAAGAGATGGCTCTCCTCGATCAGCTTCAGAAAGACATGACCGCGGCCATGAAGGCCCGCGAAGAGGCGCGCTTGAGCACGATCCGCATGGTGAAGACGGCCCTCATGAAAGAGAAGGTCGACTCCATGAAGGATCTTGACGAAGCGGCCGAAATGAAAATCCTGAACTCCTTGATCAAGCAACGCCGCGAGGCAGCCGACATGTTCCGCAAAGCCGGCCGGGAAGATCAGGCCGCCAAGGAAGAGGCCGAGCTGAAGCTCATCGAGGGCTACATGCCCGCTTCCGCTTCCGAGGCGGAGATGGAGGCGGCCATCGCCGCCGCCATGGCGGAGACCGGCATCACGTCGGCCAAGCAGATGGGCTTGGTGATGAACGCCGCCAAGACCAAGCTCGCCGGCAAGCGTATCGACGGCAAGCTGCTCAGCGACAAAGTCCGCGCGCGTCTCGGCTAGATCCCATGAGCGTTATCTGGCGCGCCGCGCGTCCCGCGCCTATTTCGGCGACGCTGCCGGCCATCTGCGATGTATTCCAGGAGGCCGCCCGAAGTCACGCCACGGAACTCGGCCTCGGCGTGGCCGACCTCCACGCCTCTTCCCGCGCCTGGATCCTCTCTCGACTCGCTCTGCGGGTTCACCAACCGCCTGAGCCCGGCCAGATGGTCGACGTCCTATCCTGGCCGTCGCGCCGCACCGCGGGCGTGCGCGCGCGCCGCGAGTTTGAGATTCGCACCGTGGAGGACGTCCTCCTCGTGGAAGCCTGCTCCGTCTGGCTGATCCTCGATCGTGTCTCCCGCCGCCCCGCGCGGCTTCCGGCCGAACTGCTGCAACTCGACTTCCCAGCCCGCGACACTGCCATCGACCCGCTCTCCATACCCGAGCCAACCGAGACCGCCCTCTTCACTGGCGCCCACAAGGTTCACATCGGCGACCTCGATGAGAACAACCACGCTAACAACGTCTCCTACGTCTCTTGGGCCTGGAACGCATTGAGCGCGGAGTTCGTAGCCGCCCACACTCCGGCCGAGCTCCACATCGAGTACCTCGCTGAGGCGCTGCTCGGCGACACCGTCCAGATCGCCGCCTGCCCGGATGGCCCCGGCCGCCTTCTCCATCGCCTCTCCACCTCCGGCAGAACCTTGGCCCGCCTGCTCACCACCTGGCGTCCGAAGTAGCCGACCGTCAGTACCGTAAGTACTTCGACCTCTGGCGCAGGAACTCCGCCAGCCTGGCCGCCCAGCCAGCCTCCATCTCCTCCAGGCTCTCTCCCTTGTTCAGACCCAGCCGGATTCGGTCCGTGCCCGCCAGAATGTCCAGCGGCAGCTTGTCGAACTCGTATTCGAACGGCGGCTGCCGCCAGGCGAACGAATTTCCCCCCAACTCCATCGCAGCCTGCAATACAGCCAGCCCGGTGCGGTACGGCTTGAACCGCGAGCGATCCGTCACGTGCACCTGCACTCCGCCGCAGAGCTCGCCCTGCCACTTGTCGAACGCCGGCCGGAACCACGCCGGCCTGAACTTCACGCCCTCCAGGCCCAGCGCATTCAGATAGCGCTCCATTTCGCAGCCGTCCAGGAAGGGTGCGCCCACGATCTCGAATGGCCGCGTCGTCCCGCGGCCTTCGGACAGGTTCGTGCCCTCCACCAGCACCATGCCCGGGTAGACTGCCGCCGTTTCCACCGTCGGCATGTTGGGCGAGGGCATCACCCATGGCAACCCGGACTCCTCCATCCACCCTTCCCGCCCCCATCCCTCCAGTTCCACCACTTCAAGATCGGCCCCGGCGCCGTACTCTTCATTGATCAGTGTCGCCAATTCGCCTAGCGTCATGCCGTGGCGCATCGGGATCGCGTGCAGGCCGACGAAGGACCGGAAGGCGGGTTCCAGCACATTGCCCTCCACCTCCACTCCTCCGATCGGATTCGGCCGGTCCAGCACGACGAAGCGTTTGCCGTGCTCCGCGCAGGCCTGCATGGCCAGTGTCATCGTCCAGACGAACGTGTAGGCCCGCGTTCCAACGTCGGGCAGGTCGCAGAACAGCACGTCCACACCGTCCAGCATTGCGGCGGTCGGTTCCCGATGCTCGCCGTAGAGGCTGTAGACGGGAATCCGCAGCCGCGGATCGAACTCGTCCGGCGATTCGATCATGTTGTCCTGCCGGTCGGCCCTGGCCCCATGCTGCGGCCCGAACAACGCCGCCAGCCGCAATTCCGGGCACGCGGCGAGCAAGTCCGATGCGTGCCTCAACTCGGCGTCCACCGACGCCGGATTGGCCATCAGTCCTGCGCGGCAGCCCTTGTACCGCCGCGCGTCATCTTGAACCAGCCGTTCCAGCCCGGTCCGGCATCGCCGTTGTCCCACTCCAGCAGCATACCAGCCCGGACGCGTATACCCTGGTAGCCATGACCCGCCTGATCGCCGCCCTCTTTCTGGCACTGGCGCTCGCCGCTCAGCCGCCACACCCGCTCCCCAACGGAGGCTTCGCGCTCCCCAACGGCTGGAAGATCACGCCGGCCGGGAAGGCGATTCATACCGAAGACCTCATTCTCAATCTGCAGCCCTCGCCCGACGGCAAGGTGGTGGTGGCGCAACACGGAGGATTTAATCCTCACGGGCTGCTTGTCATCGACACCGCCAAGGAAGACGCCGTCCAGCGCATTCGGCTGAAGAGCGCCTGGCTGGGACTGGCCTGGTCACTCGATGGCTCGCGCCTGTACGTCTCCGGCGGCAATGCCAACCATGCCCGCAACGGGCTAGCCGTGGCGCCCATCTACGTCTTTTCCTATGACGGCGGCCGTCTCAGCGACAAGCCTGTCGCGGAGTGGAAAGACTCACTCCCCGCCGGTCAAACCTACTGGACCGGGCTGGCGCACCACCCCAAGCGGAACATCCTTTACGCCGCCAACCGGGGCAACGATCCTCTTGGCGGTCACGTCGCCGTCATCGACGCCGCCACCGGCAAGGTTACCGCCCGCATCAGCGTGGGAGCCAGCCCGTACGATCTCGCCATCACAGCCGACGGCGGCACGCTCTACGTCAGCAACTGGTCCAGCCAGTCGGTCTCCGTCATCGACACGGCCTCCAACAGGCTGACCGCCAACATCCCGGTCGGCATCAATCCGAACGACCTGGAACTCGACGGCGGCGGCCGGCTCTATGTCTCCAACGGCAATCAGAACACCGTCACCGTTGTCGACACGCTGCAACGGCGCGCCATCGAGACCATCAACGTGGCCCTCACTCCCAAGGCGCCGTCCGGCTCCACGCCTAACGCTCTGGCGCTGGACCGCGCCAATCACATGCTCTTTGTCGCCAACGCCGACAACAACTGCGTGGCCGTGGTGAACGTGGCCACGCCGGGCAACTCCCATGTGCTGGGCTTCATCCCTTCCGGGTGGTACCCCTCAGCTCTCCACCTGACGCCGCGCGGCGTGCTCTACATCGGCAACTCGAAGGGACTCACGCCGCACGCCAACCCGCTCGGCCCCACCAGCCCGCTGGCGCCCCCCGGCCCCAACACGCAGACCGTGCGCGACATCCAGCGCGGCACCGTGAATATCCTCTCCGTCAAGGATCTCCGCACCCGCATTAAGGCCTGGACGGCCCAGGTCTTCGACAACGTGCCGTACCGCGACGACCTGCTCATCCGTGCCGCGCCCTCCAAGCAGCCGTCCATCGTTCCCAACGACACCGCCGCCGGCAGCCCGATCAAGCACGTCATCTACGTCATCAAGGAAAACCGCACATATGACCAGGTGCTCGGCGACGTGGCCAAAGGCAATGGCGATCCGCGCCTGGCCATCTTCGGCGAGAAGATCACGCCGAATCACCACGCCATCGCCAACCAGTGGGTCCTCCTGGACAACCTGTACTGCGACGGGGAGGTCTCCGTCGACGGCCATTCCTGGTCCAACTCCGCCTACGCCACCGACTACAACGAGAAGATGTGGCCGGCGCAGTATGGTGGCATCAGCCAGACCACCCGCGCCGCGGCCTACGTCCCCTCAGGCGGCCACCTGTGGGACCTCGCGGCCCGAGCCGGACTCACCTACCGCAGCTATGGCGAATACGCTTCTCGCTCTAGCGACGGCACCACTATGGAGGCGTCGCCCGGTGTCGGCGGTCTGGTGGGCCACGTCGCCCCGAAGTTCAAGCTCCCCAACATGCGCGACACCGATAACGTGCGTGCTTTCGTCGCAGAGTTCGACGAGTACGAGCGCAACTTCGACTCGGGCGACCCCAACAAGCGCTTGCCGAACTTCATTGTCATGAGCCTGCCGGAAGATCACACCGCAGGAACGCGCCCAGGCGGCTTCACCCCGCGCGCCATGGTCGCCAACGCAGACCATGCCGTGGGCATGCTGGTGGAGCGCGTCAGCAAGTCGCGCTACTGGCCCCAAACCGCCATCTTCATGATCGAGGACGACGCCCAGAACGGCCCCGACCACGTCGACGCCCGCCGCACCGTCGGCCTTGTGATCTCGCCTTACACCAAACGCAACATCGTCGACTCCACGCTCTACACCACGTCCTCTATGCTGCGCACCATCGAATTGCTCCTGGGCCTGCCGCCCATGACTCAATACGATGCCGCCGCCCCGCCCATGTACGCCAGCTTCGGCATCACCACCGATCTGGCGCCCTATACCGCCATAGCTCCGAAGATCGACGTCAATGAGAAGAACACGGCGCTCGCCTGGGGCGCGAAGAAGAGCATGGAAATGAACCTGGACGAGATCGATCAGGCGCCGATGTTCGCCTTGAACGAGATCATCTGGAAGAGCGTCAGGGGCGCGAAATCTCCGATGCCCACGCCGGTCCATCGTTTCTGGTTTCAAAAACGCTGACCAGCGCCGCCACGGCTTCATCGCCCGTAGCGTAGGAAACCAGCTTGCAGTTCGGATGGCTATTTCCCGTGATCAGCAATGAAATCCGGGCTTCCGCCTCTTTCCGGTAGAACAGAAAAACCTTCTTCTGCGTCGCCCCGAGCACGTAACCCGCCTCGTACCCGATGCCGAAGGACGATCCGCTTACCTCTCCGGCGAATACTTCGCATTCGTTCAGCCAGCGCATGTCCCGCTCGTATACCTCGCGCGGGGCCAGCAACCGGTCCGCCTCGCGTGCGTTGTCGTCCACCAGGTGCCGGGTGAGCACTTCGTGGCCCAAGGACTCCAGGGATTCCACCATTCTACGAGCCGTCTCCAACGCGCCCCGGTCGCCCGCCACGGTAAAGCCGAAGTAAACCCTCATTCCTGCACAATACCCCAGGACGGGACCATACCCTACCAATCCGCCGTGATTATTCCTGATTGATCATCCCGGCCAACGGGTTACACTGGTAGCAAGTTACGGGGATCACTTGGTTTTGCCGGAGGAGAACTGGTGGTCACGATTCGGTGTGAGGACGTCTCGGTTACCTTTCAGACGGCAGGCGGAGCCGTGCGAGCACTCGGCGGCATCAGCCTGGAAACAGGCCCCTCCGAATTCGTCGCCATCGCCGGTCCCAGCGGCAGCGGCAAGACCACGCTATTGCGGCTGATCGCCGGCCTCGTTCGACCAACATCCGGCTGGCTCGAACTGTCGGGCGCCCTGCCGGGACCTGGCGGCTGCATTCGGACCGTGTTCCAGGAACACAACCTCTTCCCGTGGCTGAACACGCTCGACAACGCCACTTTCGGATTGCGAATGGCTGGCGTGACCGCCGCCGATGCCGCGGCACGCGCGCTGCCGCTTTTCCAGCGCATGGGTCTCGCCGGCCGCGAATCCGCCTGGCCGGCCGAACTCTCCACCGGTACGAGACAGCGTGTGGCCGTGATCCGGGCGTTCCTCAGCGATCCCTCCATGCTGCTGATGGACGAGCCCTTCGGCGCCGTTGACGCCCAGACCCGCACCACGCTGCAGCAAGAACTGCTGGAACTCTGGACCGCCACCCGCGTACCCGTCGTATTCGTTACCCACGACATCGACGAGGCCATCCTGCTGGCCCAGCGCGTCATCGTGCTCGAAGGTTCTCCCGGCCGGGTCCACTCCGAGCATCGCATCCCCTTTGGCTACCCGCGCCCCTTCGAGCTCACCATGACGCCGGAGTTCATCGACATCAAGCGCGGCATCCACGCCGGCCTCGGGATGAGATGGGAGCCTGCCCATGCCCGGTGAGGATTCCGCGTTGCACGCCGCGCGCTACTACGCCCGCATGGCGCTGGGGCTCGCCGGATATCAACTCTCGCCCCGCCAGCCGGACCCCGCGGCGCTGATCCGCGAACAGATGCGCTGCCGGGAACGACGCTTCCTCAAGCTGGCGAACCACGCTCTCAGGCAGCCGGAAAACCTGTACCGGAAACTATTCGACATGGCCGGTTGCACCTACGCCGACCTGGAAAACTCGGTGACGCGGCACGGTCTCCGGGCCGCCCTCGACTCCCTGCTCGAAGCGGGGGTCTATGTCCGGCACGCAGAATTCAGGGGCCGTGAACCCGTAATCCGGTCGGGACGGGAGATTCCGTGGTCGGCATCCGACATTGCCAACCCATGGGGTAGGGGACTCGTCGAGCATTCCAGCAGCGGGAGCACCGGTTCGCGGCTTACTTCATCTCTCTCACGGAAAATCTTCCTGCACCGCGAGGGTTACGAGCACCTGAGTATCCGCGAGCACGGGCTACTCGGCCGCCCACGCGTGATGGTCACATCCGTACTGCCGTCGGCCTGGCCTCTCCGCTTTACCATCTCCTGGGACCGCCTCGGCTCGCCCGTGCACAGGTGGTTCGCACTCGGAGCCGGCGAATCCCGTGCGTGGCACTACACGGCGGCCACCCGCTTTATGGTCGCCCAGTCCCGTGGCCTTGGCGGCCGCGTACCCTATCCCGAGTTCCTTCCCGCCAACGACTTCACCCCCGTGGCCGCGTGCCTGGCGGAGTTCAAGCGGCAGGGAATGCCCGCCATCCTCCGCGCCACGGCGAGCCCCGCGACGCGGATAGCCGCCAGGGCGCTTGAGAGCGGCCTCGACATCGCCGGCACGCAGTTTTCCGTCTCCGGCGAGCCGCTCTCCGACGCCAAACGGGCGCTGATGGAATCGGCCGGGGCGCGCGTCTTCCCGCAGTATCATTCCGCTGAATTCGGCACCATGGGCTATTCGTGCCGCCACATGACAACCGGCAACTGCGTCCACCTGGCGCAGGACGCTATGATGCTCGTCACCCGGCCGCGGTCCGAACCGGGCCAGAACGCGCTGTTCGGAACCAATCTCCTGCCCTACGCGCCCCGCATCCTGATCAACGTTGAAGTGGATGACAGCGCCGTGGTGGAGCCCGCTACCTGCGACTGCGAATTCTCCCGAGTCGGCTTCGACCTCCAGGTCCGCGACATCTTCTCCTACGGCAAGGTGACCGGCCAGGGCATCACGCTCGAGGCGATAGACATTTTGAAGCTGCTCGAGGTGGACCTGCCGGCCCGGTTCGGTGGCGCGCCCGGCGATTTTCAGTTGGCCGAACTCGAAGGTGAGTCGCAGACCGAGACTCTACGGAGGCCGGCTGTCGGCCCGCACATGGGGTTTCACCGGCGGCCTTCGCGCCGCGATTGAAGAGCCCGAGGCCGGGCTCAACGGCAAGGTCCACCCTTTGCGCCTTCACGGCGCCGGACGCCGTACCGCAACCCAGCCCTCCGAGGTGAACGTCTGATGACACGCCGCCACTTGCTCGCATTGATCGCCGCCGCGCCCGCCTGCTCGCCCCGGCGACCGGCGACCGAAACCGTTCTGCGGGTCGGCGTCGCACAATCGGCGCACTCCGTCGCGCCCCTTTTTCTCGCCGACGAGATGGGCTTCTTCCGGCAGGAAGGAATTCGCATCGAAGTGGATCGGACTTCCTTCACGGGTCTCCACATCTCTGCCCTGGCTGCCGGCAAACTCGACGTCGCCATGGTCGCCATGAGCCCGGCGCTGGTCAACTCCGCCGCGCAGGGCGCGCCGATCCGGCTGGTGGCCTCCCGCAAGTACCTCGGTGGCGATTGCGGCGCGTGGGGCCAGTTCTATTCCAACCTCTCCGCATTCCCGGGCGGTTTGAAGGACTTCCACGAGCTGATCGGGAAGCGCATCGCCTACTCCACGCCTGGCAGCCTCACCGACTTCGCGCTCGACGCGGTGCTGGACTCGGCATGTATTTCGCGCGACCGCGTCAAAGCGGTTGCCGTCCGGCGGCAGGAGTCCGTGGCCGCTCTCTTGACCGGCAATCTGGATGCGGTCATAAACGTCCCATCGCTCGCTGAGATCCCCGAGGCGCGCAGGACCCATTTCGGGTATCTGCGCGGCGCGGACACCGTCTACCCCAAGCTTCAAACCTCATTCACCGCTTTCGGAGGGCGGCTCCTCACAACCGAGCGGGAGACGGGACTGCGGTTTCTGCGCGCCTTCCGGCGCGGCAGCGAGGCGTTCTTCGCCGGAACCAACCCGGTGTTCATGCGACGGTGGGCTTTTGAACAGGGCGCGGACCCCGATACGCCGGTCCAGGTCTGTCCGCACGAAGTAGACAGCGACGGCGCTGTTGATCCGGAAAGCGTCAGGCTCTATCTTGACTGGGCCGCCCGCAGGAAGCATGTCGCTACCGCTATTGAACCTGGCAAACTCATCGATTCGACACTCATCGCCGACCTCAACCGCGGAGCCATCAAGTGAGCCAGCCGTTCTACAGACTGCGCCGCCAAACGGAGTTTCCAGGCGAAGCCCGCACTGGATTCTTCTCGCGTTTCTCCGGTGTGGCCGCGCTGCTCGTCCTGTGGGAGATCGCGGCGCACCTGGGGTGGATCAGCCGCTGGCTGGCCGTTCCTCCGTCGCGCCTGCCGGCTGAGATCTACCGCCTTGCTCAGAGCGGTGAGCTGCAACTCCACCTCGGCGCCACGCTGCACCGCGTCGGCGTGGCATTTGCCATCGGCGGCTCGGCCGGAGCCCTCTTCGGCCTGGCGGCAGGCCGATTCGCGCTGCTCCGCACGCCTGCCCAGCCTTTGCTCGGCGCGCTGACGGCTACGCCCAAGCTGGCGCTTCTCCCGCTGGCCATCGCAGTGCTAGGCATGGGCGAGAGCAGCCGCAACTTCCCGGCCATCCTGGCCTGCTTCACGCTGATGGCCATGCATTGCATGGACGCCGTGCAGCGTGTTCAGCCTGCCTACGTCGAACTTGCCCGCGGCTACGGCGCTTCCGGATTCAAACTCTTCCGGTACGCCTACCTGCCGCCCTGCCTGCCCCAGATCTTCACCGGACTTCGGCTCTCACTGGCCATGTCGCTGGTCATGGTGGTCGCGGCCGAGATGATCGGCGCGACCTCCGGCATCGGCGTGATGATCTGGCTGGCCGGACAATCGCTGGCGATGCCGCGCCTGTACGCCGGCCTGATTGTCTGCGCCGCTCTGGGATTTACCCTCACGTCGGCCTTGTATTGGCTCGAAAGGAGGTGCCTTCCATGGGCATCCGCCCGCTGATCTTGCTCCTCATGCAGATCCTGCCGCTGGCCGCGCAGACCGTTGCGGCCATTGAAGGGACGATCTTTGATCCGTCCGGCGCCCCCGTGGCGGACGCCTCCCTTCGCGCCATCCAGACCAGCACGCTGGCCGCGCGCTCTTTCGCCTCCGACTCCCAAGGGCGTTACCTGATCGCCAGCCTGGCCCCCGGCACCTACACTCTGGAGGTCCTGGCGAAGGGCTTCCGGCCCATCCGCCAGGAGGGCCTGGAGCTCTCCGCAGGCTACTCTGCCCGTATCGACTTCAACCTCGTCCTGGGCGCCAGCCAGGAGACCATCGAAGTTCGAGCCGACCCCCCATTGCTCAGCGCCAGCGCGGCGGACTGGGGCGGCACACTGCGCCGGGACACCCTCCAATCTCTTCCGCTGAACGGCCGGGACATCTGGGACCTCATGACGCAGCAGCCGGGCGTGGTTGCGCCGGCCAACGCTTCGCGCGGAGCGCTTTCCTACGGCATCGGCCAGCGGGTGGCCATCAACGGGCTGCGGCCGAAGCAGAACGGCTTCCGCCTGGACGGCGTGCAGGTGAACGACGCCACCAACAACGCCCCGGCCAGCGCTGCGGGCCGCTCCCGGCCAGCGCTGCGGGCCGCTCGCTCGGCGTGGAGGGCATCGCCGAGATCGCCGTCATTACCAGCCCGTTCTCCGCCGAATATGGACGGGCGACGGGCGGCGTGATTGCGGCCATCACCCGCTCCGGCGGCAATCAATGGCACGCCAGCGCCTACGAGTTTCTGCGCAACAGCGCGCTCGACGCCAAGAACTTCTTCGACGCGCTCGACGCGCCCATCCCGCCGTTCCGCCGTAACCAGTTCGGCGGGCTGCTTTCCGGCCCGGCCTTGCAGAACCGGCTCTTCTTCATGCTCAACTACGAGGCGCTGCGCGAATCGCGCGCCCGCACGGCTTCCTCCATCGTCCCTACGCCGGCGGCGCGCCTGGGCCGCATTCCGGCGGCCAACGGCGCCACCACGCAGATCACCGTCGCCCCGCAGGTGAAGCCGTACCTCGAACTCTATCCCCAGCCGAACGGCCGCGATTACGGCGACGGCAGCGCCGAATACGTCACGGCCAACCCCACATCCACGCGGGAGGACTACGGCAGCGGCAAGGCCGACGCCATCCTCAGCAGCCGGTTCCGGCTGTCGGCTCGGTACACCGGCGACGGCGCCGAATCGCTGACCACCGATCCCTTCGGCCTGTGGGACTTCCTTTACGTCTCGCGATACCACGCGACTCACACCGACGTGCAGTTCCTCCAGTCGCCCCACTCCATTCAGAACTTCCGGCGTCCCCGGCGCGCAGATGGGCACCATCCAGGTGACCGGGCTGACGGAACTGGGCGGCACGAGGGCGCGGAGCCAGCCGCAGTCGCAGAGCCTGCACAACCTGCAGGGATCGTGGCTGGGCTCCTTCATCCGCGGCAGTCACACTCTGAAGGCCGGCGCTGGTTTCGACCGTCACACCTACGACCGCCAGACAGGCACGCTGCTGGTGGGCACCTACGTCTTCGACTCGCTGACCAACCTCCTGCAGGCGCGCTCCCGCAGCGGCGAGGTGGTGCTGCCCGGCGCCATCATCGACCTGCAATACCGGCAGGACGCCTATCACTTCTTCGCGCAGGACGAACTTCGCCTTTCGCGGCGGTTCAGCGTCAGCCTGGGCGTCCGCTATGAGCCGTACTCGGCGCTGCGAGAGGTAGGGGGCCGCGCCGTGTCGATCGAACTGCCGATCGAGACGGCGGTGATTACGCCCACCGGCGCGGCTTACCGCAATCCATCGAAGGCGAACTTCGCTCCCCGGGCGGGTCTTGCCTGGGACCCGTTCGGCGACGGCAAGACCGTGGTGCGCGCTGGAGCCGGGCTGTACTACGACATGCTGGGCTCTTCCCTGTTCAACCCATCGCGCGGGTTCGGGCCGCCCAACTACCAGAGGGTGGCGGCCACCACGCCGGCGTTCCCGGCGCTGCTCAGCGCCGCGACAAGCACGGGCGCCCTGCCCAGCTTCGATACGGTGGACCTGGACGCCAGCCAGCCCACCATTTATCAGTGGCAGTTCCAGGTCCAGCGGCGGCTGGCCTCCACGACTTCCGTCCAGGCCGGTTACGCCGCTTCTCGCGGGACCCACCTGTCCGGCTTCGTCGGCAGTGTCAACCCCGCCCGGCCGCAAGTGCAGGCCGACGGCCGCCTATTTTTTCCCAGCGGCGCGGCGCGCCTCAACCCGAAGTTCGACCGGGTATCGCTGGACCGCACCCAGTTCAACCTGTTTCACCACGCGTTCACCGCCCTGTTCGACCACCGCATGCGGCGCGGCTTCCGGCTCCAGGCGCGCTACACGTTCGCGCGCACGATCGACGAGACCTCCGGCGACGTCTTCCGCGACTACACCAGCATGGACTTCATGCCCAACATGTTTTCCTACCGCTCCAACCGCGGGCTGAGCGACTATCACGTCGGGCAAGTCTTCGGCTTCAACTGGTCCTGGGCCATCCCTTCCCCCAAGGCGGCCGCCGGCCGGTTCATTCTGGGCGGCTGGGAGATCCACGGATTGCTGCAGGCGCAGACGGGGTCGCCCTTCAACCCGCGCGCGGGATTCGACCGGGCGCGGCTGCTGGCCACCGGCACGACAGGCGACCTGGGCCAGCGCCCCGACCTTGCGGCTCCGGCGGCGCCGGCGATTCTCGGCGGGCCGGACCGTTACTTCGACCCCAGCGCCTTTTCGCTTCCGGCGGCCGGCTACTTCGGCAACCTGGGGCGCAACATTCTGATCGGCCCAGGAATTGTTACAGTGGACACCGCCGTACACAAGACTTTCCGCATCGCCGAGCGGCACTCCATCCAGTTGCGGGCCGAGGCGTTCAACCT
>JACRKW010000210.1 GCA_016215215.1 Acidobacteriota bacterium
GCGAGGCAGGGTGAACCGCAACAGCGCTTCCCATTCGCGGTAGACGGTAGGGAATCCCGCCAGGATGAGCCGCGTGGCGCCGCTCGAGGCTTCCGCGGCGATGCGCGCGCCGAAGCTGAAGCCTGCGATGGTGAGGGGCAACCGCGGGTAGCGTGAGACGAGCAGGGCTGTGGCGGCTCGGGCGTCCTCCACCTCGCCAAGGCCGTGGTCATGGACACCATGGCTGAGGTTGACGCCGCGAAAGTTGAAGCGCAGTGTAACGGCGCGGGAATGCCCGGTTCTGAGACCGCGGGCCAGGCGGTGCACCACCTTGTTGTGCATCGTGCCGCCGTGCAGCGGATGGGGATGGCAGACCAGGGCCACCGAGGCGGGCGCAGCACCTTCGGGCTCTTCGAGGATGGCTTCCAGGCGGCCGGCCGGACCGTCGATGAAGAGGGACTCGATGCGGCGCGGCACGGCTGAAGACCGTTCAGTTGCTGCGGTAGTTGGTGAACTGCATGTCGATGCCGAAATCGTGCGACTTCAGCAGAGCGATGACGTCCTGGAGCGTATCGCGATCCTTGCCGGCGATGCGGACGAAGTCGCCCTGGATCGATGCCTGCACCTTCTTCTTCGAGTCTTTGATCATCTTCACGATTTCCCGCGCCTTCTCGGTGGGGATGCCGTTCTGAAGGGTGATCTCCTGGCGCACGCGGGAGCTTGCGGCGGGCTGGATGGGCCCGTAAGTGAGGGCCTTCAGCGGGACGTGCCGCTTCACGAGTTTCGATTGCAGGATCTCAAGAACGGCCTTGATCTGAAAGTCCCCGGAGGACTGAAGGACGATCTTGAGGTCTTTCTCGAGCAGCTCGATGGTGCTACGGGTGTCCTTGAGGTCGTAACGCTGGATGATCTCCTTGGTGGCCTGCTGGATGGCGGTGACCACCTCAGGCAGTTCGACCTTGGAAACGACGTCGAATGTATTGTCGGGCATATCTGGCTTCCTAGTGTCCGAGAGCGATGAGGACTTTCTCGGTGATCTCCTCGACCATCAGCGGCAGGCTGCGGTCGAGGGCGAGCGTCACGGCGGCGCGAATGGCCTCGGGATCGAGTTCGGGGCGCGACACGGGAATGGGCGCGGCGGAAACAGGCTCTTCCGGCGCGGGCGGCGCGGGCACGCTCTCGGAGAAGAGTCCGCGCGCGAATTGCGCCTTGTCGATCAGAGGCCGGATGGTTTCAAGCACCACCGAGGATTCGAAAGGCTTCTTGAGAATGGCGTCGCAGCCGGCGCGGCGGGCCTCCTCCTCGTCCAGGGGTTCGAGGAGGCCGGCGATCAGGACGACACCGGCGTGGCGGTGAGCCGGACTGGTCTTGATATAGCGGCAGATCTCATAGCCGGAGCGCTGAGGCAGGAAGACGTCGGCCAGGACGAGATCGGGCGCGGCGTCGGCGAGCCGCAGCAGGGCAGTGTCGCCGTCTGTGACGGTAACCACCTCGTAGCCTTCCTCCCGCAGGATGCGCTCGCCCATGCGCTGGGCGTGGGGGCTGTCGTCGGCGAGGAGAATGCGGACGGGTGTTGTCAAAGGCTACTTCTTCTCTTTCTTCACCTTTTTCTCATTGGGAGCCTTCCCCTTCTTGGGCGGCGGGGGGGCCTGGCGGTTGGAGGGAAGCGGCTCGCCCTGCTGGGCGGCGGCAGGCTGAGCCGGCGGCTGCGCTGCGGGCTGATTCAACCGGGCATCGGGTTGGGTATCGAGCGCGGTGGTTCCGCCGGGCGTCTGCGTGGAGATGGTGACGTCGGAGACGCCACCCTGCGCGCCGGCCGGCAGCGGCACACTGGCCGGGGTGGTGGGCCTCAGACCGGTCATCGTCGGCTGGCCGGACTTGGCGGCCAGGCGAACATCGGGCGACTTGGAGAAGGGGGCCCAGGCCTTGCCCAGCATGCCCTTCTTGACGACGTTCTCCTGCTCGTACTTCATGCGCGCATACGCGACGGGATCGGATTCTGGAATCTCGGCCTCCAACTCCCGAAGCTTTTTCTTGGCATCATCCACAAGCGGGCTGAGCGGATAGTCGCGAACGATCTTCTGGTAGGAGGCAACACTCTTCGGACGGAAACGCGCACCCATGTGGCTATAGCTGTCGGCGAGCCGCCAGAGGGCCTCGTCCGATGCGCTGTACAGCGGATAATGATCCGTCATGGCCTGCAACCGGTTGGCGGCGGCGGGGAAGGATCCCTTGTGGTGATAGAAGGCGCCGACGCGGAACTCGGCTTCGCTGATCACTTCCTGGATCTCGCGCAGGCGCTGGGCGCCCATGGGGGCGAAGCGGGAATTGGGAAACTGCGTGAGGAGGTTGCGGCACTCATCTTCGGCGCGCATCAGGTGGGTGAAGTCGCGGTCGGGCTTCTCCAACTGCTTGAAATGGATGTCGCAGACCTTCATCTGCGCCTCGGCGGACTCCTCCATGGTGGGGTAGAAGAGGATGAAGTCCTTGTACTCGGCCTCGGCCTGCGCCATGCCGTTGGAGCCGCCCTCGCGCATCCAGGAGTCGGCGATGGCCAGTTTGGCCTTGGCCAGGTACTCGCTGGTGTCGTAGGTATTCATCAGGGTATTGAGGGTGAGGCGAGCGACTTCGTAGCGGCCTCTCTCGATGTCCCTGATGGCCTTGTCGAACAGGACCTTGTCAGGCTGCTGGGTGTCCTTGGTGATGGGGTTCTCGTACTTCTTGGCGCGGCATCCGCCGAGCAGCCCCAACAGACAGAGGAGTGCGACGGCCGGCACAGCCGTCGCGCGTTGGCGGGAGAGAGTCTTCAAGCGCATCACCTCAAACGATTTCATGCTACGCGGGCCGTGGCATCCAGGGCGGCCCGGCGCATATCGGCAACTGCCTTGGCCGGGTCAGCCGCGCCAAAGACACTTGATCCGGCGACGACCCAGTCGACGCCGGCCGCGGCCACCATCCCAACATTATCCACTGAGACGCCACCGTCGATCTCGATGGCGAAAGGAAGTCCAAGTTCATCCCGGCGCGCCTTGAGCGCGCGTACCTTGTCCAGGACGTAGGGAATAAAGCGCTGGCCGCCGTAACCGGGGTTGACGCTCATCAACAGCACATAGTCCACAAATGGCAGCACATGCTCCAGCGTGGCCAGCGGGGTGGCCGGATTCAAGACCACGCCTGCCTTAGCGCCCTCGCCCTGAATCGCGCGCAGGGTGCGATCCAGATTCGGGCAGGCCTCCTGATGGACGGAGACGCAGTCGGCCCCGGCGGTCACGAAGCGCGCGGCGTAGGAGTCGGCGTCGGCAATCATCAGGTGCACGTCGAGGGTAAGCCGGGTGCTCTTCCGCAGGGATTCGAGCACGGGGAGGCCGAAGGAGATGTTAGGGACGAAGTGGCCGTCCATGACGTCGAAGTGCAGGAATTTCGCGCCGGCCCCGGTCACGCACGCGATCTGCTCGCCCAGGCGGGCGAAGTCGGCGGCAAGCAGGGACGGCAGGATCTCGATCATGCGGGGAACATTCCATTCTAGCGCGACCGGCCCGGACCGCACTATTCGATGACGGCGGCGAAGAAGCCGTCCCCCGGCTCACGGCCGGGAAGACGCTCAACGACGCGTTGGACGCGGGAGCCTGCTACCTGGTTAACAACCTGTTTGTTCTCCTCGGGCTCCATGGAGCATGTGGAGTAGACCAGGCGGCCGCCAGGCCTGAGAACGGCCAGGGCGTTGCCGAGAATGCGCTTCTGCCGGCCGGCCTGCCGGACAATCTCCTCCGGGGTGAGCCGCCAGCGGATCTCGGGGTTGCGGGCGAGCGTGCCGGTACCGGTGCATGGCGCGTCCACCAGGATGCGGTCGAAAACCGGCCGGAAAGGCAGGGGATTTGAGGCGTCGAGTTGGATGAGCGGACAGGGGGCCAGAAAGTGCTTCAGGCGGTTGAAACTGGAGTCGCAAGCCACGGCGCGGACCTCGGTCTCCAGCGCCTGGAGAGTTTTGTTGCCCGGAGCGGCGCAGAGGTCCAGAAACTGTTGACCCGGCTCGAGTTCCAGCAAGGGGACGATGGCCTGCGAGCCGATGTCCATGACGCGGTCGCCGCGGTGATAGACTTCGGGCTCCTCCAGGGCAGCAGCAGCCATGACCGAGGCGGCAGCGCCGCCGAAGTGGGCCAGCCAGCGTTCCCAGAGCCACTCCGGCATGGAATAGCGTACGGGATCTGAAGGCCAGTGCTCCGGCAACTCCGGAAGACGCCGCAGCACGGCATTGGCGAAGCCGGCGGCCTGGGCCTTTCCGGCCTGCTTCACCAACTCGACGCTCTCCGCAACTGCTGCATGCGCAGGTATTTTCGACAAATATCGTAACTGGAAGGCTCCCAGGTGAAGAGCGCGGCGCACGGAGGGGTCCATCTTCTCCGGAGGGCGCCCGGCAACGAGAGCGATGAGGTGATCGAGTTGGGCGCGGCGGCGGAGGACGCCGAAGACGAGTTGGGTGGCGAGGCCGGCGTCGCGGGAGTCAAGCCCGCGGGTGCGTTCGGCGAGCAGGTCGGAGGCGAAACCGCCGCGCTCGACAGCGCCGAGAATCTCGAAGGCGATCCGGCGCAGGGGGGTCACCCTTCTATAATAGAAGCTTGGAGCTTCAAAAGGCCGTATTGAGAAAAGTGGGCGAGGCGGTGACGCGCTTCCGGATGATCCGGGAGGGCGACCGTGTGGCCGTGGGCCTCTCCGGCGGCAAGGATTCCTACACGCTGCTGGAGGCGCTGCTGCTGCTGCGGGACCGGGCGCCGGTGAAGTTCTCGGTGTGCGCCTTCACGATCGAGCAGGGCAAGTTTCTGAAACCGGTGGAGCCCTACCGCGAGTTCCTGGGCCGGCGCGGCGTGGAGTGGACCTACCAGGTGGACAATCCGTCGCTGCGGCTGCTGGCCGAGCAGCCGGAGCACGGCTGCGACATGTGTAGCCGGTTCAGGCGGCGGGCCGTCTACCAGATTGCGCGGGAGTTGGGGGCCAACGTGATCGCCTTCGGGCACACGGCGGACGATTTCTGTGAAGCCTTCCTGCGCAACGCAATGTTCACGGGCAGGATCAGCGCGTTGCCGCCGGTGACGTACTCGCGGAAGCGGGACTTCCGGCTGATCCGGCCGCTGGTGTACGTGACCGAGGATGTGACGCGGGCGTTTGCGGAGTTCATGGAGGCGCCGGTGGTGCCGTGCGGCTGCTCGCAGAAGACGGGCACGGTGAGGCGGTCTCTGCGCGACATGATGGCGGAGTTGGAGAAAGACTATCCGCACCTGAAAGGCACACTGCTCTCGGCGCTGGGGAACGTAAACCACAGCAGGCTCCTGGACTTGCGATACCTGGACTTGGATGGCAGCGAAGCGCTGGAGGAAACGTTCCCGGTACTGGAGGAAGAGGCATTCACGGAATCGTAACGAAATGCATGTTGACCGCCGCCCGCGCGGCTCTGAGATAATTCAGCTTCTGCCCGGGGCTTCAACCCTGCCAGCGGCAGACGACCGACCTGAGGATGTATGAGACTGCTTCCACGCGAAGAGAAGTTCTTTCACTATTTTGTCGACCAATCCGGGCTGATCCTGCAGGCAGCCCAACAATTCAGGCAAGCGGCGGAGAAGGGGCCGAGCGCGCTGCGTGAGGCGGAGGTGGCCATCGCGGTGCTGGAGCAGAAGGGCGACGAGATCATCCACGAGATCTTCACCCGCCTGAACCAGACCTTCATCACGCCGATGGATCCGGAAGACATCCACACACTGGGCTCGCACCTGGACGACATCCTGGACGGCATTGAGGACTCGGTCCACCGCATTGTGGCCTACAAGATCGACCCCATTCCGCCGACGGTGATCGAACTCGGCAGTTTGATTGAGCAATGCGCGGTGACACTGGAGCACGCCTTCAAAGCGCTCAACGCCGAGAAGCCCCTGCTGGATCATTGCATCGAGATCAACCGGTTGGAGGATGCCGCCGACCACGTCGCGCGGGCGGCCATCGCCGACCTGTTCGACAAGGAAAAGGACCCGATCGCGCTGATCAAGCTCAAAGAGATCTACGAGCTTCTGGAGTTGACGACGGACTACTGCGAGGATGTAGCCGACGCGCTTCAGAACGTGATTGTGAAGAACGGATAACGGCGCTCAAGACGATGGACTCGACACTGATTCTGGTGGCCGTGATCGTCCTGACGGCGCTGGTATTCGACTACATCAACGGCTTCCACGACGCGGCGAACTCGGTCGCGACAATTGTCGCGACCCGCGTGCTGACGCCGTTTCAGGCGGTTCTCTGGGCGGCCTTCTTTAATTTCGTGGCGGCCATCCCCCTGCTGTTCTGGCACGAAGCCGGGGTGGCCAAAACCGTCGGCAAAGGGATGGTGAACATCGAACTGGTGACGGAGTACGTCATCCTCGCCGGGTTGGTGGGCGCCATCGTCTGGAACCTGTTCACCTGGTACTATGGACTGCCCTCCAGTTCCTCGCACGCCCTGATGGGCGGCTACGCCGGGGCAGCGATGATGAAGGTGGCGCTGACGCGGGGCGCCGGGCACATCATGGACGCGGTCGTGATGCAGGGTTGGATCACCACGATGACTTTCATCGTGGTGGCTCCGCTGCTCGGCCTGGTGCTGGGTTACGTCCTGATGGTGGTGATCTATTGGATCTTCAGGCACTCGTCGCCGAAGAAGATGGACTACTGGTTCCGCAGGCTGCAGCTTGTCTCGTCAGGGCTGTTCAGCTATTCGCACGGAGCCAACGACGCGCAGAAGACGATGGGCATTATCACCGGCGTGCTGGTGACGGTCGGATACTTGAAGAGCTTCGAGGTGCAGTGGTGGGTGGTGCTGGCGGCGCACGCGGCGATTGCGCTGGGCACCATGAGCGGCGGATGGCGGATCGTCCACACCATGGGCGGCAAGTTGACGCGGCTCAAGCCGCGCGGCGGCTTCTGCGCCGAGACGGCCGGCGCCATCGCGATTCTCTTCCCAACCTTCCTGAAGATCCCCGTCTCGACGACGCACGTAATTACGGGGGCGATCGCCGGCGTCGGGTCGATCCAGCGGACCAAGGCCGTGCGCTGGGGGTTGGCGGCAAACATCCTCTGGGCCTGGATCCTCACGCTGCCGATGTCGGCCCTGGTCGGAGCGCTGACATTCGCGCTGATTCACTACACGACGGGCAAGCAATAGGGCGGCGCGTGCGGGACTCGTCCGCCCGGGCCACAATGGTTCTTGCCATGGATAGCGGATTTCCAATCACTCTCGACCTGCGGGGCAAGCGATGTCTTGTCCTCGGCACGGGCGAGGCCGCCGACGGCAAGGCACTCGCTCTGGAGGCGTGCGGCGCATCGGTTTTCCGGCTGCCGGAGTACAGGCCGGGCTGCCTGGAGGGCTTCTTCCTGGCCGTGGCGGCCGGGTTGGACCGCTCGCCGAACGCCGAGATCTTCGTCGAGGGCGAGCGCTCCGGCGTACTGGTCAACTGCGTGGACGACCCGCCTCACTGCCGGTTCATCTTCCCCGCCCTGTTGCGCCGGGGCGAACTCACCGTAGCGGTGTCCACAGGCGGCGCGTGCCCGGCACTGGCAGTGCGACTGCGGGAGAGAATGGAGCGGGAGTTCGGACCGGAGTACGGAGAATTTCTGGAGTTGGCGCGATCCCTGCGCGAACCGCTGGCACGGAGCGTGCCGGAGTTCGACCAGCGCCGCCGCCTGTGGTACGCGCTGGTGGATTCCGAAATCCTGGGACTGCTCAGGGACGGCCGGCGCGAGGAGGCGTTTCAGATGGCGAAAGCCCTGATGCCGCCAGACGCGCTACGCTGAATGGCTGTATGCGTGTGCATTGCAATCGCCGGACAGTGCTGACTTCAGCCGCCTGGGCATCCGCGGCGTGCGCGGCGGTTGAGGCATGAAGCTCAGATTCTCCCTGGACTGGCTGCTGGCGTTCGTCCCCGCCACCGTGGCACTGGGTTATCTCCGGCCGGACGACCACGGGCTGATCTTCGCCAGCGCCTGCCTGGCAATTCTGCCATTGGCCGCCTGGCTCGGCCACGCCACCGAGCACCTGGCATCGCACACCGGCGAGGGCGTGGGCGGGCTGTTGAACGCCACCTTCGGCAACGCCGCGGAGCTGATCATCGCGTTGGCGGCGCTGAACAAGGGGCTGTACGACGTGGTCAAGGCGTCGCTGACCGGATCA
>JACRKW010000211.1:0-15963 GCA_016215215.1 Acidobacteriota bacterium
CTTTGGAGCCGTGGGCGTAGCTGGCGAATTCATCGCGGCAGCCCTTCATGTTGCGGCCGTCGAAGAAGAGTTTGGAGCCGTCGGGGAAGGTGTACTGGACGGAGTAGGTATCGAAGTTCTGGTCGAGCGAATTGCCGCGGTAGTGGCGGCCGCCGACGCCGTGGGCTTCGATAGGCCAGGCGCCCTTCATCCAACTGCACTCGTCGATCTGGTGGATGTAGTAGTCGGAGAAGACGCCGCCGCTGGCCCAGAGGAACGCATGGAAGCTCTTGATCTGGTATGTGAGTTCGCTGACATCGGCGGGACGGGGACCGGCTGTGCCGCCGCCCTGGCCCATGCGGTAGCCGCGCATGGCGACGATGTCGCCGATCTGGCCGTCGCGGATGCGCTGGAGGAGTTCCTGACGGGCGCGGCAGTGGCGTACCATGAGGCCGACGCCGGCCTTGAGGTTTTTCTGGGAGCAGAGGTCGGCAAGCTGGAACATGCGCTTGGTGGTGGGTCCGTCGACGGTGACGGGTTTCTCCATGAAGGTATGGAGGCCCTTTTCGATGGCGTGGCTGAACTGGACCCAGCGGAAGGCGGGCGGTGTGCCGAGGATGACGATGTCGCCGGCCTTCATGGAATCCATGGCGCTGCGGAAGGCGTCGAAGCCGAGGAATCGGCGCTCGGGCGGAACATCGACCTGGGAGGCGAACTGGGACTTGAGCTTGTCGTAGCTGGAGTTGAGCTTGGCGGGAACCACGTCGGCCATGGCGACCAGCTTGATGGGGCCGCTGGTGACGGAGAGAGCGTTGATGGCCGCGCCGGTGCCACGGCCGCCGCATCCGACAAGAGCAACCTGGAGAGTGTTGTTCTCGGCGGCGTGGACGGCGGGAAGAGCAACTCCCGCGAGAGCGGAGACGCTGCCGGTGGTCTTGAGGAACGAGCGGCGCGAGGTGGCGGCGGGGGTGGTGGAGTCGGTCATGACGATGGTCCCTTTCTGTCAGGACAGCTTATCGCATGTGGAGGGAGGACGCTGGGCTGGGCGGCGGTTGGATGAAAGAGGCGGGGGGGCGCTCAACCGGCGGCAGCGTTGGAACGCACCTGTGCGGGGTTCTTGCAGCCGGGGATGACGGCGGAGACGGCCGGATTTTCGAGGCACCAGGAGAGGGCCCACTGGGCCATCGGCACGCCGGGCGGGACCTCCGACTCGCGCAGCCGTTCGACTTGCTCGAGATCGAGTTGCAGTTTTGCGGGATCGACGGTGGAGCGATAGTCGCCGGCCGGGAAGGCGGCGCCGCGCGCGTAGGCGCCGCTCAGAAGGCCGCTGGCCAAGGGCACGCGCGCAAGGATTCCCAGACGATCACGTTGGGCGTGGGGGAAGTAGAGTTGTTCGGGACGGCGATCGAGCCGGTTGTAGATCACCTGGAGCACTTCGGCGCCGACAGCGCGCGCATCGCGGGCCTGGGCCTCGCTTCCCTTCCCCAGGATGGAGATGCCGAGGTGGCGGATCTTGCCGGCGCGCTTGTACTCTTCCAGTGCCCGCCAGAGGGCTTCATTGCGAAAGGACCCGTCGGGGCCGGAGTGGAACTGGTAGATGTCGATGGCCTCTACGCGCAGCGCGCGGAGCGAGGCTTCCAACTGGAGGCGCATGCCGTCAATGGAGAAGTCGTCGGTGCGGCTCATGAACGAGTGGAAGCGGTGGCCGAACTTGGTGGCGACGATCCAGCGGGAGCGGTCGCGCCGGGCGAGGTAGTCGCCGATGAGGCGCTCGGAGAGGTGATCGCCGTAGCACTCGGCGGTGTCGATCAGGTTGATGCCCTGTTCGGCCGCCTCATCCAGGATGGCGTCGACTTCCGGCTGCGAGAAGTCGTGACCCCACTCACCGCCGAATTGCCATGTGCCGAGTCCGATGACAGAGACATCGAGACCGGTTGATCCGAGCTTCCGATAGCGCACAACGCGATTGTAGCCCGGCGAGCGGTCCCAATCGATTCGGCGGCTAGCGGCGGCGGTAGGCGACGATGGCCGCGCCGGGGGAGGCGTTGATGGTGACGGGGATGCCGCGCTCCATCAACTCCGCACCGCTCATGACGCTCTCGCCTTTGCCGTCGAGGTCGGTGACGGCGTAAGTGGCGTTCGCGTCGAGGCCGCGGAGCTTGAAGCGCGCGGTCTCGAACGGGCTTTCGGGCCGGCGGAAGGCCTGCACCATGCCTTCGCCCTTGGCCGGAGTGTCGAACTGCCAGGCCATCCAGGACACGGCGTCCAGGGTGTAGGGCGTGAGGGGGTAGTAGTCGCCGTAGTAATTCCAGGCCACCTGGCGCCACTCGGCGATGCGCCGCTTGAGGTTGTCGTAGCCGTTGGGCACGTTGCTGGCATCGAGGCCGAGCGCCAGGGCCGGCGACATCTGGCTGCGGAAGATGAACGGCTCGACGGAGTTGATGCCTGTGCCGTGGTAGGGGATCCAGAGGGCGATGCCGTAGCTCAGCGCCTGCATGGGGATGGGGTCATAGGCCTTGTCGCTGCGCCAGAGCGGCACGGCTCGGCGCAGGGTTTCCAGATCGTTGCGGCGGCCCCCGGAGGCGCAGGTATCGATCATCATGGCCGGGAAGCGGCGCCGCAACTCATCCCAATAGGCCAGATAGCCGGTGACGTGCTTGATCTCGCTGATGCCCTGCCGGTCGGGCGCATCGTTGGCGCGCCAGAAGGGCAGGGGCTCGAAGTTGAAGTCCTGACGGTAAAGATCGATGCCCTGCTCGCGGATGGTTCTGGTGACGTGTTCGGTGAGCCAGCGGCGGGCGTCGTCGTTGCCGAGATCGAGCAGGCGGTTCGAATTGCCGGGAAGCTTGAGGAGCCACTCGGGGTGGTTCTTGTCCAACCAGGTGCCGGGACGGACGCGTTCGGGCTCGAACCAGACCAGAATTTTGGTTCCGCGCTCGTGGGCGAGCCTGGAGACGGGCGCGAAGCCGCGCGGGAAGCGGGCGGGGTCGGGCTCCCAGGTGCCGACATCGGTCCAGTTGGTGGTAAACGGATACCAGCCGGCGTCCATCCACCAGTAGTCGAGCGGCACACCGTGGTCGAGTTCGCGGTTCAGGTCGCGGAGCTGATTGGCCTCATTGGCTTCCTGCATCTCGATGGTGTGCCGTCCGTTGCCTTCGGCCACTTGCGGAGGGTGGAGCTTGCCGCCGGGCCTGGGGACGTTGTGCGCCACCATCCAACGGCGCCAGACGTTCTGCCCGTCGATCCAATCACCCTGGTAGAAGACCATGGCGATGAGAGGAGAGCGCACCTCTTCACCGGGCTTCAAGCGGAAGTGGGTGAGTTCCTGGCCGGCGACGACGCGGACGGAGGTGCCTTCGTCGCGGGTGAAGCGGGCGGCCCACTGGCCGGGCCAGCCCACGGCGCAGATGACGCCACGGCCGGGCCAGGCGAGGTTGAAGTAGGGCATTTCGGCGTCACTGGCGCGTCCGCCGACGGTGGCCAGCTTCTTCTCCAGCTTGGGCGTAAGGGGCGTTTCGAGCGGCTTGTAGTCGTCGTCGAGGGTGCGGCTGCCGAGGCCGTGGTGGAGCAAAAACTCACCGCCTCCGGCGCGGGAGAAGGACGTATCCAGAGCCTGGATGTCCTCGATCATGCCGGTCATGGATGTGCCGGTATTCCTGAAGTGAAGCGTCCATTCGACGGCGGGGTGACCGGCGTATTCGACGGCGACGGCGCGCAGGGCCAGAGGGCTGGATGGGTGCGAGAAAGAGAGCGTGTGTTCGGTGCGGTGCTCATCGAGTTGGCGCGACTCGCGCTTCAGGAGCCATTCGCGGAGGATCTGGCTTGACGGGCGCCCGTTGTAGCGGAAGGAAAAAGGCAGATCGACGGTGGCCGGGGGTTCCAGGGGTCCGATGGGCAAGTCGGCCAGCCAGACAGTAGATCCATCGGCCATCCTGATGCGAGCCATGGCCCAATCGGCCTGGTCCCATTGCTCCTGATGAAATCTGGACTTCTCGCCGACGGAGGCCAGTTTCAGCCGGAACTCACGCGCGCCGTCGAGGCTGACGTTCACTTGCGCGCCGGGGATTCCCTCCTTGAGATAGGGGGAGCGGAACACGGCGCGGCCTGCCACCTCCACTGACGCCTCGACGCCGCCGCGATCCTGGTTGGCGTAGTAGCCCAGATCGTTGCTGTCGGTACCGACGAGGGCCTCAAACGAGGCCGCCGGCGCGGCCAGTATCACATGGATTTCGCCGGGACTGGGCATGACTATGCCGCGGGTGAACTCCTGGTTCTTGATGCGAAGAGGGCGGCCTTGAATCGCGTTCTTCCCGATGGCGCCGCGTTTCAGATAGGCCAGCATGTGGCTGCGCACGGGCGGGGCTACGGATTCGCCGAGCAGCTTGGCGCGCAGGAAGCCGCGCGATTGTTCCATCGCGCCGCTGCCGCTCAATGCGGCCAGCAACAGGAAAGCACAGAGCATGGCCGAAACCTCCAACCCGGCCCGAGGCTGGGCATTGTCATCACGGATACTGTATCGCGCAGCGCAGGCGGCGGGCGGCGGTCAGTGTGAGACAGACGGACCTGAGGAGTGGAGCGACTCGGCGTTGCTCAAGCGGGGCCAGAAGTAGCCATAGAGGGAGACGAGGATGAAGCAGAACATGGGGACGATGAAGCCGCGGGACATGTCGTGCTGATCGGCTACCCAACCCATGAGCTTAGGCAAGAGCGCTCCGCCCATGATGGCCATGACGATGAAGGCGGAAGCCTTCTTTGCCCGGGCGCCGAGGCCAAAGATGCCAAGGGCGAAGATGGTGGGGAACATGATGGACATGAAGAAGAAGCTGAAGAAGACGCAGGCGACGGAAAACCAGCCGAGCTTGAGGAAGACCAGGAAAGTGGCCAGAACGTTGAGGGCGGCGTAGAGGCCGAGAACCCTGTGGGCGGAGGCGCGGCGAAGGACGGCAGCGCCGGAGAAGCGCCCGATGAGGAAGCAAACGAAGCCGAGAGATGCGAGGTTGGACGCGCCTTTGTCAGAGAGAGAAAGGGCGCCATTGGGGTTGGACTGGATCCAGCCGGAGAGCCATTCGCGCAGGAAGCCGGCGTTGGCGGAGAGCGATTCGAGGCCGGATTGGAAGGAGACGGGGAGCGGCGGCAACTCGGAGGTCATGTAGTTGATGAAGAAACTGAAGATGCCGGCCTGGGCGGCGACGTAGAAGAACTGGGCGGCCACGGCGAGAGTGAAGTGGGGATGGGACCAGATGGAGTGGGAGACTCCGGGGGTGGAGTCGTCGAGGTGGTAATCGTCTTCGGTCTTGATGTCGGGGACGTTGGCGAAGTAGAAGATGACAGCCAGGATGATGACGACGACGCCGATGCCGGCGTAGGGGATATAGAGGGTCTGGGAGCCGGTGCTGCGGCCGGCGGCGTCCTTGGAGTAGAAGTACATGGAGCCGACGATGGGTCCGAAGATCCAGCCGAAGCCGTTGAAGGATTGGGCGAGGTTGATGCGGGTGGCGGCATAGCGCTGGTCGCCGAGGACGGTGGTGTAAGGATTGGCAATGGTCTCCAGGAAGGTGAGCCCGGTGGCGATGGCGCAAACACCGACAAGGAAGGCGACGAAGGCGGTGTTGGGGGAGACCTGGCCGAGGCGGGCGAGTTCGCTGACGCGGGTGGCGGGGATGAACCAGAAGCCGCCGAGGGCGACGATGAGGAGTCCGGTGATGATGCCGGCCTTGTAGCCGAGCTTGGCGGCGAGCCAGCCGGCGGGGATGGACATGAGGAAGTAGCCGAGGTAGTGGGCGAACTGGACCCAGGCGGACTGGGCCTTGGTGAGGTGCAGTTCGTCCTGGAAGTGCTTATCCATGACGTCGATCATCCCGTTGCAAAAGCCCCAGAGGAGGAAGAGGGAAGTAACGAGAATGAAGGTGACGGTGACGTTGGCGCCGTCAGCGGTGATGAAAATGCTGCTCTTCTTGCCGTTCATGGTGAATGGAGTTGATTCTACCAGCGCGGAGAGGCCTGGGCTGGCACAATGCAAAGATGCTGAGCAGGTTGATGGTGTTGGGAGCGGCGTTGCTGTTCTCGACCGGTGGTGCGGCAATCAAGGCGGTGAGCCTGACGGGGTGGCAGACGGCCGGGCTGCGCAGCGGCGTGGCGGGAGTGGCGCTGCTGCTGCTGGTGCGGGAGGCGCGCCGGGGGTGGAAGTGGCAGGTGGCGCCGGCAGGCGTGCTCTACGCGGCGACGCTGGTGCTGTTTGTCCATGCCAACAAGCTGACGACGTCGGCCAACGCGATTTTTCTGCAATCAACAGCGCCGGCGTACCTGATCCTGATCGGGCCGCTGCTGCTGAAGGAGAAGCTGAAGAGCCGGGACCTGTGGTTCGCGCTGGCTCTGGCGGCAGGGATGGGGCTGTTCTTCACGGGAGTGGAGAATCCGCTGGCGACGGCGCCTGAACCGGCGCGGGGAAATGTGTACGCGGCACTGTCGGGGCTGACCTACGCGCTGACGCTGGCGTCGCTCCGGTGGATGGCGCACGGGCGGGGCGAGGAGAGCGGGGCGCTGGCGACGGTGACGGCGGGGAACCTGTTGGCGTTCCTGATCTGCCTCCCTCAGGCGCTGCCGCTGGGACACGTGACGGGGGTGGACGCGGGGGTGGTTCTCTATCTGGGATTCGTGCAAATCGGCCTGGCGTACTGGCTATTGACGCACGGGATGAAGCACGTGCCGGCGTTCGAAGCGTCGACGCTGCTGCTGCTGGAACCGGTGGCCAACCCGGTATTCACGTGGCTGTTCCACGGCGAGCAGCCGAGCGGGAGGGCGCTGGCCGGGGGGGCGGTGATCGTGGCGAGCACGCTAGTGAAGGTGTGGGGGGAGCGGAGGAGCGGGTGAACCTGCCGGGCGCGGAGGCCGGACAGACCGGGCCTAGTCCTCGTGCTTCATGTTCTGGGCCAGGTAGTTCTCGTAACCCATCTCCTTGATCATGTGGAGCTGGGCTTCGAGGTAGTCGACGTGGTGCTCCTCGTCTTTGAGGATCTGCTCGAAGAGGTCGCGCGAGCCGTTATCGCCGGCGGCGACAGCAGCGTTGATGGCCTTATTGAGGCGCGGGACAGCTTCGTACTCGAGGGCGAGATCGAACTCGATCTGCTCCTTGACGGTCTGGCCGATGCGCAGGTTGAAGAGCTGCGACATGTTGGGGGCAGCATCGAAGTAGAGCATGCGATGGAGGAGCTTCTCAGCGTGCTGCATCTCCTCGATGGACTCTTTCTTGGTGATCTTGCCAAGCCGCTCGTAGCCCCAATTTTCCATCATCTCGGCGTGCAGGAAGTACTGATTGATGGCAGTGAGTTCGGCCGTAAGGCACTCCTGCAAGTATTCGATAACTTTCGCGTCGCCCTTCATGAGACCATCTCCTTGTTGAAACGAATAAACTTCCAGTTGGATCCCTTTCATTGTAAGCGCTGCGGGCGGCGGGCGACAACGGAGCCGTCCGGAGTCCTGTCGTGTTAGATTGAGTTGACCGCGAATACGTCCTATGAGCGAAGCAGCTTCCCTGTTGAAGACGCCGTTGAACGACACGCACCGGGCGCTGGGCGCGCGGATGGTGGACTTCGGCGGGTGGGACATGCCGGTACAGTACTCCGGCATCATCGAAGAGCACATCACGGTGCGGACCGCAGCGGGACTGTTTGATGTCTCGCACATGGGCGAACTGGAGATCCGCGGCAGGCAGGCCCTGGATCTGGTCAACCACGTCACCACGAACAACGCGGCAAAGCTGGCCGTTGGGCAGGTGCACTACTCGGGGCTGTTGTACGAGCACGGCGGATTCGTGGACGACATCCTGGTGCACAAGGTGGCTGACGACCACTACTTCCTGTGCGTGAACGCTGGGAACCAACAGAAGGACTTCGAGCACATTGCCGGGCACAACCGTTGGGAGTGCTCGGTGGAGAACAACGGGTCCAAGTACGCGCAGATTGCGATTCAGGGGCCGAAGGCGCAGACGATCCTGCAGCGGCTGACGCGAACGGACCTGTCGCAGATGAAGTACTACTGGTTCGCCGACGGCGAGGTTTCGGGGCAGTGGGCCCGGATCGCACGGACGGGCTATACGGGCGAGGACGGCTTTGAGATTTACGTGGCTCCGGAGCATGCCGGAGCACGCTGGCAGGAATTGATGGAGGCCGGCCGCGGGGAAGGAGTGAAACCCGTGGGCCTGGGTGCGCGCAACACGCTGAGGCTGGAAGCGGGGATGGCGCTGTACGGTCACGAGATCGACGCGACCATTACGCCGCTGGAGGCCGGTCTGGCATGGATCGTCAAGTTCGACAAGGGCGATTTCCTAGGCAGGAGCGTGTTGGAGAAGCAGAAGGCCGAGGGGCTGAAACGCAAGCTCTGCGGCTTTGAGATGCGCGGACGCGGAATCGGACGCGACGGCTACGAGGTAAGGGTCGCGGGCACGCCAGCCGGATGGGTCACATCCGGCGGACCGGCCCCGGCGCTGAACAAAAACATCGGAATGTGCTACCTGCCGGCGGAGAAAGCGGCGGCCGGCCTCGAGATCGAGGTCATGGTCCGCAACCAGCCGGTGGAGGCAGTGACGATTCCCATCCCATTCTATAAGCGAGCAAAATGAAGTACCCCGAGAACCTCCGATACACAAAAGAACACGAGTGGGTGCTGGTGGAAGGTGAGACCGGCACGGTAGGGATCACCGACCACGCGCAGCACGAACTGGGCGACATCGTCTACGTCGACCTGCCGAAGGCAGGAGCGGCGTTCGAAGCCGGGCAGAGCATCGGCTCGGTGGAGAGCGTCAAGGCGGTGAGCGACATCTACAGCCCGGTGACGGGCGAGGTGTTGGAGGTGAACCCGCTGCTGGCGGAGTCGCCGGAGAAGCTGAACGCCGACCCGCACGGCGATGCGTGGCTGGTGAAGATGAGGTTGTCGAAGGCCTCCGAGGTGGAGGGGTTGCTGACGGCAGCGGAGTACGAGGCGTTCCTGGGGGAGTGAGGGCCGGAGGCCCGCTCAGTTGAAGACGCGGCTCGCTTGAGGAACCCACTCCATGGAGCACGCGGTCCAGGCCGCCGGATCTGCGTGAAAGTTGGGGTCTCTGGCAGCGCCTGGCGCGCTGGACAGGGGGCGTGGGCCGGCTTTCGGAGTCCATTCCCTCATGGTCGCGGCTTGGAAAGGCGTGTCAGAGCCGGTTGAACACCTTCCACGGCAGGTGGTGGTTGCCGCCGGCCGGCACCTTTGCCGTACCGCCGGCAAGCGGCAAGGCTCGTTTCTCCGCTCGACTCCTCCGCCTCCATCACTCCCCGCCGGGGCTTACGCCATCCTGCGCGCCTCCCATTCCGAGATGAAGGTTCCGGGATTCGTCCTGGTCACACCGCACTCTCTCATTCAGGTCAGGATGCTCTGGAACTACCTGCCGCGGCAATCTGCCGCAACATGCCCTTGAACACAAGCTGATGCAGCGGATAGACCAAATACCAATATGCTCGTCCCAGTACTCCCCGAGGATCAAAGGTGGCGGTTTGGATCACCCTGCTGCCGCCTGCTTCACCATTCACCTCAAACTCCAGCCAGGCTCGTCCGGGCAGTTTCATCTCAGCGGCGAGGCGCAACCTGCGATTGGGCTCGAAGGCCTCCACGCGCCAGCAGTCCACTGTGTCGCCCACGCGGAGTTCGTCCGGATGGCGGCGTCCCCGTTTCATTCCAACGCCACCCGCCAAGAGGTCGAGCGCACCGCGAAGACGCCACAGCCAATTGGCGTAGTACCATCCTGTGGCGCCTCCAATCCGGCGGATGGGGCCGAACGCTTCCGAGGGAGCGGCGTCGACTCTGACCGACTTCGTATCTGAAACGAAGCCATACGTACCCGTGCTCAGCGCCGCGGCAATCGCCTCCCGGAATCCGCACGGGCGAATTCTGAACTCGGTCGACGCCGACTGGTCTTCGACCACGGTGGCATGGCGAATACTGTCAATCAGTTTTCGGCCCACTCTAGCGTAAAGAGGAGTTACCAGAGCCAGCCAGAGGCTGGACAGCCTGGGCGTAAGCACGGGCACGGAGATTACAAGCCGTCTTAGTCCCCGCTGGCGCGCGTATTCCCGCATCAGGCCACCATAGGACACCCGATCCCGCCCACCGATCTCGAACACCCTAGAGGTTTCAGGCGGGAGGTCCAAAGCAGCGAGCAGGTAACTCAGCAGATCCGCGATGGCAATGGGCTGGGCAGGCACGGACACCCACCGGGGCGCAATCATCGCCGGCAGCCTTTCCACCAGAGCTCGGATCATTTCGAAGGAAAGACTACCGGCCCCGATCACAACAGAAGCCCGAAACTCAACGACCGGAACCCCCGACGAGCGCAGGATCTCTCCTACTTCGTGGCGGCTGCGCAGGTGCGCCGAAAGTTCCTGATCGCTGCCGCCGAGTCCGCCCAGGTAAACGATCCGGCGCACTCCTGCTTCCCGCGCGGCGTCCCCGAACACACGCGCCCCGACGCGGTCCTGCTCTTCGAAGGACCCCGCCGAACTCATGGAGTGAACCAGATAGTATGCCGCGTCCACTCCGGCCATTGCTGCCCGCACGGAGGCTGCGTCGAGTACGTCACCGGAGACAACTTCCGCTCCGGCTGTCCCGCGGGCCCGCAGGACCTCAGGCCGTCTCGCCAGACAGCGAACGCGGTGGCCACCCGCCAACAGGGCCTTCAGCAACTCTCCGCCGACGTAACCGGTCGCGCCCGTTACCAGGATGAGTGGTTTCATAAATCCTTCTTCATGCTGGCCAGAGCCGCAAGGGCGCGGTGGCGGGCTTCGTCATGAGCCACGATGGGAGGCGGATACGCGGCCTCGCTCCCCGGTTCCAGCGCCCAGCGGCGCACGTATTCGCCGCCTGGATCGAACCTCGCGGCCTGAAGCGCCGGATTGAAGATGCGAAAGTACGGAGCGGCGTCGGCGCCACAACCAGCCACCCATTGCCAGCCAAGAGTGTTGTTGGCCAGATCCGCATCCACCAGAGTGTCCCAAAACCAGGCGGCGCCTTCCTGCCAGTCGATCAGCAGATGCTTCACCAGGAACGATGCGACTACCATCCTCACGCGGTTGTGCATCCAACCCGTGTGCCGGAGTTCGCGCATGCCGGCGTCCACGAGAGGGTAGCCTGTCCGGCCTTGCCGCCACGCCTTGAGAAGCCCGGCATCGTGCCGCCAAGGGAAGGCGGCAAATTCCGGCCGAAGAGGCTTGTGCGGGGATTCGAGGTGATGATGCAACAAGTGGTAAGCAAACTCGCGCCAGCCGATTTGCCGGAGGAAGGCGTGGCCCGCCGCTAAGCGGTCGTGCGGCAACCGCAGGACCGCCCGCCAAACCTGTCCGGGACTGATCTCACCGAAGTGCAGGTGCGGAGAGAGGCGCGACGTGCCAACCAAAGCGGGCCTGTCCCGATTGGAGGGATACCCGGAGAGTGCCTCTTCCAGAAAGCGCTTCAATTGGCGATGGGCTCCTGATTCGCCCGGTTGCCAAGTCTCACCATGCCCGCTTGTCCAATCTGCCGGGGGGTTCATGCTCAGTTCCGGAAGGGCCAGAGAGTGCGGCCAGTTCACGGGCGCGGCCAGGCGCTTCGGGGTGTTGTTGGAGGAAGGCCCTACGAGTCTGGTCAGGCAGGCCCGCCAAAACGCGGTGAAGACCCGAAACGGTTGGCCGTTCTGGTTTCGTATCATCTGCGGATCAAACAGCACACTGCCGTTGAACCCTTCGGCGAGCAGTCCCTGGCCGCGTAAGTGCGCGCTCAATGCGGCATCGCGAGAGGCGACCGCGGGTTCATAACGCCGATTCCAGTAGACTGCCGTGGCGCCTGACTCCGCCACCAGACGGCCGAGAGCCTCCTTTGACGGACCCCGCCGCACTATCAGCCGCGATCCACGGCGCTCCAGTTCCGCATTCAATCCCACCAGCGAGCGGCCCAACCACCAGCGAGACGCTGCGCCCGGGGGCCATGCACCTTCTTCCTCCGGCGCCCAGATGAAGACTGGAATCACCGAAGAACCCCTCTGCATCGCCTCGGCCAGCGCCGGATTGTCCGACAGCCGCAGATCCTGCCGGAACCAGACCAAAGCCGGCGCACCGCTTCGAATAGTCATCCGGCCTCCAAACGCCCGACGGCGGCAAACAATCCCGCAATGCGCCGGGACCGGTAATCGAAAATCCGTTCCACGTCGCGCCGCACGCTGACGGCATGCACTAGCCGCCCGAAGATCCCAAACGGCAGGCGGTAGCGGACCACATCGGTCATTCGCGTTCCACCCTGGTGGTCCTCGAAGAGATGGCTGTGGTACCAGAGCCGATAGGGGCCGCGCAACTGGACGTCCACGAACCGATATGGCGGCTCCCACCGCCTGATCTCGGTCGTCCAGCCCACTGGAATCCCATGCCAGCTCAAGCGGTACCGGAGCCTCGCTCCGGCCGCGATGCGGATAGGGCCGGGGGTGAGAATGCGGAATCCAAGCTCGGGCGGCGTGATCTCCGCCAGGTTCCGGGCATCGGAGAAGAAGGCGAAGACCTCACCGAGAGGCCTGGGTATCCACTGCTGGCGCCGCAAGGTGTGAAAACCGGTCAATGCCGCATCCTTCCTGCCCCCAGGGCTCGCCAAACATGTTCCGGGGCGAATGGTTTTTCGTCAACAGAAGCTGGAAGTCGCCGATGTGGCGCTCAAGAAACGCACCCTCGCAATAGGCAAGATAGTAGTCCCACATGCGGATGAAGCGATTGTCGAAGCCCAGGGCCCGGACTCCGTCCAGGGAGTTCTGAAACCGTTTCCGCCACTCCGCGAGCGTGCGCGCGTAATGTGTGCCGATATCCTCCGCGTGATAGAGCGAGAGCGCGGTCACGCGTGCGAGCGACCGGAGGATCTCGCTCACTGACGCCAGTTCAGAACCCGGGAAGATATGCTTCTGGATGAAATCGGCGCGCCGCCGGTAGGCTGGAAAGACCTGTTCATTGATGGTGATGGTCTGCATCAGCATGCAGCCGTCGGGGCGCAACAAGCGGTCGCACGCCCGGAAGAACTCGTCATAGTAAGGAAGTCCCACCGCTTCGAACATCTCGATGCTGACGATCTTGTCGTACTGGCCGCGGAGGTTCCGGTAATCCTCCTGAAGCAACTGGATGCGATCCCTACCGGCGATCGAGTGGAAGCGCCGTTGTGCATGCTCGTACTGCCGGGAGCTGATTGTCGTGGTCGTCACCCGGCACCCGTAGTTGCGTACCGCGTGTTCGGCAAAGCCGCCCCAACCCGTGCCGATCTCGAGCACGTGGTGTTCCGGGCCAAGGCACAGCTTCTTGCAGATGCGGTCCAGCTTCTGAAACTGCGCAGCCTCGAGCGAGTCCGCTTCCTTTTCAAAGAACGCGCAGGAGTACATCATGGATGCGTCCAGGAAGAGGCGGAAGAAGTCGTTGCTCAAGTCGTAGTGAGCCTGGATGTTGCGACGGCTGCCCGAGACGGAGTTACCACGCAGCCTATGGCGCAAGGCGTCCCACCCCCGGCTGAATGCGCTCAGCAAGCGGTGCTCTCCCTCCTGGCTGGCAAGATTCCGCACAGCCAGGCGGATGACCGAAACCAGGTCCGGCGAGGACCAGTCTCCGTCCATCCAGGCTTCGCCGAGGGCCACGTCACCACCGAACAGCGCACGTTGAAAGAAGCGGTCGCGGTGGACCACGACGATGGCCTGAAGCGAGCCGCCGGGCTCGCCGAACTTCGCAGTCCGGCCGTTGAATATCAGCTCCAGCGAGCCCCCGCGCAACGAGTCGAGGTTCTTGAGGAAGATCGTCTTGGCGTAGTCTGTCAGAAAGCTATTCATGGTGATTCTCCGGGCTCCGGGCAGGGTGCGTGAAGACCGGGACCTTCTTGAGGAAGAGGCGCAGGGCCTGCCAGTGGATGGCGGCGATGGTCTTGGCCGTCACGCAAGGGAAGCGCCCGAGCGCCCGGTGCAGCGCGGAGGCGCTCCAAGGTTGGCGGCGCAATGAGAGGGTGGCGTCGAAGCAGCTGTGTGCGCCCTGAAGCGTGTTCATGTGGACGATGAGCCGCTCGCCGGGCACGGTCAGGGCAAAGCGGTATTCGAGGTCCATGGGCATGAACGGCGAGACGTGCAGCGCCTTGGGGCAGCGGTACACGTGCGCCGTCGAGGGAGTGAGGCGATTGAGGCCGGAGAGCCAGTAATTGCGACTCTCGCCGAAGGTGTTGTTCACTTCGGCCAGGATGAGATCGAGGCGCCTCTCCCGACTGAAGCAGTAAAAGACGGAGATGGGGTTGAAGGCGTAGCCCAGATAGCGCAAATGGGTGAGCAGGAAGATGGGGCCGCCGGGCAGCGTGAGCGCCTGCTCGGCGGCGGCGGCCCGGAGCCGCTCGCGCAGAGGCAGTGCCGGATCACCGAAGTGGTCGCGCTCATCGAAGCTGGCCCAGTTCCAGCGGTTGTAGCTCGAGAAGGGCGAGACGCGCATGAGATCCGGGATGCCGTCGATGTCGAGGAAGGCCATGAAGAGGGGATAGGAGAACTCGTGCCGCGCTGGCGCAAAGCGGCGATGGCGGAGGGTGCCGGTGTAGATGGCGGATTCCACGGGTCAGCACTCCACGCCCAAGGCTTGGGCGACCCTGCGGGCGGAGTTGAGGCCGTCCTCGTGGAAGCCGTAGAGCCAATACGCGCCACAGTAGTGGGTGCGGTTCCGGCCGCTGATTTCGTGCCAGCGGTCCTGGGCGCTGACGGCGCGGCGGTCATAGAGAGGGTGGTGGTAGACGAGGCGGCGGAGAACCTTGGAGGAGTCGATGGCACTGCTGCCGTTGAGAGTGATGCAGTACTGCTCGGGAACGGCGAGCGACTGCAGGCGGTTCATGTCATAGGTAAGGGTGGCCGCCGGGGAGGCCGGGTTCAGGTGGTAATTCCAGGAAGCACGCGCCTGGGGCCGCCGCGGCAGGATTGAAGAATCCGTGTGGAGGCAGACCTCGTTGCGGCTGGTGGTGAAGCAGCCGAGAATGTCGCGCTCGGCGGCGGTGGGCGAGTCCAGAAGCGGGAGGATCTGATTGCCGTGGCAGGCAAAGACGACGTGGTCGAAGGAACGGTCCGGGCGATCCGGGAAACGTAGCGTGACGCCGGTTTCGCCGCGGACCACGGAGAGGATGGAGACGCCGGTGTGGATGCGGTCGCGGTACGGTGCGGTGATGGGCGGGATGTAGCTGCCGCTGCCGCCGCGCACAACCTTCCACTGCGGGTGCGTGTGAATGCCGAACAGGCCGTGGTTATGGAAGAAGCGCAAAAGCGTCAAAGCCGGAAAGGCGCGGATGGCGGCAGTGGACATCGACCAAACCGCTGCGGCCATGGGGTATAGATAGCGTTCCGTAAAGAGAGAGGAGTAGCGTCCCTGGTCGATGACATCGCCGAGGGTCTGCGCGGCCACAGCAGGGTTGTCGAGCAGCTTCGGGGCTTCGCGGTTGAAGCGCAGGATTTCGCGCAGAAGGCGATACTGCTCCCCGGGCGAAGAAGCCGCTGAGACCGCGGCTGGAATACTCGAAGCCGGTGCCGCGGCAAGACACGGCGAAGGACATGTCGCTGGGCTGGGTCGCCACGCCGAGCTCAGCGAGCAACCGGATCAGGTTCGGGTAGGTGCGGTCGTTGTGGACGATGAAGCCGGTGTCCACCGACAGCGGGCCGCGGCTGCTTTCGACGCTCACCGTATGGGTGTGTCCGCCGAGACGCGAGTCCTTCTCGAAGAGATGCACCTCGTGCTTGCGGCTGAGGTACCAAGCCGCCGCCAAGCCCGAGATGCCGCTGCCGATGACTGCGATGCGCGTCATGGGGCCTCCAACAGAACCGGAGCAAGTGCGAAGCTCACATCTCCACTGTAGGGTGCCGTTCGCGAGTTGTCAAGGCTTTGTCATGGACAAATACTTGACAGAAGCAGACGACTCTGCTAGGCTCAAGATGTAGACGGGAGTCATGCCGATACAATA
>JACRKW010000211.1:15976-28539 GCA_016215215.1 Acidobacteriota bacterium
GAAGGCGGCCGGGCGATCGGGCAGGTGGCTTCCCTTTCGAACGAGGAGTTGGAGGAGTTGGACCGCCGGGCGTCGTCTTTGCAGCGGAAGCCCGATAAAGGGGCGGCCATGGAGGCCGGGCCGGCTTTGCTGCAACCTTTACTGGATGCAATCGCAGCATACGATTACGCGGCCACCAACGAGGAACTGGGCAGGCTGGCGGTGCTGCTGCGCCCCGGCGAGTTGGTCCACCGGGTGGTCCTTCCGCTCATGCGGATTGCGGGAGATAGCTGGGCTACCGGGACCTTGCGGATCGCCCAGGAGCACATGCTCTCGGCGTGCGTAAGGAATCTCCTAGGCGGACTGGTGCGCATCCCGAAAAACGGGAAGGGGTCCGGCAGGATGCTGTTTACCACGCCGCCGGGGGAACTGCACGAATTTGGCATCCTCACGGCAGCGATGCTTGCCGTCGCGGAAGACTTCCAGGTGGCGTATCTCGGGCCGAACTTGCCGGCGCGCGAAGTCCTCATGGCGGTGGAAAAGAGTGTGCCGCATGCAATCGTGCTCGGGATCATGAAGACGAATGCAACGCCGGCGGTTCGCGATGAGGTTCATCGGCTGGCGGCGGAACTGCCGCCGACTACCGAAGTGTGGCTGGGAGGCAGCGGAGCCGAGGCGATGTTGAGCGGAGCAGCGGGGAGCAGACTGGTGGTGCTGGAGGACCTCATCCACTTCGAGCAGCATCTGAGCCGGTTGAAGGCCGTGCCTCGGCGGGAGTCTGCGCCATGAAGCTGTTCTTGAAGTTCCTCTTCGGCGGGATCTTCCTGTGGATGATCGTGATGACGATCCGGACCAGCCTGGCGATCAGCCTGACGGAAGCTTGGCCCAGCTATGCGGCCAATCCCTGGGCTATCGCGACACTGTGGGACGCCTACTTCGGCTTCGTGACGTTCTTTGTCTGGGTAGCGTACAAAGAGCGGAGGATGTGGGCACGCGTTGTGTGGTTCGTGGTGATCATGGGCCTGGGCAACATCGCGATGTCGCTGTATGTGCTGATCGAACTGTTGCGCCTCCGCCGGGACGAGCCGGCCGAAGCGATCTTGTGGAGGCGGGCCCAATGAGAGGTGGCGCGTTGCTGCGCAAGATCAGCAATCCGATCCTGGATTTGCTGCGCCAGGGCATTACGCCTGAGAAGATCGCGCTCAGCATCGCGCTCGGGTTGACCCTGGGCGTGACGCCGGTGCTGGGGTCGACAACGCTGCTCTGTCTCCTCGCTGCCCTCGCGCTGCGGCTGAACCTGCCGGCGATTCAAATGGTGAACTACATTGCGCTTCCGTTGCAGTGTACGCTGCTGGTTCCGTTCATCCGCGCGGGCGAATGGATGTTCTCCGCGCAACCGGCGAGGATTTCACTGGAGCAGATCGTGGGCCTGATCCGGGCCGACATCTGGACGGCAATCGTCACGCTCTGGACGGCAACATTGCACGCCCTGGCGGCTTGGCTGGCGCTGGGATCGTTGGGCGCGCTGTTGATATACGCCGTGCTGACGCCGGTTCTCAGGCGGCTGGGCGAGGCATCGCGAGCGGGCTCCCAATGACGGCGGTGGTGATCCAAGCGCTGAGCATCGGAACGGCGACGGTATGCGGTCTGATGCTGCTGTTGTGGGTGCTGCACCTGCCGCTCAAGAACGCCGCGATCGTGGACGCTGGCTGGGCCGGGGGACTTGCTCTGCTGGCGGTCATCTACGCCGTGGTGGGGGGCGGCTACCCGCCGCGGGCGCTGCTTGTGGCGTCGATGGCGCTGCTATGGGGCCTGCGCCTGGCGCTGTACCTCCTGATGACGCGCGTGATCGGCCATCCCGAGGAGGGGCGCTACGTGCAATTGCGCCGCGAATGGGGCGGGAACCTGCCGATGAAGTTCCTCCTCTTCTTCCAGTTCCAGGCCCTGCTCTGCATTCTACTGGGGACGCCTTTCCTTCTTGCCGCTCTCAACGCCAGGCCCGCGCTGTCGGTTCTAGAATACGCGGCGGCAGGATTGTGGCTGGCAGCGTTCATCGGAGAACTGGTTGCGGACCACCAGCTCGCGGCCTTCAAGGCCAACCCGGCCAACCGGGGCAGGACTTGCCGCTCAGGATTGTGGAGCTACTCGCGGCATCCGAACTACTTCTTCGAGTGGTTGATCTGGGTCTCCTTCGCGCTGTTCGCGCTGGGCTCTCCGTATGGCTACCTGGCCCTGGTATCGCCACTGCTCATTCTGTTTTTCATTTTCCGGGTCACCGGCATCCCTGCCACCGAAGCGCAGGCGTTGCGAACCCGGGGAGATGACTACAGGCAATATCAGCAGACCACCAGCGCCTTTGTGCCCTGGTTCCCGAGGAAGTAGTCCATGCAATCAGATATCGTCACCGTTTCGCCCTCATTGGAAGCGGGCTACAGCAAGTGGCTGGATCAGGACCGCATCCCCGACTGGCTGATCCGCCTCGGCATCCGGCGGCTGGTGGCGGCGCGGTTGCGCGAAGAGGGAGAAGGGGGCGCAGAAGCGCAAGCGGAGCGGCTGATGCGCTTCATTAAGCAGCTGCGGCGCAGTCCCGTAGCCGTTCGCCCTGAGGCCGCCAATGAACAGCACTACGAGGTGCCGGCGGAGTTCTTCCGCCAAGTGCTTGGCCCTCACATGAAGTACAGTTGCGCGCTGTGGTCCGGCGCGGGGGGACTGGCAGAGGCAGAGAACGCCATGCTCGAGCTCACTTGCCGGCGCGCGCGCCTGGAAGACGGGCAGGACGTGCTGGAACTGGGTTGCGGTTGGGGTTCGCTTTCGCTTTTCATGGCCGGCCGCTACCGGCACAGCCGCATCCTGGCCGTTTCCAATTCGGCCTCGCAGAAGCGGTATATTGAAGCAGAGGCGGGAAAGCGCGGTTTGACGAACCTGGAAGTGGCCACCGCGGACATGAACGCGTTCACGACGGAGCGGCGCTTCGACCGGATCGTATCGGTGGAGATGTTCGAGCACATGCGCAATTACGGCGAACTGCTGCGCCGTATCTCGTCGTGGTCGAGGCCGGAAGCGCTGCTATTTGTGCACGTGTTCTCGCACAGCCGCTTCGCGTACCCTTTCGAAGTGCGCGACGCTTCGGACTGGATGGCCCAGCACTTCTTCACGGGCGGCCTGATGCCCAGCGATGACCTGCTGCTTCATTTCCAGGACGATTTTCGCATCCGCGAACGGTGGCGACTGAGCGGCGCGCACTACCAGAAGACCGCGGAAGCTTGGCTGGACAACCTCGACCGGCACCGCAGCGAGGTGATGGCCTTGTTCGCCGAGGTCTACGGCGAAGACGCGGTGCTGCTCTGGCTGGTCCGGTGGCGGGTCTTCTTCATGGCCTGCGCCGAGTTGTTTGGGTACGAGCACGGGAAGGAATGGATGGTGTCGCACTATCTGTTTGAGAACTCGCCTGCCGCAGGCGGGGGAGGCCGACTTTCATGATCATGCTACCCGTCGTCCTGATGGTCTCATCGACGCTCGCCGCGCTGGCGCCCGGCGAACCTTTGCCGGCTTTGAAAGGCCAGTTCCTTACGGGGAGGCCGGCCGTGCTGCCCGAAGCGGCTTCCGGCCGGGTCGCCTTGCTGGCGCTCGGCTTCACCTACAATTCGCGCTTCGCGGTTGAGGCCTGGATCGGCCGCTTCCGCAAGGACTTTGGGGCGAAACCGCAAATCACCTTCTACGAGATTCCGATGATCGGCGGCATGGCGAAACTGGGGAAGTGGTTCATTGATAGCGGGATGCGAAGGGGCACCCCCAAGCAGGACCACGAGAACGTGATTACGGTTTACGGCGGAACTGAACTCTGGAAGCAACGAGTGGGGTTTCAAGCTCCGGACGCGGCTCATCTGATCCTGCTCGACCAACGCGGCATCGTGCGCTGGAGCCACCACGGCCCATTTGACGAGCAAGCGTACAGCGCACTTTCCCGGCACGTAACGGCGCTGGCCGGCATCCAATAGAACATGAGACTCCCAGCAATGCTCGCCGGGCTCCTTTTCCTTTCAACGGCACTTCCCGCCGCCTCGACCGTCCATGAGTTCACTCTGAAATCGATAGACGGCCAGCCAACCCCCTTGGCGCAGTTCAAAGGCAAGGTGGTGCTGATCGTGAATGTGGCCAGCAAATGCGGCTATACACCTCAATACGCGGGCCTGGAAGCCATTTACAAGAAGTACAAGGACCGGGGATTGGTCGTCCTTGGGATCCCCGCCAACAACTTCCTGTGGCAGGAACCGGGGACCAATGAAGAGATCAAAGCGTTTTGCACCCGCAAGTACAACGTTACGTTCCCCATGTTCGCGAAGGTGTCGGTAAAGGGAAGTGACAAGGCGCCTTTGTACCAGTTCCTGACCGACAAGAAGGCCCACCCGTCCACCGGGGGGGAGATTGGCTGGAACTTCACCAAGTTCCTGGCAGACAGAAGCGGGAAGGTGATCGCTCGATTCGGCTCCGCGGTGGCGCCGGAATCTCAGGAACTCACCCGTGCCATTGAAGAGGCCCTGCGGTAACGAGGCCCTCGCGCCTGATAAAGCGACCTGCACGCGAGCGATTGCCGGTCGAAGGTTGATTTCAGACTCACCCCCGAGCACATCGCGGCGGGCAAGTCCGCACGCGGACAATTCTCGAATAGCCGACCCCCCGCCCCACGTTGTTCTTGGACACTGACTTGAAGCAAGCAGAGTCAGCGGGTTTACGAGCAAGCAAGCGGTCCCGGAGGCCGCGGCAAGGGCCGCCCGCCGGCCAACAGCAAGATGGCCACCGTTCTTGGACTCCTCCACGGCGAGGATCTCGAAAGCGTGAGCCGCAGGCGGGACGTGCCAATCGGCATGTCCTGCGGCCTGCACAAGGCCACCGAGGCAGGCCGGAAGCCGCTTCTGTCTGAGGCCGGGCGCGGCGAGGCGGATTTTCTCAGCAGCCTGCTAGAGCGGCAGGATCTCCTCACGGGCGGGGTCGAAGTTCAGCCGGCGTTTCTGGACGTAACTGATGTTGCCCAGGTGGGAAGCCATCGCGGAGCGGTGACCGATCTGGACGTCGCAGTTGGGTCGATTGCGGGTCTTGCAGCACTCCAGGAAGTTCTTGACGTGGTCGAGGGTGAAATCGTAGGCGGGTCCCTTGACGTTGACCGGCTTGGCGCCGCGACTGGCGGGGAGCCACTCGTAGTAGCCGCGATCAATGTAGAGCTTGCCCTTGGTGCCGCAGAACTCGATGCCTGCGCCGCGGATGCCGGGAGCGAGTGTGGCTTCGAAGGTGGCGGTGTACTGGCCGCCGTATTCCAGCAGGACATTGATGGTATCGGGGGCTGTACGGCCGTCCTTGGAGGTGTAGACGCCGCCGGCGGCAAGGCGGGGGGTAGGTGCGTCGTTGTTCAGGAACATGTGGACGACGTCGATCCAGTGGGTCATGAGGTCGGTGACCTGGCCGCCGCCGAAGTCGAGGTAGGCGCGCCAGTTCCAGAACTGTTGGGGATCCCAATCGCGCCATGAGACCGGGCCAAGGAAGCGGGCCCAATCCAGGTTGGAGGGCCTGGTGGCAAGGGATTCGGGGGCGCGGCGGAGATGGTAGGTATTGCCGTGCCACCAGGTACGAACCAGGGAGATCTTGCCGAGTTCGCCGGAGTCGAGGTACTTCTGCTTGGCCTCGATGTAGTGGGCGCCGGAGCGCTGCTGGAGGCCGACCTGGCAGACGCGGTTATTGACGCGGGCAGCCTTGACGATGACGGGACCTTCCTCGATGCGCAGCGTGAGGGGCTTTTCGACGTAGACGTCCTTGCCGGCGTTGAGGGCATCGACAGTGGTAACGGCGTGCCAGTGGTCGGGGGTGGCGACGAGGACGGCGTCAAGCTGTTTCTCTTCAAGGAGCTTGCGGTGATCGGCGAAGCCCTTGGCGCCGGGGGCCTGGGAGATGGCGCGGTCGATCATCTGGGCGTAGACATCGCAGACCGCGGTGACGTTGACGTCGCCGGTCTTCTGGAAGAGGCCGAGGACGTGGCGGCCTCGTTCGCCGGAGCCGATCAGGCCCATGTTGATCTTGTCATTAGCTCCGAGGATGCGGGAGTAGCTGGCGGCGGTCCAGACGGCGGCGGCCTGTCCGGTCGTGCGGAGGAAGGAGCGCCGATTGCGGGGGATGGAAGGCATGGGCGCATTATATCGCTGAGAGGAATCGCGCACGAGGCGCACTGGTATAACAAGAGGCGCGCCTCTCGGCCGCATTATCCTCCTCCTACCAGTTCGGGGGGCGCGCCCAAAGAATTCGATACAATCGTGCGCTTGGAGGTAATTCCCATGCGCACCCGTTCGCTCCCAATTCCAGGTGAATCGCGCGCCCGCTTACTGACGCTCACGACTCTACTGGTCTCCGTGCTCTTTCCCGCCGCGGCACAGACACTACAGGTGACCAAAGGCGCAGCCGACTACCAGGTATTCCAGCGCGGCCCGGCTAACAGCGCCAGCGTGAAACTGGAGGGCACGGTTGCCGGACTCCCACCGGCCGCGCCGGTGAAGGGCAAGGCCAAGGCGGCGGCGCCGGCGGCGCTGGCCGTGGAGGCGCGGGTCATCGCCGCAGGGATGCCCGTGGCGGGCTTCGATTGGAAAGAGGCGGGGAAGACCAGCGGCGCTTCCTGGGCCGCCGAGATTGCCAATCTGCCCACGGGCGGGCCGTACCGGCTGGAGTTGCGTGTGGCGGGCTCGGCGGCGGTCACCACTGTGAGCGACCTGCTGGTGGGAGATCTGTACATCCTGGCGGGTCAGTCGAACATGGAGGGCGTGGGCAACCTGGAAAACACGCCGCTGCCGAGCGCGCTGGTGAATTCGTTGGACATGACGGACACGTGGGTGGCGGCGACCGATCCGCTGCACCGGTTGCCCGATTCGACCGATGCGGTGCACTGGCGGCGCAACGCACAGGGGCAAGCGGAGCGCCTGACGGGCGACGCGCTGCGGCAGTGGATCGCGAACCGCAAAAAGGGGGCGGGCGTAGGCCTGCCGTTCGCGCTGGAGATGGTGCGGCGCACGGGCGTGCCGGTGGGCCTGATTCCGTGCGCGCACGGCGGCACGTCGATGGCTCAATGGGACCCGCAGTTGAAGGACAAGGGCGGCGACTCGCTGTACGGGGGCACGCTGCGGCGCTTCCGGCTGGCGGGAGGCAAGGTCCGGGGAATCCTGTGGTACCAGGGGGAATCCGATGCCGGACCGAAGACGGTGGGCGTGTTTGAAGAGAAGTTGCGCGGCCTGATTCAGGCGTTCCGTACCGATTTCGGCCAGCCGGATCTGCCCTTCTACCAGGTGCAGATCGGCAGGTACGTTTCCAATGCAAGTCCGGTGGAGTGGAACCGGGTGCAGGACTTACAGCTCAAGATGGAATCGCTGCTCCCCAACGTTTTCACAACGGGTTGCGCAGACTGCCAGCTAGACGATGGGATCCATGTGGGTACCGACGACGTCAGGCTGCTTGCCGTGAGGCTGGCCAATCGGGCGACGGGCTCGACACGCAAGGGTCCGCGTCCCGTGTCGGCGAAGGTGGTGAAGGGCAGCATCGTGGTTGTGGAGTTTGCCGAAGTGAACGGGAAGCTGGTGCACGAGGGCCGGTTGAACGGATTCAGCATTCACGATGCGGCGGGCGTACCGCAACCCCTGGTATTCCGGCAGAGGGTGAGCGCGTCGAACCCGAACGCAGTAGAGTTGCTCTTCGGCGGAAAGCTGCCGGAGGGTGCGACGGTGCAGCACGGCTACGGGCGCGACCCGTATCTGAACCTGCGCGACCAAGCAGGGATGCCGGCGCCGGTTTTCGGCCCGATGCCGATCCAGAAGTAACGGGGCTCGGGCCATGGGGCGATACACGCGTAGGACCATGATGGCAACTCCGGCGGGGCTGGCGCTGCCGGCGTTACAGCGGGAAGGCCGTCCGGATGGCCCGCCGGAGAAGCATCTGTTGGCGCGGTCCCGGACGGTAGAGGAGGTGGGCCGGGCACTTCTGGCGCGAGAGCAGTGGACGCCCTATCCACGCTGCTCTGATCGCGCCGCCTGGGAGGGGCTGGCGGGTGAGGCCCGCGCAGCCCTGGTGAAGGCGGCCGAGGCGCGACTGGGGCAGGACTGGCCGTCCCTGCCGGCGAGCGTGTTTCTGGACTTCCAGCGCAACGGCAACCGCACCCGTTGGGAGAATCTGCACTTCGGCCGCCGCAACCGCCTGCGCGGCGCGGTGCTGGCCGAGTGTGTGGAGAACAAGGGCCGATTTCTGGACGAGATCCTCGACGGGCTGTGGCTGATCTGCGAAGAGAGTTTCTGGGGTGTTTCAGCGCACATCGGCGTACAAAAGGCAGGCGGCGGGCTACCGGATGTCAGCGAGCCGATCGTCGACCTATTCGCCGCCGAGACGGGCAACGCGATCGCCTGGACGGACTACCTGCTGGGTCCGCAACTGGAACGGTTGTCGAAGCTGCTGCGGCCGCGGCTGAGAGCCGAGGTGGAGAGGCGGCTCCTGGAACCGCTACTGACGCGGAGCGATTTCGGCTGGATGGGGCTGGACCCGGCGCGCCCGAGGTACGTGAACAACTGGAACCCCTGGATCGTCTCGAACTGGCTGACCGTGAATCTGCTCATGGAGACGGATGGACAGCGGAGGGCGGCGGCTGCGCTGAAGGCCATGAAAACCGTGGACCGGTTCCTGGACTCCTACCACGACGACGGCGGTTGCGACGAGGGGCCGGGCTACTGGAGCCGGGCTGGAGCGTCGCTGTTCGACTGCCTGGAACTTCTCCATTCGGCCAGCGCCGGGAAGCTGGACTTCTACCATCTGCCGCTGGTATGTGAGATCGGGCGATACGTCTACCGGGCGCACATCGCCGGCGACTGGTACACCAACTTCGCCGACGCCTCGGCGCGGGTGCGTCCGGACGGCAACCTGGTGTGGCGCTATGGCAGGCGAATCGGCGACGAGAAGATGGCGGCGCACGGAGCGTGGGTGGCCTCGGGGAGGAAGGGCGAGGCGGACGGGTTGGAGGCGATGGGCCGCAAGCTGGACGCATTGTTCCACCGGACCGAGTTGAGCGCCGCCGCGGCCGGCGCGAAGCCGCCGCTGGTACGCGATGTGCTGCTGGCTGGGACGCAGGTCTTCGCCGCTCGCATAAGAGAGGGGTCGACCGAGGGGTTCTACGTGGCCGCGCAGGGCGGGCACAATGCCGAGAGCCACAACCACAACGACGTGGGCAACTTCATCGTGTTTCACGATGGGGAGCCGGTGCTGATCGACGTCGGAGTGGAGACGTACACGGCGAAGACCTTTTCATCGAAGCGCTACGAGATCTGGACGATGCAGTCGGCGTGGCACAACTGTCCGACAATCAACGGCGTGCAGCAGGCGGCAGGGCGGGACTTCGAGGCACGCGGCTTCAAGGGCACGGCCGGCGACAGCCAGGCACGGCTGGAGATGAATATCGAGCGGGCCTATCCGGCGGAGGCCGGCGTGAAGAGCTGGCGGCGGGAGATCGTGCTGGACCGGGTAAAGGGCAGGGTGACGCTGGCGGACCGGTATGCGCTCTCGAGGCGCGATTCGGTGGAGTTGAGCCTGATCACGGCGCGGGCGGCGCGCGTCTCCGGCGCGGGAGAGGTCACGCTGGACGGAGGCTTCGTGCTTCGGTTCGACAAGGGATGGCAGGCTTCGATCGATGAGCATTCGTCGGAGGACGCGCGGCTGAGGCCGATTTGGGGGCCCTTGGTCCGCCGTATCCGGCTGGCGCTGTCGAACCCACCCGCGGAGGGCTCGTGTAGCGTAGTGATTGAGAAGGCGCAATGAACGAAGAACAGCTCGAAGAGTTACTGGCGACACCCCGCGCCGCGGATGTGGAACTCATGCGGCGACTGGACGGCCCGCTGCTGATCCTGGGGGCGGCGGGGAAGATGGGCCCGTCGCTGGCGCACCTGGCGCGGCGGGCGCTGGACAAGGCGGGGAACCGCGCAGCGGTGATCGCCGTCTCGCGTTTCTCGACGCCGGAGGCCCGTGGACTTTTCGAGCGCTGGGGGATCCAGACGATCGCCTGCGACATGCTGGAGCCGGGGGCGCTGGAGCGCCTGCCGGACGCGCCGAATGTGATCTTCATGGCGGCGCGGAAATTCGGCTCGACGGGCAATCCGTCGTTGACGTGGGCGGCGAACGTGCTGCTGCCGGGGCTGGTGGCGGCGCGGTTCCGGGAGTCGAGAATCGTATCGTTCTCATCGGGCAACATCTACCCGCTAGTGCCGGTGGAGTCGGGCGGGGCCACGGAAGAGACTCCGGTGGGACCCATAGGCGAGTATGCGCAGTCCGTCCTGGGCCGGGAACGGCTCTTCGAGTACGGCTCATTGACGTGGGGCACGCCGGTGACGCTGTTACGGCTCAACTACGCAGTGGAGATGCGCTACGGGGTACTGGTGGACATTGGACGCAAGGTGTACGAAGGCCGGCCGGTGGACCTGACCATGGGGCACGTGAACGTGATGTGGCAGGGCGACGCGAATTCGGTCACCCTGCGGTCGCTGGCACATTGCTCATCGCCGCCGTTCGTCCTCAACCTGACGGGCGAGGGGACGTTGCGTGTGCGGGACATTGCCACGGCGTTCGCGCGCCGGTTCGGCAAAGAGGCGCTCCTGACCGGGAGCGAGGCGCCCACGGCCCTGTTGAACAACGCGGCGCTGTGCCACGAGATGTTCGGGCGGCCCGAGGTGAGCACAGAACAGATGATCGGCTGGATCGCCGAATGGATTGAGGAAGGCGGCCGGCTGCTGAACAAGCCGACGCACTTCGAGAACCGCGAAGGGAAGTTCTAGCACGATGCCGTGGCGCGAATGTCTGAACGAAGGGCTGGTAATTCCGGCGCATCCGCTGTGCCTGACGGCGGAGAGGAAGCTGGACGAGGAGCGGCAGAGGGCGCTGACCCGCTACTACATGGATTCCGGCGCGGGCGGTGTGGCTGTGGGGGTGCATACGACGCAGTTCACCATCCGGGGGACCGGCCTGCTGGAGCCGGTACTGCGAATGGCGAGAGAAGAGACGCAAGGAACCGAAGTAGTGATGGTGGCGGGCGTGTGCGGGCCCACCACCCAGGCGCTGCGGGAGGCTGAACTTGCGGTTCGGCTCGGCTACCACGCGGGGCTGGTGAGCCTCTCGGCGTTGAAAGACGCCAGCATCGGCGAGATGGTGGAGCACATGCGCGAAGTGGCGCGGGTGATCCCGGTGATCGGGTTCTACCTGCAGCCGGCCGTGGGCGGGCGGATTCTGCCGTACTCGTTCTGGCGGCAAGCGGCGGAGATCGAGGGCATGGTGGCGATCAAGATGGCCCCGTTCAACCGCTACCAGACGCTGGACGTGATCCGGGCGGTGGCCGAATCCGGCCGGGCGGAGGAGATCGCGCTCTACACGGGCAATGACGATAACATCGTGGCCGACCTGCTGACGCCGTTCACCTTTGGGGGAATCACGATGCGCGTCAAAGGCGGGCTGCTGGGCCAGTGGGCTGTGGGCACACGGAGCGCGGTGCAGATGCTGAAGCGCATCAAGGACGGCGCGCCGCCGGCGCTGCTGCTCTCTCTGGGCGCGCAGTTGACGGACCTGAACGCGGCGCTGTTCGACGCGGCCAACCTCTTCCACGGCTGCATCGCGGGCATCCACGAGGTGCTGGTGCGGCAGGGCAGAATGGCGGGAAGGTGGTGCCTTGACCCGAACGAGGACCTTTCACCGGGGCAGATGGAGGAGATCGGCCGGGTGATGGAACTCTACCCGCACCTGCTGGAATAGGGGGGGCTCGCCGGGGCCTTGCTACAATGGAGTTTCAGCCTCCACAACTTTGCAAGGAAACGGGGAATGCGCACACTCTTCCTGAACCCGCCGTCTTTTGAGGGCTTTGACGGCGGCGCGAGCTCGCGCTGGCCGGCTACGCGAGAGATCGAATCCTACTGGTACCCGGTGTGGCTCTGCTACCCGGCCGGGTTGCTGCCGGACTCGCGCGTGGTAGACGCGCCGCCGCACAAGATCTCCATCGAGCAGACGATCGAAATCGGCAAGGACTTCGAGCTGCTGGTGCTGTTCACGTCCACGCCAGGCTTCCACGTGGACATCCGCATGGCGGAGATGATGAAGGACGCCAACCCGAAGCTGAAGGTGTGTTTTGTGGGCCCTCCGGTGACGGTGGAGCCGGAAAAGGCGCTGGCCCATTCGGCGGTGGACTTCGTTGTGCGCCGTGAGTTCGACTACCAGATCGTGAATTACGCCAATGGCACGCCGCTGGACGAGCTGCCGGGCGTCAGCTACCGCAAGAACGGCGAGGTCGTTCACAACCCCGAAGGCGGCTACATCGAAAACCTGGACGAACTGCCGTGGGTCACGAAGGTTTACAAGCGCGACCTGGACTTCCGCCGCTACAACGTACCGTTTCTCATGAACCCGGCCATCGCGTTGTACACATCGCGCGGGTGTCCGGCGATGTGCACGTTCTGCCTGTGGCCGCAAACGCACTCGGGCCACCGCTGGCGGCTGCGCTCGGTGGACGACGTGGTGGCCGAGGTGGCGTGGGCGAAGGA
>JACRKW010000212.1 GCA_016215215.1 Acidobacteriota bacterium
ACCGCCGCACTTGCCGCGTGCTGAGATGTAAAACCTCGGCCGCCTCCTGCTGTGTCAAGTCCCCGGCCGTCACTCGTCCCAGCACCCCGGCTCGCCTGATCTCTTGCTCGCTCATCCATGTCCTTCTCACCTGCCTTCAATCGGCGGTGTCACCGGACATTTCTATCGAGCACAATACCGGACACTATCGCGGAGCTTCAACACAGGGCATCGACGACGGGTGTCGACACACGGTGTCGACACCCGGCAGGAGACACACAGTGGTTTGTAGGGGCCTGTTGACGAGGTCCCGGACGGTGTGAATTCACTTCAGCAGCGCGTCGGATTCAAACCGCTGGCGGTCCCGCTCGGCGACAGCGGCTTTCAATCGCCGGACTTCATCGAATTCCGCTTTAGCGTCGGCAGCGCGCCCGAGTGCCTGGTACGTGCGCCCAAGAAGAAAGCGGATGGCCTCCTGGTTCGGGAGGATCTGCCGAGCCTTCTCCAGTTCTTTCTGCGCGGTAGTGTAGTCTCTCGCGTTGAAGGCGATTCGACCCAATTGATAGTGCGGATCGGCATAGTTGGCGCGCAGGGTGAGCGCCTGATTGAGCATTGCGATGCCGCGGGGCGTCAGGCCGATCCGATCATAGAGAACACCGAGCTGATAGGCTGACTCCGCGTCGACAGGATTGAGTCTGATTGCGCGCTCCAGCAGGCGGATCGCCTCTTCGTTATCGTTCTCGCGCAAGTAGAGTCGGCCAAGAGCGGCGACTGCTGGAGCGACCTCGGGACTGAGTTCAACGCTCTGCTGGAGGAGCATTTTCGCCTCCGCGTACCGTTCCCGGCGATACTCGACAAGTCCTCTGAGCAGGGCGGACTGGGCGGGGCTGGAGTCGGTCTTGGCCAGGAGTTCCAAGGCGCGGTTTTCATCCCCGGCGCGGGCATGGGCGTAAGCCAGAGAGGAGAGGATGGATGGGTCGGCAGGACGCAACTTGTAGGACGATTCGAGTTCGGCGATGGCGGCGCGATTGTCGCCGGTTTCAACCAGGCAGAGCCCGAGTAACTGCCGGGCACGGGGCTCTTCCGGTTGGGCCGCCAAGAACAATCTGAGGTGGCGGATGGCCTTGGGGTCCTTCATCCGGATGAGCGTCACGGCAAGATTAAAGTGAACTTGGTACAGCCGCGGATTGGCTTGCAGGGCTCGTTCGTAGAGGCGGACGGCCTCCGAATGCTGCTCGCGGCGGGCGTGGACGGCGGCGAGATTGGAGAAGGCTTCAGCCGAGTTCGGATGGGCTTTCAGGTAGGCGCGAAACGACTCTTCCGCGTGGGCCAGGTCTCCGGCTCGCAGAGCGGCCTGTCCGGCGGCGAGGGGGTCCGGCACCTGCGCGGCGGCGAGGAAAAGCAGGGAGGCGAAGAAGTTGGTCAGCACTAGATTCCAATAGTATGCCGCGGTTAGCCCACTTTGTACTTCCGGACGACCTCCGGATCCGGATCGATGCCGAGGCCCGGCTTGGTGGGCGCCTGCACGAAGCCGTCCTTCACGGGGAAGAGGGGCAGGGCAAGGTTATCCTTACTCTCCACGGCTGGGTAGGTTTCCATGATGAGCGTGTTGGCCGTGGAAGCCAGGAGGTGGATCGCCATGAATGGACTGCCATGAGGAGCGACCGGAATGTGGTGCGCCGAAGCCATGGCGGCGATCTTCCGGTACTCGGTAATGCCGCCGGCGATCACAGTATCCAGATTGAGGATGTCGGCGCAATTGTGCTCGATGAGGTCGCGGCATCCCCAGCGGGTGTATTCGTTTTCGCCCGCGACGATTGGGATATCGAGGGCGTGTTTGATCTCGGCGCAACCAGCGAAATCGTCGGGCTCAACAGGTTCTTCAAACCAGTAGATGTTGTGGCGCTCCACCATGCGGCCGAAGCGGATGGCGTTGTAAGCGTTCCACTTGTTATTGGCGTCGATCAGGATGTCCACATCGGGGCCAACGGCGTCCCTCACAGCGTGAACGCGCTCCGCGTCCACCTGCATGGGCTCTCCGCCGATCTTCATCTTGACGGCCCGGAAGCCTTCCCTGACATACCCATCCATCTCCGTGGCCAGTTCCTTGAGGCCCTTGCCGTCCTCGTAGTAGCCGCCTGCGGCATAGACCCGAACGCGGTCGGTGAACGCGCCGAGAACCTGATAGACGGGCAGGTTGAGCGCTTTGCCTATGATGTCCCACACAGCGATGTCCACCGCCCCCATGGCGCGAATGTAGTCGCCCTTGGCAACTGGTTTGCGGTTGAGGCGGTACATCCGGTCCCAGATGCGTTCGACATAGAAGGGGTTCTCTCCCACGATTCGAGGAAACACCTCCGCCTCGACGGTATGCAGGCCGCCTGCAGGGATGGAGCGGCCGACGATGCCTCCATCGGTTTCGACTTCGAGGTAGGTCATACCCGGCGGTCCTCCGCCGGATTCGATGATGGCGTTGCGTTTGCGCGCCGTCTTGCCGGGGAAGCGGAGGCGCAGCACCCTCATCCCGGTGATCTTCAGTTTGGGCGGTTCGGCGGGAAGGAGGACTTGCGGCAGGGCGAGGGCGCCCGCGGCACAGCGGAGAAACGACCGTCGATCGAGCATGGGATCCTCCACGTGAAGACTCCCGGCGGGCATGGCCGGCGCCCCCGTCGGGGCGTCCGATCGATTATGTCAGGTGGCCGATCACGGCGTCAGTGAAGTTTCTGGTCCCGGAGTGTCCGCCAACGTCGCGGGTGAGGTGCTTGTTCTCAGCGTATGTGGCCGCTATGGCGCGTTGGAGACGGTCGGCTGCGGCACTTTCACCCAGGTGACGCAGCATCAGAATAGCCGAGGACATCAGGGCTGTAGGGTTGGCGACGCCGTGGCCGGCGATGTCCGGGGCCGAGCCGTGGGCGGCTTCAAAGACGGCGTGGCGTTCACCCATGTTGGCGCCGGGGACCACGCCCAGACCGCCGACAAGGCCGGCGGCAAGGTCGGAGATGATGTCGCCGTACAGGTTGGGCATGAGCAGGCAGTCAAAGGTCTCAGGGCGCATGACAAGCTGCATGGACGCGTTGTCGACGATCAGTTCGTTGTAAGCGATGTCAGGGTACTCGGTGGCCACCTCTCGGCAGCAGCGGATGAACAGCCCGTCGGAGAGCTTCATGATGTTGGCCTTGTGAATGGCCGTAATCTTCCGCCTGTGGTTCTTCCGGGCGTAGGCGAAGGCGTAGTTGGCGATCCGGATGGAGGCAAAGCGGGTGATGATCTTCAGGCTCTCCACCACGTCCTTCACCACTTCGTGCTCGAGGCCGGAGTAAAGGTCCTCAGTGTTCTCGCGGAAGAGCACCATGTCGATGTTGACGTCCTCAAAGCGGGTCTTCAGGCCGGGCAAGGTAAAGACCGGGCGCACATTGGCGAACAGGTCGAGCTGCTTGCGGATGGCAACGTTTACGCTCTTGAAGCCGCCGGCGATGGGCGTGGTCACCGGGCCCTTGAGCCCGACGCCGGTTCTTTCCAGGGACTCCAGCACGTGCGGTGGCAGACTGGAGCCGGACTTCTCGATGACGGCGGCGGTCAGTTCGACGTGCTCCCAATCGATGGCCACGCCGGTGGCCTCCAGGGCTCGAACCGTCGCATCGGCGATCTCCGGGCCGATGCCGTCGCCGGGAATCAGGGTGATTTTGTACGCCACACAGATATGGTACCAACGGAGCCGATGGTGGGAGAATGTTGAGTTATGCCTTTAGTGAAGAGAGCGCTCCTGAGCGTCACCGACAAGTCCGGCCTTCTCGATTTCGCCAGGGGGTTGGCCGCCCTGGGCTGCGAACTGATCTCCACCGGGGGCACGGCGAAGATGCTGCGCGACGGCGGCCTGGAAGTGAAGGACGTCAGCGAAGTGACCGGCTTTCCGGAGATGCTGGACGGCCGCGTGAAGACCATTCACCCGCGGATCGCCGCCGGGCTGCTGGCGCGCCGCGGCGTGCCGGAGCACATGGCCGCGCTGGCCGAGCACGGAATCGGGACTATCGACATGGTGGTGGTGAACCTCTATGAGTTCGAGAAGATCGCCGCCAGGCAGGGCGCGCCCGTTGAAGAACTGATCGAGAACATCGACATCGGCGGGCCCACCATGATTCGCGCCGCGGCGAAGAACTTCGAGGATGTGGCCGTGGTGACCTCCGCGGCCGACTACGCAGCCATCCTGGCCGAACTCCAGACCAGCGGCGGAGCGCTCTCCAGGAAGAAGCACTGGGACCTGGCGAGGAAGGCTTATGCCACCACGGCGAAGTACGACGCCGCCATCACCGCTCGTCTGGCGTCCATCGAAGTGGAAAACGAGGACTTCGTCGACACGCCTTCCGCCCTGCCGCGCGTGTTGAACATTCATGTACCGCGCCGCCAGGAACTGCGCTATGGCGAGAACCCGCACCAGGCGGCGTCGCTCTACGCCGGAGGCGTGGAGGGAGTCGCCAACTGCACGCAGCTCCACGGCAAGGAGCTGAGCTACAACAACCTGGTGGACCTGGATGCCGCCTGGCAGCTTGTCTGCGAGTTCGACGGCCCGGCTGCCTCCATCATCAAGCACACCAACCCCTGCGGCTGCGCCGAGCAGCCCACGCTGGTGGCGGCCTACCGCAAAGCATTTGAAGCCGACACAGTTTCGGCCTTCGGGGGCGTGCTCGCCTTCAATCGCGAGGTAGACGAGGACACGGCCGCCGAAGTTTCGAAGCTCTTCGTCGAGGCTGTAGCAGCGCCTGCCTACTCCCAGAAGGCTCTCTCGATCCTTGCCGCCAAGAAGAACCTGCGCCTGGTGACGGTGAAAGGGAAAGTGCCGGAGGAGTTGGTGGTGAAGTCGATCAGTGGCGGCTTCCTGGCGCAGTCGGCGGACTCCCTGACGTTGGACCGGGCCACGCTGAAGGTAGTGACGGAGCGCCAGCCCACCAGCGAGGAATGGGCGGCGCTGGAGTTTGGCTGGAAGGTGTGCAAGCACGTGAAGTCCAACGCCATCGTGTATGCGCGAGCCGGGCAGTTGCTGAGTTCCGGAGCGGGCCAGATGAGCCGCGTCTTCTCCGCCGAGATCGGCGCAAAGAAGTCCGTGTTGCCCCTGGAGGGCTGCGCGGTGGCCTCCGACGCCTTCTTCCCCTTCCCGGACGGGCTGGAAGTGGTGGTGAAGAACGGCGGCTCGGCCGTGATTCAACCGGGCGGCTCTGTGAAGGACGATGAGGTGACAGCCGCCGCCAACCGGCTGGGCATCGCCATGGTGTTCACCGGGTTACGGCACTTCCGCCACTGAGGACGGCTTGCGGCGCATCCTGACGAAGAACCGCATGGGCTGGGGTTCGGAGCAGCTCAGCCCGTTGAGCGAGTTGTTTGTGGAGTTCTGCCGCTCCAGCCTTCGCGGCGAGGATCAGCGGGTGCTCGACATCGGCGCTGGCTACGGCGCGGCCACCCTGGCTGCGTTGCGTGCCGGCGCGCGGGTGATCGCCAACGACCTGGCCGGTGAGCACCTGGAAGAG
>JACRKW010000213.1 GCA_016215215.1 Acidobacteriota bacterium
AGTGATTCTGCAGCGGCCGAAGCTGAAGGATTTCCGGCTGGCGATCCGCGAGAACCTCGCCGGTGCGCTGGGAATTGCGCTGGACCGGGTGTCGGTGAAGTTCAAGACGGCGGAGCAGGTGGGGCCGGTGGGCGAGGGCAAGTCGGGAGAGGCCCAGGCCGCGGTGCTGTTGATGCGCGAGGCGGAACGGGACTAGCGTCAATCGCGCGAAGGTCTCCCGTGCGGACACCGAGGATTGAAAAACATGCAGGACCTGTTCAGCAGGGCCGTCATTGACGCCGACCAGCGCGTGCAGTATGGTGCGGATCCCAATCAGTTTGGCGAGTTGCGGCTGCCGCGGTCACAGGGGCCCTTTCCGGCGGTAGTGGTGATCCATGGAGGCTTCTGGCGCGCATCCACGGACCTGCGCCACATGGGGCACATGTGCGTCGCGCTGGTGGTGGATGGAATCGCTACCTTCAACGTGGAATACCGCCGCGTGGGCAATGCGGGCGGCGGCTGGCCGGGCACGCTCGACGACATCCGGGCGGCGGCGAAGTTCCTTGGCGCGAGGGCGCCACGGTACAACATCGATCCGAAGAGGATCGTGGTGGTGGGTCATTCCGCCGGAGGTCAGCTCGCATTGTGGCTGGCGGCGGAAAAGGCCTTGCCTCTGCGTGGCGTAGTATCGCTGGCCGGCATTGCGGACCTGCGCCGGGCACACGAGTTGAAACTGGGCAACGGGGCGGTGGCGGAGTTTCTGGGCGGCGGACCGGACAAGGTCGAGGCGCGCTTCAAGCAGGCGTCGCCGCTGGAAAGGCTGCCGTTGAAGTCGCCGGTTCGGCTGGTGCACGGCATCGACGACAAGGTGGTGCCGCTGGAGATCGCCAAGCGCTACGAGGCCGCGGCACGCGCGGCCAGGGACGACGCCCGGCTGACACCATTGCCTGGCACGGGCCATTTCGAACTGATCGACCCGCTGGCGGCCCAGTTCCGCATGGTGAACGCGGCCATCCGCGGGCTACTCCTGTAGCGCGAGGCTTTCCAACCGGGCGATGGTCTCGTTCATCTCTTCATCTGTCGTCCGCGGGTTGATCGGGCACAGCCGGAGGGCGGTGCGTCCGGAAACGATGGTGGACGTCAGCAGCGCATAGCCGGAAGCCATCATCCCGTCCACAAGCCGTTTCTGCAACGCCTCATCGCCGTGCCAGCGGAAGGTGACCACGCCCATCTGGGCGGGCGTGAGGATCTGCCAGGCGGGGTTGCGCCGCAGGCGAGATTCGGCGAGCTCAGCAAGTTGGAAGCCGCGCTCGATCGCCGCCCGGAAGGCGGCCACACCGAAGTGCTGAAGACTCATCCACAGCTTCAGCGCGCGGAACGGGCGGGTAAGTTCCAGCCCGCGGTCGCAGAAGTTGATCTCGGAGTTCAACCGGTAGACATCGTTCATGTACGCCGGGATGATGCGAAACACATCGGCCAGCAGGTGCTCCTCCCGTAACAGGACGCAGCCGATGTCAAACGGCTGGAAGAGCCACTTGTGCGGGTCGAGCGCCACCGAATCGCACTCTTCCAGACCGCGGAGTGCCAGTTTGCCGCGGCTGGAGAGAACCGCCGCGCCGCCAAAAGCGGCATCGGCGTGCAGCCACAGGCCGCGCTCCCGGCAGAGTCCGGCGATTGCCGGGAGATCGTCCACGGCGCCAGTGCTGGTAGTGCCGGCGTTGACAATGACACAGAAAGGCGCAGCGTCGCAGCCTATCGCGCCTTGCAGCGAGGCGAGGTCGATTCTGCCCAGCGAGTCCGACGGCAATTTGCGAAGTTGCTCCGGCCGGAAGCCGAGAACGCGCAAAGCGCGTTCGCTGGCGGAGTGAGTCTGATCGGAGAAGTAGACAGTAGCCTCGGCATTGCGGCCCACGGGATGAGTCTCGCGGGCGACGATCAATGCGGTGAGATTGGCGTGCGAACCGCCACTCACCATCACGCCTCCTGCTTGATCCGGCAGGCCGATCTCCGAGGCCAACCAGCGCAACAAAGCTCGTTCCACCACCGTGGCTGCGCCGCCGCCCATCCAAGTGCCTGCGAAGACGTTGAAGCCCGAGGCCAACATTTCCGCGATGGCGCCGGTGGGATTGGAGGGCCCCGGCACGAAGCCGAAGAACCGCGGGTGGTTGACGTGCATCGTATTGGGCAGCAGGCGCGTGGTGGTTTCGCCGAGGACCTCTTCGAACGGGCGGCCCTCCTCCGGCGGAGGTTGCCCGAAGGCCGCCTCCAGTTGATCGAGCGGCTCGATGTTGCGGATTGGCTCATCGCGCATGCGGGCGCAGTGCTCCACCAGCGCATCGACGGCGGCGTATCCGTGCCTCCGCAGTTCGTCTGGGGCCCAGTTCAGCATCAGTGTCGCTCTTCCACCGGAGGCTTTTTACCCTCCGGGATCAGGGATTGGTACTTCTTACCTGCCATGTTGCGGTCGTACTCGGCACGAGCCTGGCTGACCAACGAGGGGTTAGCGAAGAGATCCATTGCCGTCAGAGCCAAAGTCTTGGCAGCGACCATCATGCCCTTGCGGCCGATCTCGGTGCCGACACAGGCCGTCGATTGCCAGGAATGAAGCGGCACGCCTGGAGGTAGCGTGGCGGCCAGCAGGTGACCGGTGGGAACCACCCAGCTCACATCGCCCACGTCGGTCGACACGGAGGACAACTGAGTTCGCGGGGGGAGGATCTTCGAGGCGATGTCGAGCGGCGGCAAAGACTGGCCCCCGACGCTCGCACGGACCTTCTCAGCGAATTCGGCCTCCTCAGGCGTGTAGGTGACTCCGCCTGTGATGCGCAGGTTCTTGTCGATCAGGTCGCGCAGCACCGAGTTGCGCATCATGTTGGTGTAGGCCGAGCCGGTCTCAATCTCGACGGTGGTTCCAGTGGCCAGCGCGCCGGCCTGCGCGCAATTGAGCACGCGTTCCCAGATGGAGGCGAGTGTCTTCTGATCCGGATGGCGGGCGATCATCTCGACCTCGGCGAAGTCGGGGACGATGTTGGCGGCGGCGCCACCCTTGGTGATGATGTAGTGCATGCGCGTCTCCTGCGGCACGTGTTCGCGCATCAGGTTCACAGCGTGCGCCATGATCTCCACGGCATGCAACGCGGAGCGGCCAGCTTCCGGCGCGCCCGCTGCATGGGCCGCCTTTCCGCGGAACCGCACGTAGGCCTTGATGTTGGCCAGCCACGAGTTGTCGTCAGCGGAATTGGAGTCCCACGGGTGCCAGGCGAGCACGGCGGCGGCGTCCTTGAAAGCGCCGGCGCGGATCATGTAGACCTTGCCCGCGCCGCCCTCTTCATAGGGCGTGCCGTAGAAGCGGATGGTCCCGCCCAGCTTGGCCGCCTCCAATTGGTCCTTGACGGCGACGGCGGCCAGGGCTGAAGCCGTGCCGAACAGGTTGTGGCCGCAGCCGTGACCGGGAGCCCCCTCGACACGCGGCTTGCGCTCGGGCACGGCGTCCTGCGAGAGGCCCGGCAGTGCGTCGTATTCGCCGATGATGCCGATCACCGGCTGGCCGGAGCCCCACTCGGCCGTAAAGGCAGCCGGAATCCCGGCCACGTTTTCGGTGATGCGGAAGCCGGCGGCGCGCAGTTCGTCCTTCAACGCCGCCGCGCTCTTCGGCGTGTTCCAACCAGTTTCAGGGTTCTCCCAGATCTGTCGCGAGAGCTGTTTGAATCGCGGTGAACGCGCTTCAACGCCAGACAGAACGCGCTGTGGCGCCACGGTCTGTGCGCTTGCCGCGATCGCTATCATTCCCAGAACGAAGACGCTTTTGGACATAACTTAAGTCTCGCCTGAAGCCGCCTCTTCGCGCTATGCCCGGATGCGCCGCGATTGGCCTGCTTGCGCCGTGGCTTCGAATCGCCGATGCTCTCGATAGGAGCCGTGACCGGAGAGTGAACGTCCTGAAGTACGAGATCCAAGGGAATGCCCCCGCGCCCGGCCGCGAAAACAGTGCGGTGAGACGATGACACTCTCCGACCACGCGCACGAGACGCTTCGCCGGCTGACCGAGCGAGTGGACCTACAGATCGACCTGGCTCTGAGAGATTGCGGCGAGGATGCCGTCCACGATCTACGCGTCTCCATCCGGCGGCTGTCACAGGCCCTGCGCATCTTCGCGGATCTGATGCCGCCAAGAGAGGCGAAGCGATTGCGACGCCGGTTGAAGCCCGCGCTGGATGCGGCGGCCGTGGCGCGGGATCTGGACGTGGGCGCCGAACTTCAGTCGCGCGAAGGGTTGCCCGCTACACACCCCCTGATGGCGCAGATGAAGGCCGACCGCGACCGGGCGGCGCTGGCACTGGTCGGACACCTTTACCTGCTTCGGTCCGAGGATGTGCCGATGAAGTGGCTGGAGGCTTACAGGTCTCTGCGGACTGTCGAGGACGACGCTGCGCTGACCGCCCGCCGCTGGCTGCCGCCGATGGCCGATGAGTTCTTCGCCGCTGGGCGCAAGACCATGCTTAAGGCGTCCTCACCGCAACGGCTGCACGCCTTCCGGCTTGCGGCGAAACGTTTTCGCTACACGCTCGAACTGTTCGCTCCCTTCTACGGTCCGGTGTTTCGCAGCCGTCTATCGCAGGTGAGAGAGATTCAGGCATTGCTCGGCAAGCGCCAGGACTGCGCGGTGGCCGCCGGCCGCCTCCGCCTACTGGCGGATCAGGACGAAGCGGCGCGTGATTGCGTGATCCTGGTCGAGGCTCGTGGCGCCAAACTTGAGGTGGACTTCCGCACCTACTGGCATCAGACTTTCGACGCCGCCGGCCAAGCACTGCTCTTGCGCCGCTACCTGACCCGAAGACCGCCAGTGAACAGGAGGACAACTTGAACGAAGCTAGCCCATTGAAATTCATGGAGGTGGTCAACGGTATCCACAAGAGCGCGGTGGCGCGGACCGCCATCGAGTTGAATGTATTCACGTTGATCGCCAGGGGGCACTCCACTGTGGCCGAAGTGGCGCGCGAGACGGCGTGCGCGGCGAGGGGGATCCGCGTGCTGCTCGATGCGCTCACGGTGCTGGACCTCATCGCAAAGCACAATGACCACTACCGGCTGACGCGGGACTCGGAGATCTTTCTGGACCGGCAGTCTCCGGACTACATGGGCGACTGCGTCGAGTTTCTCCACTCTCCCTTCATGCAGAAGGCCTTCTTGCACTTCACCGACGCGGTGCGCCGCGGCGGCACAGCAGCAGGCAGTGAGAGCACGGTGGCGCCGGACCATCCCGTCTGGGTGGACTACGCTCGCGCAATGATGCCGCTGGCCCTGCCCCAGGCAAAGACCGAGGCTGCTCTTGCGGGGACTCCGGCGCTCGTGCTCGACATCGCCGCCGGCCACGGCATGTTCGGCGTGAAAGTACTGGAGAGATGCCCCGCGGCCCGCTGTACCGCGGTGGACTGGCCTAACGTGCTCGAATACGCACGAGAGAACGCGCGGCGCGCCGGCGTGGAAGCCCGCTGGACGGGCGTCGCGGGCAACGTTTTCGATGCGGACTTCGGCGTCGGCTATGACTGTGTGCTCCTTCCAAACATCCTTCACCACTTCACCCGTGAGGAGTGCGTCGCCATGCTCCGCCGCATGCATACCGCTATGACCCCCGG
>JACRKW010000032.1 GCA_016215215.1 Acidobacteriota bacterium
CGGCGGTCATACCAGGGCCCCTTCGCGAGATCCCGAACCGCCTGCCGTCTCTTCCCTGACCCGCGCCCGCACTCTCTCACGCCAGCCCCGCGCCGCTATCCGGCTCGTCCAGCCTGTGGATCTCGCCCCTCAATACGTCGCCCACTTGCGGGCTCCTTTCCTGTGCGGTTCTTCTACGCCCGCTGAGGCCGTGAATGCCTCAATCCCACACAGTTCATTAGCGTTCGTCCCGTCATCGTCAGAATCGCCGCGACAGCCTCGGTCACCCCTTCGGGCGCGATCTTCCACTTCTCCCAGCCCTGTCCGGACCCCGTGCTCGCCTTCACGCCTTCATATCGGCGCTCCGGCGCCACGGCATCGCTCATCCCGCACGCTCCGCGCCTCCGATTCCTGATCCGGGCCCGCGCATGGTGGCAGCCGTGGTAGACGTCTTTGACGTTGGGTCCCAGCACTGTGCGCCACTCCTCCCTACTCATCGAGGCCAATTCCTGGAAGCCCCCCGGCGTTCCTCACCAGGATGTCGGGCCCTCTCAACTCACCATCGAACCAATCGAACAGTGACCGTACTGACGATTCACTCCTAACATCGGCTGCGCGCCCCCGAACCTTGAGCCCGTATGAGTGAAAACCCCATCCATCCACTTCTCCGGCTGCCCCCGCCTCCCTGTTCCGGCCGCTCACAATTCCCGTTTCCCCATCAGTTTCAGTGTCTTTCCGGCGCCATCCCCTACTCTCTCGCCGGGCCATTCCACACTCCGCGATATACTTATTGTGTGTTGGCCCTATTCCCCCTGTTGAGACCCGGATGCCTGAACTGAGCCTCTTTTGGCTGCGCCTGGCTGCCGCCCTCTATGCCGTCGGCCTCATCCAGGCCATCCTCACGTTGTTGCGCCGCGGCGCCCGTCTCTTCCCCTATGCCCTGGCCGCCTTCCAGGTCGGCGTCATCTTCCACTTCGTCTCCTTTGTGGAGCACAGCCTCGCTCTCCGCCACATTGCCGCCAACAACTTCTACGAAACCGCCTCCCTCTGCGCGCTGCTCTTTGCCTGGCTCTATCTGTTCGTCGAGTGGCGCTACCACTTCGATAGCCTCAGCATCTTCTTCTTCCCCTTCGTCTCACTCCTCACCCTCATCGCCGCCATGGGCGGCCCCGCCTCCAAGTGGTCCGACCCTGCGCTGCGCGGCGCCTGGCTCATGACCCACATCCTACTCATCCTGGTCGGTTACGCCGGCCTCCTTCTCAGCGCCGGCGCCGCTGTCTTCTACCTCCTCCAGGAGCGCCGGCTCAAGCGCCGCCACACCGCGCCCGGCGGTCTGCTCTCTTTCCTCACCCCGGACCGTCTGCCGCCGCTGGAAACCCTCGACACCATGATTACGCTCTCCATGAGCGTCGGTTTTGCCGCCGTGACCCTGGCCGTGGTCGCCGGCAGCAGTTGGGCCTCCATCGAGTACGGTGCACGCTGGATCACAGAGCCCAAGATCGTCGTCTCCCTCGTTACCTGGGCCTTCTATCTCCTCATGGTCTTCCTCCGCATCTCCGCCGGTTGGCGCGGCCGCAAGGCGGCTCTGCTTTCCCTCACCGTCCTCGCTTTCGCGGCCCTCACCTGGGCCGCCCATGTCGGTCTGGAGCCCCTGTTGGAACGATGAGAGTCTTCCTCACAGGACTCAGTTACAGGACCGCGCCCCTCGACGTGCGCGAACGTCTCGCCTTGCCGGAAGCCTCTCTCCCCCAGGCCCTCGACGCCCTCCGCCTCGGCCCCGGCGTGGAAGAGGCTCTCATCCTGTCCACCTGCAATCGCGTCGAAATCGCGCTCACCACCGCCGCCGGGAGTACACCCGAGGCGGTCACCGCCTTCATCGTCGATTCCCTCGCCACCCGCCATCTCATCGAGCCCGCCTGGCTATCCCCCCACCTCTATCACCTGGAGGACCAGGAGGCCGTCCGCCACATCTTCCGCGTCGCCGCCAGCCTCGATTCCATGGTTCTCGGCGAACCCCAAATCCTCGGCCAGCTCAAGGCCGCCTACAACGCAGCCCGCCAGCACGGCTCCCTGAGCGGCCTGCTCGATTCCATCCTCACCCGCGCCTTCACCGTCGCCAAGCGCGTCCGTTCAGAGACTGAAATCGGCCGCAGCGCCGTCAGCATCAGCTACGCCGCCATCGAGCTCGCCAAGCAGATCTTCGGCGACCTCCGCTCCAAGAAAGTGCTTCTGGTCGGGGCAGGGAAGATGTCCGAACTCGCCGCCCGCCATCTCCACCGCGCCGGCTGCGCCCAGATCCTGGTCACCAACCGCACCCGCTCACGCGCCGTCGACATGGCTGCCCTGGTCGGCGGCCATGTCATCGAGTACGACTCCTTCAACGCCCGGCTGCCGGAGATCGACATCGTCCTCACCTCCAGCGGCGCTCCCGAATATGTCCTCAAGAAGGAGGAGATGAAGCAGGTTCTCCGCAAGCGCCAGAACCGCCCCATCTTCATCATCGATATCGCCGTCCCCCGCAATGTCGACCCGGAGGTCAACCAGCTCGAAAACATCTACCTCTACGACATCGATGATCTCGGCCGCGAAGTCCAGGCCAACCGCCTCGCCCGTGAGCGAGAAGCCAGCCAGGCCGAGCAGATCATCGAGGAGGAGATTCAGCGCCTCTTTGAGCGCATGAAGGCTCGCGAGGTGGCCCCTACCATCGTCAGCCTGCAGCAGCACCTGGACGACCTCGGCCGCCTCGAATTGGAGCGCTTCCGCGGCAAGTTCGGCCAGCTCACACCGCAGCAGGAAGAGACCCTCGCCGCCTACACCCGCGGACTTCTCCACAAGATCGCCCACGGACCGCTCATCGAGATCCGCCGCGCCGCCAGCCAGCCCGAAGGCGACCGCATCCTGACTCTCATCCGCCGGATGTTCCGGCTGGAGGAACCATGAAACTTACCATCGGGAGCCGCGGCTCCCAGCTTGCCCTCTGGCAGGCCCGCTGGGTCGCCGCCCGCCTCTCCGAACTCGGCGTTGAAACCGAGCTCCTCATTATCAAGACCACCGGCGACAAGATCACTGACGTCCCCCTCGCCAAGGTCGGCTCCAAGGGCCTCTTCACCAAGGAGATTGAGGACGCCCTCCTCGACGGCCGCATCGACCTCGCTGTCCATAGCCTGAAGGACCTTCCCACAGTTCTCCCAGGCGGCCTGAAAGTCGCCGCCTTCCCTGAGCGCGAAACACCGCTAGACGCGCTCATCGGCCACACCCTAGCTACCCTCCCCCAGGGCGCCCGCGTCGGCACCTCCAGCTTGCGCCGCTCTGCTCAGCTCAAGCGCCTCCGCCCCGACCTCGCCATCGAGTCCGTCCGCGGCAACCTCGACACCCGTCTCCGCAAACTGGACGAAGGCCAGTTCGACGCAATCCTACTCGCCGGAGCTGGCCTGCGCCGGCTCGGCTGGGCCTCCCGCATCGCCGAACTCCTGCCCCCCGATCTCATGTGTCCCGCCGTCGGCCAGGGGTCGCTCGCCATCGAAACTCGCGACGACAGCGGCGACGCCTCCCAGGTTTGCGCGCGTCTCGATCACGCCGCTACTCGCGCCGCCGTCACCGCCGAACGCGCCGTGCTCGCCTCCCTCGGCGGCGGCTGCCAGGTCCCCATCGGCGCTTATGCCACCGTCGACGGCGATACCCTCAACCTCCGCTCCGTGGTCATCGATCCTGACTCCGGCAACCTCATCGCCGACGACACCTCTGGCCCTGTCTCCGAGGCCGAATCCATCGGCGCCGCCGCCGCCCGCCGCCTCCTCGACAACGGCGCCCGTTCTGTCCTCGCCACCGTCTACCAGGACTCTCTCGCGCTCGCCGGCCAGCGCGTCATGGTCGCTCGCGCCACCAATCAGGCCGCCGCTCTCTCCTCCCGTCTCCGCGCTGCTGGTGCAGATGTCGTCGAGCTGCCCGCCATCGAAATCGTCCCTCTGCCCTTTGACGCGCCAGACTTGGCTTCCTACGACTGGGCCATCTTCACCAGCGCAAACACCGTCGAGTTCTTCTTCGACCGGGTCGCTGCTGTTCCCGGCCCGCGCATCTGCGCCATCGGTTCGGCAACCGCCGGGGCTTTGCGCCGGCGCGGCATCGAGCCGTCCATCGTCCCGGACCAGTACATGGCCGAAGGCGTCGTCGCCGCTCTCTCCTCAGGACCGCTCGCAGGCTGCCGGATTCTGGTACCCCGCGCCGCCGCCGCTCGGGACGTCATCCCCGATGAACTCCGCAAGCTCGGCGCCGTCGTCGACGTTCTGCCCGTCTACGAGAACCGCGTCCCCGCCGGTCTCCAGGAAGCGGCTCAGGCCCTCTTCGCCACCTCTACGACGCCCTGGGTCCTCAGGCCCTCTCGCAATCGAAGCTCGCCTCCATCGGCCCCATCACCTCCGATGCCGCCCGCGCCCTCGGCCTCACCGTCGCCGTCGAATCCACCCCCTCCACCATCGACGCCCTGGTCCACGCCATCGCCGCCGCCGTGCGCTAATCGACGCCCGACCTCTCCACAAACGAACAACGGCGGTTTCATCGGAGCAGCCTTGGTCGTGGCCCTCGGATGAAACCGCCGGCTTCCACCCGCAACTCAAAAGTGAATCCGGCCTGTGTACTGCACCTCGCGCCCGTAGTTCCCTCCAGCGACTCCGGTGCTCCTGCCAAAGGTAGAGCTCGTGACGCTCATACTCGGCTGGCTCGGAATAAAGGAGTTCGGCAGATTGTAAAACTCCATGCGGAGTTCGAACTTCACACGCTCGTTGAGCTTGAAGTACTTCACCGCCGTGGCGTCCCATTGCCAGAAACCGAATCCCCGCAGTCCGCCGTAGTACCAGGGATTGGTGCGCGGCGTGTACGGCGGAAGTTGAGAGAACTTCGAGGTGTCGAAGTACTTGTCCCGTGTGGGATTGCTCAGCTTCGGGTCGCCGGCGGCGTTCATAGCCCCAAAGGTCAGCAGCGGCCCGCCATTCCACATCCAGATGTGGCTGGTTGCCCAGCCCCCGATCAAGGCATCCACAATCCGGTTCGCGTTGCCCAGGAACTGCCTCCCTTTGCCGAACGGCAATTCGTAGGTTCCAGCCAGACGGACATGGTGCCGCGGTTGCCGGGTGTCGATCATCGTGAACTGGTTGCGGAAGGTGTCGCTCGGGTTGAACCACTCGCTGCGTTTCTCATTGCTGTAGTTGTACCCGAACGTGAACGACAAGCCCCGTGACATGGACTTCTCGGCCTTGAACTGCAGCGAGTAGTAGCGGCTGCTCTTGTCTCGCAGGAAGCGCTCCGTCAGGCCGCCATATTGCGGATAGACCCGCAATAGGCTGTTCACGCTCACGTTGCGTTGCGTGCGTAGCGAACCCGGCATCTTGTCGGCCCCCAGCAGGCCGAAAAACGGATTCGGCACCAGCACGTCCACAGCGCCCTTGTAGTTATAGGCGTAGTTCGGATCCACCTGGTTCGCTCCCCAGGTGTAGTCGCCTCCCCACATGCTGGCATCCTGGACGTTATGGCCGAAGTTGGTGAAGAAGGTCGTGTCGGTGACCACCCGGAACGGTAACTGCCGTTGTAACGAAACATTCATGCGGTCGTTGATGGGGTGGATCATGTCCTGTGGGAAGTAGGTGGCGCCCTGGCCCAGATTCATGTACCTTCCCAGGCTCTTGCCTACCGGCAACTGCAGCGGATTATCCGAGGGGAATGGATTATCGATTGTGGTCCTCGGAACACCCTGCAGCGGGCCCAGCGCGCTGGTCGACCGGGAATAGCCGTCTTTCGGCCAGTTGTTGGTCTCCGGGTAGATCGTGATCCACGGCACCGAGTAGCGGGCAAATCCAACCCGCAGCGCGGTGAGGTCGTTGATGCGGAACGCCGCGCCGATGCGTGGCAGCAAAACCGTCTTCTGCGGATTGAAGACCCCGGGGTGCGAGTCGTCGGTGTAGATCCAGGCGCCGTTGAACTTGAACTGTCCCTTGTAAATCGATGTGACCTCGGAGGGCATCTTCACTACATTGCCCTGGAGCTCCGGAATCGGATTGGTCAGATCCAGCGTGCGCGAGTACATCCGTTTGAACTCGGAAGGCGCGGTCTCCAACTCGTAGCGCAGGCCGACGTTTACTGTCACGCGGCGGCTCAGTTTGATGTCGTCCTGGAAGAAGAACCCCCACAGTTGCTGGTGGGAGTCCACCATCGGATTGAAAGCCGCGTTGCCGCCGTTCACCACACCCAGCAGCGCTGAGGCGTACATGTTGCCGCTCTTCGAGGAGTCGAACTTGAGATAGTTCTCGCCCGTGTCCACCGCCTCAAATGTGAACTGCCCAGGTCCGGGCGACCCGTTCTGGTCATATTGATAGCGCAATTGCCAGCCGGCCTTCATGTGATGGATTCCAGCGTCGTGCGTCACCGTCAGGTTGCTGTTGTGTGACCGGCCTCGCACCAGCCACCACCCGCCCATTCCCGTGCTCAACGAGCCATTGCCGTTGAAGTTGAACCTCGGATAGTAAACTCCCGGAAGCGCACCCGTGACAGGCTTGTACCAGCCATTCGGCCACAGGTTCGCCCACACGCTCTCTTTTACTTTGGCCCAATCGGAGTCGTAGTCGTCTTCCAGGTACACAGCCCCATAGCGCAAGTTGATCGTTGTCCTGGGGCTCAGCATCCACAGGAAGTCGACGGCCGGCTGCAGCGTGTCCATCAGTCCGCCGTTGTCGGACCTCACGGCGATCGAATTGCCCCAGTTCGGATTGTCCAGCCGCGTTTCGTACTTCGAAAAGCGCGCGTACATGCGCATCTTCTCGTTGATGTTGTAGTCGGCCCGGGTGGAGACGTTCCAGTACTTCAGCCACCACGGATAGGCTACCTTCACGTTGTTCACCCCGGTCAAGTCGTCGCCGGGAGCGTTCGGCTTCCACAGATCGCCCAGGATCTTCTGCCCAGTGGCGTTGATCCTCGATCCCGGGATCACGTTGCCCGGAAACGGAGTGCGGCTGGACGTGTTGTTCGCCGCGTCGAAAATCGTCGTGTACGGATCGAAGATGGGTCGCAGACTGCCGTCCTTGGCCAATGACTTTGAGAAATTGCCCGTCCGCTCCAGGTCCGTCGGCGCCGTCGAAAAGTTCGTCTGAGGCTGCGTGTTCTTCCACTGCTCATAGGTCTGGTAGAAGAACAGCTTGTTTTTGAGAATCGGCCCCCCGATCGTTCCCCCCCAGATGTGATTCTTCACCACGCTCTTGCCGCGCGTGATGCGGTTCGTCATGGCATTCAACTCCGGGTTCCGGCCGAAGTAGTACCCGGTGCCATGGAAATCGTTGGTCCCGGACTTCATCGAGACGTTCAAGGTGCCGCCCGCGGAAAAGCCGAACTCGGAGTCCAGCGCGTTCTGCTGTACGGCCACCTCTTGCACCGCGTCCATCGATGGCATGTACGATCCGCGCGCGGAAAGCCCCAGCGATACGCCGTCCAGCAACATGTCGTTCTTACCGCCCGTTGCCCCGCCGATATTCAGCCCGTTGGAAGACCACATGTAGAACGGATTGCGGTGCGCTACATCCCAATACTGGTTGATTACCGCCGGGTTCAGCAACGCCAGCGTAAAGGGATTTCTTGCCAGCACCGGGATGTCCCGCAGCATGTTGCCTTGCACCGTCGTCGTCATCGTCGCCGTGTTGAACTGCACCGCGCCGACGTCGCCGGTGACAGTGACTGTCTCGGTCACCCCGCCCACCGTCAGTTTAGGGTCTATTGTCACGTCACCACGCGTCAGCACGCCGATATTGGCCTGCTCCAGTTTCTGAAAGCCCGCGGCCTCCACCCTCAGCGTATAGGTGCCGGGTTGCACGAAATCGAATACGAAGTGCCCAGCAGCGTCGGTTTGCCGGGCGTCCTCGACACCCGTGTTGGTGTTCCTCAGCGTCACCTTTGCGCCGGCTACAGACGCCTGTGTGGGATCCGTCACCGTCCCCTGCACCTTCGCGCGGTACTCCTGCGCGCTCAATATAGCTGTCACCGCCGCCAGCGCGGCAAGCCACCTAACCAGGCCTGTAATTCGAGTAATATGTGACACGGGCACTCCTCATGTGATCGTTGCCCACAAAATGCAAACCTGAGAACACCCGACCCAACCTTTTGATTGCCTGTCACTATACTGCAAGTTTCAACGAGAATCAATATTAATCTTTCATTGCCCGCAAATTAGGGTAGATCCCGCTGGTAGCGGCTTCAGCTACACTGAACTGGAAAGGCGATTGCCCATGTCCGGAGTATTCCAACCCCACCTTCTGTCCGGCAAAGCCGCTTACGTCACCGGCGGCTCCAGCGGCATCTGCCTCGGCATCGCCCAGCTCTTTGCCGCCCACGGCGCCCGGGTCGGCATTCAGAGCCGCAACCGGGAGAAGCTCGACGCCGCCGTCGCTGCCCTTGGCCCGCACGCCTCAGGCTACGCCGCCGACGTCCGCGACTTCGACGCCACCGCCGGCGCCCTGGCCGCCTTCGCCGCCACCGGCCCCATCGACATCCTCGTCTGCGGCGCCGCCGGCAACTTCCCCGCGCCCGTCACCGCCATGTCGGCCAACGGCTTCAAAGCTGTTGTCGACATCGACCTCCTCGGCACCTTCAACACTTGCCGCGCCGCTTTTGAGCTTCTCCGCAAGCCCGGCGCCTCCGTCATCTCTATCTCCGCGACCCATGGCTCGCATCCCTATGCCGCCCAGGCCCATGTCTGCGCCGCCAAGGCCGGCGTCGATATGCTCAACCGCGTCCTCGCCCTGGAATGGGGCCCCGCCGGGGTCCGGGTCAACGTGATCGCTCCAGGCCCGGTCGACGGCACCGAGGGCATGCGCCGCCTCGCCCCTACCGCCGAAGCCCGTGCCGAGGTCGCCCGCAACGTTCCCCTCGGCCGCTTTGCCGCCATCGAGGAAATCGCCGAGGCCGCCCTCTTCCTCTCTTCTCCCGCCGCCGCTTACATCACCGGGACCATCCTCACCGTGGACGGCGGCGTCTCCCTCAATGGCGGCCGCTTCCTCGCCCGGGGCTGATCCTCAAGTACAATGCAGTTCTAATGTCCCCCGCTCCCGCTCTCCTGCGCCGGCTCGGTCTCTTCAGTGCCACAGCCCTGGTCATCTCCAACATGGTGGGCACCGGCATCTTCACCTCCACCGGTTTTCTCGCCGGAGACCTCGGCGATCCCGCCCTTGTTCTCATCATCTGGGGCGTAGGCGCCGTCGTCGCCCTCGTCGGCGCATTTTGCTACTCCGAGCTTGGCGTCAACTTCCCGGCATCCGGCGGCGAGTACGTCTATCTCACCCGCGCCTACGGCCCCACCCTCGGCTTCATGAGCGGCTGGGTCAGTTTCTTTGCCGGCTTCTCCGCGCCCATCGCCGCCGCGGCCTTGGCCTTCTCCGATTACCTCGGCTTCTTCTTCCCAGCCGTCAAGCAGCAAAACGCCTGGTTTCGCTGGTCGGCCGGCGAAATCGGCTTCCAGTTCGGCGGCGCTCAACTGCTGGCCTGCGCCCTCATCCTTGCCTTCACCATCCTCAACCTCTTCGGCGTCGAGTTTATCGCCCGTATCCAGAATGCCCTCACCTCCGCCAAGATCCTCATCATGATCGCCTTCATCGGCATGGGCCTTTTCATAGGCCAGGGCCACTGGTCCCACCTCGCTGAGTCCACCACGCGCACCTCCACCGCTCCCATCGCCGCCCAATTCGCCATCAGCCTTTTCTGGATCTACGTCGGCTACTCCGGCTGGAACGCCGCCACCTACGTCGCCGAGGAACTCAAGAAGCCCGAGCGCACCTTGCCTCTGGCCCTCACCATCGGTACCCTGCTGGTCGCCACCCTCTACCTGCTCTTCAACGTGGTGTTCATCTACGCCACCCCGCTCTCGGAAATGAAGGGCGTCCTCGCCATCGGTTCTCTCACCGCCAAGGCCCTCTTCGGCGAACGCACCGCCGGAGTCTTCAGCGCCCTGCTGGCGCTCTCCCTCATGTCCACCGTCAACGCCATGGTCACCATAGGCCCCCGCCTCTATTACGCCATGGCCAAGAACGGCGCCTTCCTCCCCGTCGCCGCCAAGGTCCACCCCGAGTGGCGCACCCCCGTGCCGGCCATCCTCTGCCAGGGCGCCTGCGCCATGTTGATGACCCTCATCAACTTCGGCAACCTCATGACCTACATCGGCTATCTGCTCAGCCTATTCGCCACCCTCGCCGTCGCCGGCCTCTTTAAGTTCCGCCACCGTCCCGGCTGGCAGAAACTCCCCGTCGTCTCTTTTGCCTATCCCCTCGTCCCGCTCCTGTTCGTCATCCCCGGAATCGTTCTGGTCATCGTCGGGCTCCAGTTCCAGCCCGTCATCTCCGCCCTGGTCGGCCTCACCCTCGCCTCCGGAGCACTCGTCTACCACTTCCACATCCGCGGCCGCGCGATCGAATAACTGGACAGGCCAAGGCGCCCTACGCCAGACACTCCACCTGTTGCGGCACCTTCGAGATCGGCCGCCCCAGCCGGCGGCAAACTTCCTCCAGGTTTTTCTGCGCGTATGCCGGGTCAGTCTTCAACCGGATCAGGTCGTCGCTGCTCTTGTCCTGCAACGCGCCAAGCTCCCATCGCTTCACGCTTGCCTCGCCCACCCCCAGGTATTTGGCGAACTCCAGTTGATTCAGGCCCAGGCTCTTTCGAGCAGCAAGGATCTCATCCGCACTCAACAACCCTGCCGCTTCTCGGTAGCCCTCGTCCACCAACCGCCCATGCTCACTCAGCAAGTCAGCCGGGATCGCCTGGAACCCGCACTGCGGGCAAACCAGGACCTTCCCCTCCACTTCGAATTTGATTCCGCGCACTTCGTGGGACGTGCGCGCCGTCTTACGCAGCATCCGTCCCTTCCCGCATTCAATGCACTTCATTGCGCGATCTACTCCTGATAGTCGGCTTTGTGGAGGGAGTACAGCCAGCAGACGGGCTTTCTGCCCTCCAGGCGAAACTTCAAATACATGAGGCAGCCGAAGCGTTTTGAATGCCAAACGAATCCATGTCCCGGTGGATCAAAGAGCCGGTCCGGCTCTTTGTAGTCCTCCAAGGTGATCTCCAACAGCGCCGCTGCCACCGCTTCGGGAAGCTCGTGATGAGCGACCCCAAGTTCCAGAATTCAGTCCAAGACTCGAGGAACAGTTTGGTGTCTGCCAGCTGCAACCGCCGCTCGCATCTGCCGGAGCGCGGTTTCTGGATTGTAGGCATCGGCGTGCACCTGGGAGGCTCTTCGTCTCAATAGCTCGCCTCACTAGTATCATTTGATACCATAAACTTCAATTCCGCAAGGGGGCGATTCTGCAAGCTACTGATTCACAAGCGAATATGGTTCAAGATCGTTGCGACCGCCACGGCCCCGCCCCTCACTGCACCGACGTCGGCCTCTCCATCTGCTGCTGCCACAACGCCCAGTTCCGTTGCGCCCTCAGCCGTGCCGGACTCAGTTCCTTCGCCTTGTACATCAGCCGGTCTGCTCCAGACAGCAGGTCCTCCGCGTCGCACCCGTCCTGCGGATAGCACGCGGCCCCGATCGATATCGAAAGCTCCAGTCCCGTCTGCAGCCGCGCCTCCTCCAGCGTGATCCGCCGCAGGTGCTCGATCCGCTGTTCGGCCAACGCCCCCTCCATCCCTGGCAGCACCATCACGAACTCGTCGCCGCCCATCCTGGCGACGTAGTCGTATTCCCGGCAGTTGTCCCTCAACGCCTTGCCCACCACCTTCAGCACCTTGTTGCCCTCCAGGTGCCCGTACTGGTCGTTGATTTGCTTGAAGTTGTCCAGATCGCACACCAGCAACGTCAGTGGCTGGGAGTTCCTCTTGCTCCGCGCAATCTCCCCGTCCAGATGGAGGAACAGCGATCGTGCATTCGGCAGCCCGGTCAGGAAGTCCGTCGTCGCCGACGTCTCCGCTTGCCGGTACCGCAGCGCGTTCTCCACGGCCAACGACAACTTCGAACTCACCACCAGCAGCACCCGCAGGTGATCTTTGTTGAACGCGTCACGCTCGCTGTGATACAGCGCCAGTACCCCCACCACTCCGTTCACCCCCACCAGCGGCACCGCCACCGCGGACCGCAACGTCGAGAACTTCGAGGGATCGTTCATGTACCCCGGCTCCACCGACGGGTTCCCGTTCAAAATCGGCTTGGAGTTCTCCGCAACCCATCCCGACAGGCCCTGTCCCATCGGAATTTCCAGAGCGGAAAACAGGCGGAAGTTGTCGCCGCTCACGAACTCCGGCAGCAGCCGGTCCTCGCGCTTGATGTACACCGCCATCGAGTCGAACGGCACGATGCGCTTCAGTCGAACGCTGAGCACCGACAACGTCTCGTCCAGGCTGAGCGAACTCCCCAGGTTCTGCGCCAGCTCGAACAACGCCTGCGCCTCCTGCCTCGCCGCCGCGATCTGCGATAGAAACTCAGGCTGCTCCCCTGCCGGCGTCCGTTTCGATGCCGGTTCGGACGAGCCTTCGTACCCGGCCGCCGGCGCAGTGCCTGTATCGACCCGCAGGTCCTTGGTCAACTTCAGCGGCTCCACCGCATGCGCCGTCGCCATGCCCTCCAACTCCACATAGCGCCGCGCGAGGACCTCCACCACCCTCGGATCGAACGCTTTGCCCGCCTCCTGCACCACCACCCCGATCGCCTGGTCCAGCGGCAGCGCCTTCCTGTATTGCCTGTCGCTGGCCAGCGCGTCCAGGCAGTCCACCGCCGAAAGAATCCTCGCCCCCAGCGGGATGCGCTCGCCCCTCAGGCCGTCCGGATACCCCGTCCCGTCCCATTTCTCGTGGTGCGACCGCACCATCGGCGCCACCGGGTACGGGAACTTCACCCGCTCCAGGATCTCAGCGCCCACCACAGGGTGGATCTTCATCTTCTCGAACTCCTCGGGCGTCAGACGCCCCGGCTTCGAGATGATGTGCTCCGGCACCGCCAACTTTCCAATGTCGTGAAGCAGGGACGCCGCCCGCAGCGCTTCCAGGTCGTCCCCAGTCATCCCCAGCTCAGTCCCGACCTCCACCGCGTACACCTGCACCCGTTGCAGATGGTCGTGCGTCGTCTGGTCCTTGGCGTCGATCGCCAGCGCCAGCGCTTCGATCGTTCTCAAGTGCAGCGACGCCATCTCCTCGGCGTGCGAGCGCCCGTCCTCCAGCCTTCCCATGTAGATCCGGTAGCTGCGGTACAGCAGGTAGGTCACCGGAATCGCCAGCGACGGGATCTGCCACCCGCCCAGCTCCGTCTTCGCCCGGTCGAACACGCTTGCCAGCACCGCCCCGGCCGCATAGTACGGCATCATCCAGAAGTAGCGTTCCTTCCAGACGGTCCGCATCTTCAGCCCGGCTTCCAGCGCCTCCCGCGTCGCCGAGGGGAACGATATTCCCACGAAGAACGTCACTCCCGCCAGGATCGCCGTCAGCGCGTCGTTCAATTGCTTCTGGCTCTCCGGCACGAATACGCCGCGCATCGCGTAGTCCGCCAGCCCCACCGCAATCGCCATCACCGAGATCGCGAAAACGCAGTCGCCCACCCGTTGCCGTGTCCACTTCGATCCGGGCCACTCGCCCGCCGCCGCGCTGGCCACTGCCAGCAGCATGGTCTCCGACGGCGACAGCGATCGTAGGCTGATCAGCACGAACAGCAGGTTCAGCGGCACAACCCCTTGCTCGGTCCTGTACCCCACCTGGAACAGCGCCGCCAGTATGGCCAGAATCGAGTAGCTCAGGTACTGCAACAGGTCGGTCGTCTGCCACAGGCGCATCTGCTGCAACAGCAGCGTCAGCCCCATAACGATCACCAGGCGTGAGTAGGTCTTCGAGACCGAGTACATGAACGCTCTCTCCACCTTCTATCGGTTGCCGCGCCATGTAACTTTATTGCGCAGCCCGCCAGGGTCGATTCTCTCTTTCGGCGTCCAATCTGCACTCAGCCCGTCGCTGCCATCCCTGGTAGGCCCGGGCAGAATGATAAACTCCCCAGGTGAGTCACGGCCTTCGGCTATCGAAAGTAGTCCCTTGCGCGGGCGCGCCCCGCTGGCATGAAGAGGCCGCGGCCGCGGTTGGCGGCCTCACCGGGGCGCCACGATTCAGATGAAGGAGAGCACACCATCATGAGGTTGTTGGTATTTGGACCTTTCACGGCGCTGGCCGCCATTGCTTTGTTGGGCCTGTCGAGCTTCGCTCAGCAGCCGCCGCCCCCCTCCAAGCCGCCAAACTGCCCCCCGGAGGGCTTCAGCGGCGGCTTCACCCGGGGCTGCCCCCAGAAGCAGTTCGCCAATCCAGCCGACGTCTCCGCCATGATGGCCGCTATTCCGGACAAGCCCTATGTCGCCCCACAGAGCCTGCGCCGCGTGCTCGTCCTCGGCCGGGCCGTTGGGTGGGTTCACACCTCCATACCATTGGCCACCAAGATGGTCGAATACCTGGGCGACAAGACCGGAGCGTGGATGACCACCATCACCTACGATGCGGCCGCGATCACGCCCGAGAACCTCAAGCAATATGACGCCGTTTTTCTGGCCAGCACCACCGGGGCGTTTCTCGACGATCCAAACGACAAAGCCGTCACCGAACTTAGAAAGCAAGCGCTGCTCGACTTTGTGAAAAGCGGCAAGGGCTTGGCCGGCATCCACGCCGCCACCGATTGCTACCACTCCACCACCCGCCCCGCATCCCCCGGCGCCGCTCCAGTCCTCGCCGGCACCTGGCCCGAGTTCAATGAGATGATCGGCGGCTTCTTCAAATCCCACTGGAACTACCCCACCTTGATCACGGCCAAGATCGACGATCCGGCCAGTCCGCTGAATGTGATGTTCTCGCCGCGCGGTTACGACATCATCGACGAGACCTACACCTTCGCCCAGGACTCCTTCAGCCGCAAGCGCGTCCACGTCCTCACTAGCGTCAATTACGCCAAGATGAGCGCTGACGACAAAGCCAAGGAGCCGGCCGCCACCAAGCGCACCGACGGCGACTACGCCTTGAGCTACATCCAGCGCGTGGGTAACGGCCGCGTTTTCTATGAGTCTCACGGCCACGATGAGAAGGTGTATTTCCAGCGGCCCTTCGTGGCCCACATCCTTGCCGGCATCCAGTATGCTCTCGGTGACCTGAAGGCGGACGACAGCCCGAGCGAAAAGTAGCCCGGGCCTCCGGCGCCGCCAGATCTGGGGGAGTGCTTTTTGCCACAGGCGATGGCGCCCGCCTCACTGTCCTGAACCCTGTTTGCGCTGAACCGCGCGGCCACATAGAATGACGGGGGATCGAACCAAAGGAGTGTGTCAATGAGCGAGCACGGTGTTTCCAGGCGGTACTTTTTCTACGGCAGTCTGCTGGCAGGAGCAGTTCCCGCCGGCGGGTTCGGAAGCGTGCCGTCGCTCCCGGCGGCGGGCTACAAGTCTCCGAACCAGAAACTGAACATCGCCGCCATCGGCGTGGGTACGAGAGGTCCGGAGATCCTGACCGGAGTGGCGCCCACAGAAAATGTCGTGGCTCTGTGCGACGTCGACGAAATGCGCGCCGCCAAGGCCTTCAAGACCTACGAGAAGGCCGCGAAGTACAAGGATTACCGGAAACTGCTTGACACCGAGAAGTCTCTCGACGCCGTGATGATCGCCACTCCGGACCATATGCACACTCCCATCGCGCTCGCCGCTATGCAGCGCGGCAAGCACGTGTACTGCGAGAAGCCGCTGACGCGCACCGCCTCTGAGGCCCGTCTGCTCACCGAGGCTGCCGCGAAGTACAAAGTGGCCACCCAGATGGGCAACCAGGGATTCAGCCACGAGGCCACAAAGACCGCGTGCGAAATCCTCTGGTCCGGCGACATCGGTGAAGTCCGTGAGCTTCACGCCTGGACCGGCCGCATCTACGGCGGCCAGCCGAACCTGCCGCCCACGGGACCGGAGAAGGTTGCCGTGCCGGACACGCTCGATTGGGACCTCTGGCTCGGCCCCGCCAGGCCTCGCGATTTCAATCCGCTGATGACCAACCAGTGGCGCGCTTTCATCGACTTCTCCACCGGCGGATCCCTCGGCGACTGGCTGGTCCACAATCTCGGCCCGGCGCACCTGGCCCTTCAACTGGACAAGGCCTCCCCCACGAGCGTGGAATGCGTCTTCGTTGAAGGGAAGAGCGAGTGGGTTTGGCCGCTGCGGGCGCACATCGTGTTCGAGTTTCCCGCCCGCGCGAATATGCCCCCGGTGACCGTCCACGTCTACCAGAACATGCGCGGGGATTTCAAGAATCCTCCCGGCATGGCTGAAAACGACCGCCTCTTCCCCTCCATGAACAATCTCGCCGAGAAGGGCCGTCCGTTCCTCAGCACAATGGATGGAACCTTGATGGTCGGCGACCGTCTCGGGATAGATGGGAAACCCGCCCCCGGCGTAATGGCCCCCGGTGGACCTCGCCCTGCCGGCATGCCCCCTCGTCCTGGTGGACCTGGCGCCCCGGGCGCGTTTGGTGGAGGGGAGCAGAACGCCGATCCCGCCCTGCGCGCGCCCGGAAACGGCGCGGTATTCGTCGGCTCAAAGGGTTACATGGCCACAACCACCCGCGGTGAAGGCGTGTGGCTGTTGCCGGCCTCGCGCTGGGCGGAATACAAGTTGCCGCCTCAGTTGCTGCAGCGCGGCATCAACCATCAGCAGGACTGGCTACGCGCCTGCAAGGGCGGCGCGCCCGGCGTCTCCCAGTTCTCGGTCGCTTCCAAGTACATCGAGTGGCTGGCTTTGGGAGCCATCGCGCTCCGCGTTCCTGGCAAGCTGATCTGGGACAGCAAGAACATGCGGTTCACCAACAGCGCGGAGGCAAACCGGCATCTCATGCCGTTCCTGCGAAAGGGCTGGGAGTACAAGCTCTAGCGCCAGTACTAGTCTTCAATCTCAGGACAGCTTCCAGCCCCTCTGCAAGCGCTCTCACCTTCGCGGGCCCGGGTGTATACTTCAGACAAGTTCTAGACCGGCCCGGTCCGGTCTGCTGAAGGAGTCATCTATGCGCGCTGTCCGTTTTTTGTTCCTCGCCCTACTGCTCTGCCTGCTTACCGCCGGTCCCTCCTGGTCTCAGGCCGTCAGCGGTAGCCTCCTCGGAACCGTTACCGACGCCTCCGGCGCCACCGTGCCCAATGCCAAGGTCACCCTCACCGCCACCCAGACCGGCATCAGCCGCGGCATGACGACCAATGAGAGCGGCAACTTCTCATTCCCCAACCTCGAGCCCGGCAAATACCGAGTCGCCGTTGAGCACACCGGTTTCCGCACCGCCATCAAGGACGGCGTTGACGTCCTCGTCAATACCACCGTTCGCGCCGACCTCATACTCCAGCCCGGCGCCGTCAACGAATCGGTCACCGTCACCGCCGAAGTCGCTATCCTCCAGACCGACCGCTCCGATACCGGCCGCAAGATCGAACAGGCCCAACTCGCCAGCCTCCCCATGGGCTACAACCGCAGCTTCCAGTCCCTCCTCAACCTCGTCCCCGGCACCACGCGGTCCTTCCAGCCCCACTCCGAGTTCTTCAACTCCCAAGGCTCCCTCACCTCCCAGGTCAACGGCGTCAGCCGCCTCGGCAACAACGTCCAGTTTGAGGGCGTCGATAACAACCACCGCACGGGCCTCCTTACCGTACTCATCCCCCCGGTGGAAGCTCTCCAGACCGTCGACGTCTCCACCAGCAACTACGAAGCCGAACTCGGCCGCGCCGGCGGAGCCGTCACCAACATCATCCTCAAGTCCGGCACCAACGACCTCCACGGCGGAGCCTATTGGTTCCACAGCGACAGCGCCATCGGCGCCCGCGAAACCTTCCAGCCCACCAAGCCCGTCACCACCTACAACTACTACGGCTTCAACCTCGGCGGGCCCATCCGCAAGAACCGGACCTTCATCTTCGGCGACTACCTCCAGGTCAAGGACCGCCGCGGTGACGGTTACGTCATCACCGTTCCTGGCGCCGCCGTACGAGCCGGCGATTTCAGCTCCCTCGCCTCCCGGGCCCTCATCTACGACCCCGCCACCGGTAACCGCGACACCGGGGCCGGACGTACCCCCTTCGCCAGTAACCTCATCCCCGACTCCCGCATCAGCCCCATCGCCAAGCGCATCCTCGGCATGGTCCCCTTGCCCAACAACGGAACCGGCCTGACCAACAACTACGCCAGCGCCACCACCCGCAAGAAGGACGCCGACTCCTTCGACGTCAAAGTCGACCACGCCCAGTCCGATAAGGACCGCTTCAGCGTACGCTACAGCTTCCAGCGCCCCGTCGTCACCGATCCCGGCCGCTTCGGCATCGCCGGCGGCGGCGGCAAAGGATTCGCCGCCACGGGCACCAACCGCACCCAGAGCGCCGCCATCAACTACACCCGGCTCTTCGCTCCCACCTTCATCATGGAACTCCGCGCCGGCCTCAGCCGCTATAGCAACGTGGCTGAAAACCTCGACGCCGGCACCAACGCCTCCCAAACCCTCGGCATCCCGGGCGTCAACCTCGACCGCTGGACCAGCGGCCTCACCTCCATCAACACCAGCGGCTACGCCAATCCTCTGGTCGGCTTCTCCGCCTCTGTCCCATGGAATCGCGCCGAGACCAACTTCGATTTCGTCGGCAACTTCACCAAGATCCGCCAGAACCACACTCTGAAATGGGGCATCGACGTCCGCCGCATCCGTGAAGAACTCCTCCAGACCCAGGACGCCGGCGGCCCCCGCGGCGAGTTCCAGTTCCGCAACAACCAGACCTCCATTCCCGGCGCCGCCGTACTCGATCAGGTCAACGCCCTCGCCTCCATGCTCCTCGACACGCCCTCGCTCTTCCAGCGCGACCTCGCCATCCAGTTCCCCACCAACCGGCTGCTCCAGGTCTTCACCTACGTCCAGGACAAGTGGCAGGCCTCCCAGAAACTCACCATCGACCTCGGCCTCCGTCACGACTACTATCCCCCCGGCACCCCCCGCCTCCGGGGCGGCTGGTCGGATTTCAACTACCTCACCAACACATTCCGTGTGGCCGGCTACGGCGATGTCCCCATGAACTTGAACCGCCAGACCTACCGCACCAATTTCGCGCCCCGCATCGGCCTCGCCTACCGTCTCAATCCCAAGACAGTCGTTCGCGCCGGTTTCGGCATGAGCTGGATCCCGTTCCCCGACAACAAGCTCGCCTGGGACATCTACCCCGTCAAGCAGAGCAACTCCTATGCCGCCCTCGGCACCTACGGCCAGGCTCTCTCCTCTCCCGGCGTCTACGGCTCCATGGCCACCGGCTTCCCGCCCCCCATCGCCGTCAACATCCCCTCAAGCGGCCTCATCCAGGGCAACACCTCGGCTTTGCTCGCCCAGACCATCTCCACCGCCATCCCCTCTGACTACCGCGAAGGCTACATCGAATCGTGGAACCTCGCCATTCAGCGTCAGTTGCCCAGGAACTTCACCCTTGACGCCGCCTACATCGCCAACCACACCGTCCGCGCGCCCGTTGCCTACAATGTCAACGCCGGTAGGGTCCTCAACGGCGGTGCAGCCGGTCGCCCCCTTTACGCCGCCTACGGCAAGAACGCCGACGTCAACCTCCGCTACGCCGGCTTCAGCAACAACTACAACAGTCTCTAGGTCAAGGCCGACCGTCGTTACAG
>JACRKW010000214.1 GCA_016215215.1 Acidobacteriota bacterium
TCGACTCCCGCGGAGGGCTCCCTGGCGAGGGCCTCCCGCGCGTACGCCGCGAGCGCGTCGGGCGTCGGGGCGGGCTGGGGCGCGACGCCCGCCCCCGCGGTCGACGCGCAGAGGAGGAGGACGGCGAGGGGAGTTTTCACGGCCAGGGCGACGGGAAAGAAGTACCACCAGCCGGTGTTGCTCACCTGGCCGAGGAGGAAGGCCGCATGGCCGTCGCGATTGAGGGTCCGCACCTGCATGAGGCCGTCCAGGAACCTCGGCGCGGGCAAGGGAATGCCGCCGACGGCACGCCAAAACACGGACGGCGAATCCGGGAGCTCCTGCATGCGGCCCACGCTGAATCGATAGCCGGCCCACACAACGAAGAGCGCCACAGCGGCGGCGAGCGCCCACATGCGAAGGTGGGCCGGCGGGAGGCGGCGCTCAGCGATGCGATAAGCGGCGAGAATCGAGAGGCCGCAGAGCGGGACGAGCGGAACGGAAGAGAACTTGGCGAGGATGGCCAAGGCAAAGGCGATGCCGAGCCAAACGGAGCGGCGCGGATCCGGCTGCTGGAGGAATCGTGCAAACCGGTAGAGGGCGAAAACCACGCCGGCGGTGACGGCCATGTCGGTGGTGGCGAGGCCGGAGTGGGCCAGGACCATGGGGGTGTTGGTGAAGAGAAAGACGGCGGCAAGCGCGCCAGTTTCGCCCATCAGGCGGCGGCCCCACAGCCAGACGCAGGCGGTGGCGAGGATGAAGAACGGAAGGGTGCCGAGCCGGGCGAGCGTCAGGTTCCTGGCGTACCTGCCGCGGCTGTGCAGGATGGCGTTGCCCTCCTTCCAGCGGTCCGGATTGCCCTGGGAGCGCAGGCCGGCGAGGTAGGGGCCGGCGGCCACGGCGATGCGGGCCAAGGGCGGATGGAAGGGGCCCAGGTTGTAGGTGCCGTGGTCCAGCCACTCCATGCCGCAGGCGATGTTTGGGGTCTCGTCGACGGTCTGTGCGACTTGGCGGTAGGTGAGGACGATGCGAACCAAACCGATTGTGGTGAGCAGCAGGAAGATGCAGAGGGCAGCTTTGCGGCCGAGGTGGGTCATTGTGCGGGCGATCCGTCGCCGGCCGCACGGCGGAGGCGCAGCAGGTGGAAGAAGAAGTCGAACCAGTGGCGGGCGCGCAGTTTGCTGCGGCCCATCTTGCGGGCGCGCATTTCGTAGCTGCACTCGCCGATGGTGCGGATGCGGCCGCGCACCAGGATTTCCATCAGCGTCTTGAAACCCAGGGGGTGAAGTTCCACGCCGGAGATGGCATCGCGCCGCACCAGGTAACAGCCGCTGAGTGGGTCGGAGGTGCGCCGGAAGGCGTGCGGCAGCAGGACGCGCCCGAGGGTATGGGCGATGCGGGAGTTCAGTCGGCGATGGGCGGCCCAGTCGCCGAGGCCGCCGCCCTCGGCAAAGCGGCTGGCGATGGCGAGGTCGGCCCGGTTCATTTGTTCGAGCAAGGCGGGCAGCACGGCGGGGGGATGCTGGAAGTCGGCGTTGATGGTGCCGAGGATCTCGCCTGTTGCGGTCTGCCACCCGCGAATAACGGCCGCGGAGAGAGCCTTCTCAGTGCGGCGGCGGACGACTCTCAGCGCGGGGATTTCGGAGGCCAGGGATGCTGCGATTTCCCAGGTGCGGTCCGGGCTGTCGTCGTCGATGACGATGATCTCGTAACGTCCGGCGGCGACGGGTTCGAGCTGGTCACGCACGGCGCGCAGAAAGGCGGCGATGTTTTCGCCTTCGTTCAGGGTGGGGACGACGAGAGAGAGGCGGATGCCGTTAGGACTCAAAGGGGGGACGATGAGCGGGCCGCCGGGGGCGTCAAATGTGATGATCGGGCGATCGAGTAGTGTCGACTCCAAGAACAGGGCCTCTAGTGCCTATGGTCCCACGCCGGAGCGAAAGGTTATACCGATCTTCGGATCGGTAATTCTGCTAATCTCTTCACATTCCGCGCCGACGTTGAATAGTATTCTGGCTATGTGCCTTTTGATCTGCTCCCCTCCACTGCGACACATGTAGTTGTTGCCGGGCTAGGCTATGTGGGCTGCGTCACGGCGGCATGCCTGGCCTGGCTCGGCCACCGCGTGGTGGGCGTCGACCGGGACGAGTACAAAGTGCGGGCGGTGAACGCCGGCGAGTCGCCTTTCCATGAACCGGGACTGCCAGAGATGTTGCAGCAGGTACATGAGGCCGGGCGGTTGTCGGCAACGACGGAGATGGGCCAGGCGCTGGCCGGCGCGAGCGTTGTGTTGGTGTGTGTGGGAACGCCTTCGGAGCCGGACGGCCGGCTGAACGTGGACCAGCTCAGGCGCGTGTCTGCCGAGATTGCGGCTGCGGTCGAATCCCACGAGGCGCCGTTGGTGGTGGCGGTGCGCAGCACGACGTTCCCAGGCACGTGCGAGGAGGTGGTGCTCGAAAGCCTGGGCGGCGCCGGGAAAGCCGCGGTGGTGGCCAATCCGGAGTTCCTTCGGGAAGGGGCGGCGGTGCGGGATTTCCTGGAGCCGTCGCTGTTGGTGGTGGGAGGCTCGGATCCGAAAGCCGTGAGAACCGTGGCCTCGCTTTACTCGGCGCTGAACGTGGAGCCGACGCTCACGACGTTGCGCGCGGCGGAGTTGATCAAACACGCCTGCAACGCGTTTCACGCGGTGAAGATCGGCTTTGCCAACGAGATGGGGACGCTGGCGCGGGCCATGGGGATCGACGCCGGTGAAGTGATGGAGACGCTCAAGAAAGACGATCGGCTGAACGCGTCGGGGGCGTATCTTCGCCCTGGTTTCGCATTCGGCGGAGCGTGCCTGCCGAAGGACCTGAGGGCGATCGGGTTCGGCGCGGAGATGCTGGGATTGCGGCTGCCGCTGCTGGAGTCCGTTCTGCCCAGCAACTCGGCGCATCTGGCGCGGGCGATCGAGCAGGTGCAGGCACTGCCTGGACGCCGGCTTGGCGTTTACGGTCTGGCGTTCAAGGAAGACACCGACGACCTGCGGGAGAGCCCGGCGGTGGCGATGCTGGAACGTCTGGCGGCGAGCGGACGCGAGTTCAGGGTGTACGCCCCGCACGTCCGGATGGAGTCGATTTTCGGCGCGAACCTGAGTTTTCTGCTTGGCGCGCTGCCGGAGATCCGGACGCAGATGGCGGGCAGCCTGGGAGAGCTGGTCGAGTGGGCGGATCAGATTGTCCTGACGCAACCGCCGGGCGCCTCGGACGCGGCGGAGATCGCCGCGAGCCGCAAGCCGTTGTGTGAGCTGTACCGCATGCGCTCCCACTAAGGCTGGGGCGCACGCTACACTAGTCCTCTTATGGACTCGGCCGGTCTGCCCTCCCTGCCCGAAGTCCATTCCTCCGTCCGCACCTCTCATCCTTCCCTGATCAAGCGGATGTTCGCGTTCGCGGGGCCGGCCTACCTGATCAGCGTTGGATACATGGATCCAGGCAACTGGGCGACGGATCTGGAGGGCGGAGCTCGCTTCGGCTACCAACTGCTGTGGGTGCTGGTGCTCTCCAACGCGATGGCGATTCTGCTGCAGACGCTCAGCGCGAGGTTGGGCATCGCCTCCGGGCGGGACCTAGCCCAGGCCTGCCGCGACTGTTATCCCAAGCCGGTCAGCCGGGCCTTGTGGGTGCTGTGCGAGCTCGCCATTACCGCCTGCGATCTAGCCGAGCTTGTGGGCGCCGCCATCGGGCTGAACCTGCTCTTCGGCCTGCCGTTGATCTGGGGCGTGGCGCTCTCGGCGGGCGACGCGCTGGTGGTGCTGTGGTTCGGGCGCTTCGGAATCCGGGTTGTGGAGACCATCATCCTGGGGTTCGTCACAGTGATCGCCGCGTGCTTCTTTGTGGAGATTATCCTGGCAAAGCCGGTGCTCGGCGAGGTGGCGCTGGGCCTGATTCCACGGCTGGACAGCCAAAGCCTCTACGTGGCCATCGGGATGCTTGGCGCCACGGTGATGCCGCACAATCTCTACCTGCACTCGTCGCTGGTGCAGACTCGGCGCATCGGCGACGACCGAGATGCTAAACGGTCCGCTTGCCGCTTCAACCTGGTGGATTCGGTGGTGGCGCTGAACGGGGCGCTGCTGGTCAACGCAGCTATCTTGATCCTGGCGGCGGCCACTTTCTACAACAGCGGGATCGAGGTGAACCAGATCCAGCAGGCGCACCGCATGCTGGAGCCGCTGTTGGGCACCACGCTGGCGGGCATCATGTTCGCCGTGGCGTTGATCTGCGCCGGACAGGCCTCCACTGTCACCGGGACCATGGCCGGCCAGGTGGTGATGGAAGGATTCCTCAGCTTCCGCATGAGACCGTGGATCCGCCGCCTGCTCACGCGTTCGCTGGCGCTGATTCCGGCGGCGCTGGTGATTTGGATGACGGGCGATACGGGCGCTTACCGGCTACTGATCTTCAGCCAGGTGGTACTGAGCCTGCAACTGCCTTTCGCGGTGATTCCGCTCATCCGTTTCACCTCCAGCGAGGCGTGGATGGGAGAGTTGGTGAACCGCCCGTGGGTGAAGACGATTTCCTGGACGGCGGCCGGAATCATCGTGGGGCTCAATGCCTGGCTGGCATGGACGGAGTTGAAGTCCTGGCCCGTGCTGTTGTCGGTGCCGCTGGCCGGCGGGCTGTTCACTTTGCTGGGCTGGGTGGCGGTGGCGCCGTTCTCCCGAGCCAAGACTGCCGAACTGCCCGCGCCAGAGATCGCGCCCCTGGAGGCGGCCGTCTATCGGGATGTTCTGGTGACGCTGGACCACTCCCGGACCGACCGCGTCGCCCTGGCCCACGCCATTTCCCTGGTCCGAGGGCACGAGGCCACGTTACACCTCTTCCACGTGGAGGAGGGTGTCACCAGCATGCTGTACGGCGCCATGTCGGATACCGCCGAGATCACCGAGGGGAGGCAGTACTTCGACCAGTTGCTGGCGGCGTTGCGCGGGATGGGCGTCCGTGCAGAACTGACGATTATCCACTCGCCCGACCCGAAGGCAGAGATCGTGCGGTTCGCCCGGAAGCTGGCTCCGGACCTGGTGGTGATGGGAGCCCATGGGCATAAGGGCTTGAAAGACATAGTATTCGGAGCTACTATTAATGAAGTACGTCATGCTTTGGACGTACCGGTCTTCGTGGTCAGGGCTTCCGGGCCGGAGTGAGACACCCTGACCGCCTCACTGTGTCCCTCGGACCCAGGCCGTCCCTCTGACGGCTTGTAAGTTATTCATTTATTGACCAAATCGCGTGGCACGCGGCGTGCTGTGCAGAGAGTGAGAATCCATGCGGAAGCTCCTCACCTTAGGGATTGCGGCACTCCCGGCGGGGATGGTGTCTGCGACGCCGTTGGAGCGTCTGAGCCTGGACCAGATGGTGCAGAAGTCGATGAGCATCGTCCGGGGCCGGGTGCTGGATACGGCCAGCGTGCAGCGCGGCAACGTGATCTACACGGTGTACCGCCTGCAGGTATCGGAACGGCTAAAGGGCTCAGCCGGACCCTCAACGGTGGAAGTTTACGTCCCCGGCGGGACCAAGTCGGGCTACCGTCAGAGCTTTGCGGGCTCTCCGGTATTGGATACCGGCGCCGAGTATGTGGTGTTCATCTGGACGAGCCCGAGCGGAATCAACCAGCCGATCGGGCTGGGCCAGGGCGTGTTTGACGTGAAGTCGATTGCGAGCGGCGAGACGGTGCTTTCGCGCGGGACTCTGGATGCGCAGATGGTGGATTCGACAGGCCGCGCGGTGGAAGACCAGGGACTGAAGCTGTCACTGGGCCGGCTGCGGCAGGCGGTGGCTCAGGCGGAAGCAATGAAGGCGGAGGTCCAATGAAGACCCGGCGCCTAGCCATGCTGCTGTTTGCCGCCGCATCGCTGGCGCCCGCCTACTACCACTTCGTGCACTTCCAGACCAGGACCGCACCCTATACACCGATCTACGCCCGATTCGACCTGGCGTCGCTTCAGAACAAGACGGTGCCATTCTTCATCTCCGAGACGGGGCCTTCGCAGATGGCATCCGGGGACACGGTCAACTCGGTGATCACCCAGATCCGCGCCGCGGCGCAGGTCTGGAACAGCGTGGATACGGCCGAGATCAAGCTGGCATTCGGTGGACTGCACACGGCGACGACGACGATGAACGCGCCGTGGATCGAAGTGGAATTCACAGACGAACTCCCTCCTGGCGTGGTGGCACAGGGTGGCCCGGTGACGCGGTTGGATCCGACGCCGGGCGCGGCCGGCGTGTACATCCCGATTGCGAAGAGCCTGTTGCGGTTGCCCAGGAATCTGACGAGCCGGCCGAGTTTTTCCGAGCGGTTCTTCCTGACTGTGGTGCACGAGTTCGGCCACACGCTGGGGCTGCAGCATACCTGGACATCGAGCGTGATGTCGACAGAGATCACGCGCTCGACGACGAAGGCCAAGCCATTGGGTGCAGATGATGTAGCGGCTCTGTCGGTGCTCTACCCCGCCCCGAAGTTTGCACTACAGACGGGCGTCATCACCGGACGGGTGACGATGGCCGGCGCCGGAGTGAATCTGGCATCCGTTGTCGCCTTGACGCCGAACGGCCAGGCCGTGAGCACTCTGACCAATCCTGACGGCACCTACCGCATGGAGGGTGTCTCCGCTGGCCTGTATTTCATCTACGCGCATCCGCTTCCGCCGGCGCTGGCCGGAGAACCACAGCCGGTGAATCTGGAACTGCCGAGCGATCCCACGGGACGGCTGCTGCCAGGCGCGGCGTTCGACACGCTTTTCTATCCCGGCACTTCAGGGCCGCAGCAGACAGTGACCGTGGCCGCGGGCCAGTCGACGGACAACATCAACTTCAACGTGACGCGGCGGGCGGCGGTGAACCTGCACAGCGTGCAGACCTACTCCTATGTCGGACAGGAGCCCATCAAGCCCGCCAGCTTCGTACTGGGCAAGCAGAGGGACACACTGGTGCTCACCGGCTACGGGGCAACGGCGGCAGTGCCGGGTTTCGACATCAGCCTGGCCAGCGCGCCGGAAACACTGGCCGTACGCAATTACGTGCAGGGCTACCTGGCGGTGGACGTGTCTTTGAGTCCGGTGTCCTCCGACGGCCAGCGTCACATGATTTTCAACTACGCCGGCGAGACCTACGTGCTGCCTTCGGCGCTGGTCATGACGCAGAAGAACCCGCCTTCCATCCAGGGCGTGCAGCCGAATGCGGATAAGACCCTGACGCTGAACGGCGCTTCGCTCTCGACGGCGACGCAGGTTTGGGTGGACGGTGTGGCGGCGAAGGTCCGGTCAGCTCAAGACGGCCAGTTGACAGTTGCGCTGCCGCCGGCGGCGCCGGGCTACCGCGGGGTGCTGGCGGCGCTGAATCCCGACGGCCAGAGCAGCCTGTTCGTTCACGGCAACAATTCGCCGGCCTGGACGTATGAGGCCTCGGAGTTGCCGCAGATTTCGATCAGTCCGGCGGCGCTGCCGGCCGGCTCGGAGACGATGGTGGAACTCACCGGCACAGGCACGGCGTTCGATCAGTGGACGCCGTCGCTGGCGTTCGGATCCAGCGACATCACGGTTCGGCAGGTTTGGGTGTTGAGCCCGACCCGCGCCGTGGCGGCGGTGAGCGTGAGTCCGGTGGCCCAACTCGGATCCGCGTACTCGACCATCAGCTACGGGCTTCAGGTCAACGCGACAGCGGCGGGTTTCCAAGTGCTGCCGGCGACCAGAGCGCCGTACCTGGCTGTTTCGCAGATGCCGAAGTCGAACGTCTATCCGGGCGCACTGGTGACCATTCCTCTGGTGAACGTGCAGCAGGTCCAGTCGGCTGCGAGCATCCAAGCGACCGTGGCGGACCGCCCGGCGTTGGTAACGGGTTACTTCAACGGTCAGGTGACGATGCAGATCCCCACGGGGCTTCCCCTGGGGCCGGCAGTGATCCGGCTGACGGTGGACGGCGTCAACACGTTGCCGGTGCTGCTACAGATTGATCCGCCGCCGCCGGTCATTCTCCTGGCGCAGAGCATCGGCGGCGTACCTCTGACTTCAGCCAATGCGCCGAGAGCCGGCGACACGATTCAACTGGTGGTTTCCGGCCTGACCGACGGTACGTCGCAGCCCGATCCGCTGAAGATCAAGGTGTCTTCCAACGGAGTAGACCATAGCGTGCAAAGCGTGACCGCCAACCCGCAGCAGCAGGGGACCTATATCGTGCAGTTTTCTCTTGCTCTCAACAGCCCGCAGCTTTCCCCGCTGCCGCTGGTGCTGAGCGTGGATGATCGCACTTCTGCTCAGCTGATGCTGCCGTTCCGGCCAGCCGGCGCTACTTCCCCTGACTCAGGCGCCTGAAGTACTCCGCAACCGCTTCGCCGTAACCGGCTGGCGCTTGCGGCTGCGCACCCGAACGGATCTGCCCGCCTGATGATTCCTCCAGTTGCCGGCGCAGTTTGAGTTCGATCTGCTCCAGTTGCGGCAGCACCTGGCTTTGGATGCGCCCTTCGAGCAGCTTGGGATCGATGCCTTCCAGTTGGCGCAGCATTCGATCCACGGCAGCACGGGTCTCCTCGTCCGCGCCTTCACGCAGTTGGCGGAGTTGCCGCTCTACGCCGCCCCAGGCGAATTGGCGATCATCGACGCCGCTGCGCGGACCGCCGGCGCTGCCGCCTTGCCTGTCCTGGCCTGGTTGGCGCCGCCCGCCGTTTCCTTCCTGCTGCTGGCCGGGCCCGGCCTGGGAGCGGCCGCCTGCTTGAGCCTGCAATTGCTCCCGCAGGCGCTCGATCTGGTTCACGCCCCGTTCGGCCTGTTCCCTGGCCTGCTGCCGGCCCGGATCGCCCTGGCCGGCCATTTCGCGCGCCTGATTGGCCTGCCGGTTGAGCTGATCGAGAATCTGCGTGACGGCTTTTTCGCGTGAGCCGATGTAGGGAGCCAAGCCCTTGCGCATCCATTCAGCGCCGAGCTTCAGACGCACACCGAGTTCGTTCTGCTGCGCCTCACCAAGCGCCTCGCGGAGTTTGGTGGAAGCGTCCTTGCGGGAGGAGTCGAGTGACCGCGCGGTCTCCCTCATGCGCTGCTCCAGGGTTTGCCATTCGCGCTGCATCGCCTCCTTCTCCTTGGCCATGGCTTCGGCCTCTGGGCCCGGAGGACGCGGCTGGCTGTTGGGAGGGAAGGCCTGGTTCAACTTCTGCTCGTAACGCTTCTGGCGGTCCGCGAGCTCGGAGGCCCGGCGCGCGACCTCATCCATGCGTTCGCCGGACTGCTGGCGGCGCATGCCGCGCAGGTCGCGCTCGGCCTCCTGCATGCGCTCGGCGGCGCGGCGGGCGTTGTCCGACGCATTCTGGCCGGACTGGGACTGCGCGCGGCGCATGTCCTCCAACGCACGCTCCAACTGCTGCGCGGCGCGGCCCATTCTCTGATCGCGTTGTTGCGAAGAAGAGCTCTGGCTCTGCTGTCCGCCACTCTGCATCTGTTCCATGCGCTGGCGCAGCTCCTCAGCCTCACGGCGAAGCATCTCCTGCGCCCAACGCTGCTCGAACTGCTGCTGCTTGCTTTGTTGCTGCTGGGCCAATTCCTGCTGCCGCCGGGCGAGCTCCTCCAGCTTTTTCAGCGCCTCATCCACCTCCTTCTCCCTCTGTTGCCCGCCACCGCTGTTTTGCGCGGTCTCGTACTGGTTCTTCTCGGTGTCGAGCTCGAGATCGAAAAGGCTTTCGAGATCGCGCATCTGCCCGCCCGCACCGCCGCTTCCGCCCCCGCGCTGCCCGAATGCAACCTGGATCTCGCGGAAGATGCTCTCGGCGCGCAGTATGTGCTGTAGGGCACGCTGCTCTGGGGGGAGGGCTTCCTTCCACTGGCGAGCTCTGATAGGCACGGCCGCTTCCAGCATGTCCTTGGAGGCCTCGTTCATCTCTTTGGCGAACTTCTGGAACTCCTCGTTCGTGCCGGTCAGGTCGCGGCTCCGCATGCGCTGGGCCAGGGACTTGGCCTGTTCGGAGAGCTTCTGCTGCATTCCGGCAAGGAACGCCGCCTCTTCGGCGGCCTGGGCTTTCGGTTTGGGCGCGCGGACATGGTTGAAGGTGGCGGCGACAATCTCTTTCTGCCTGCGCGAGATCTCGTTCTGCTGCTCGCCCTCTCCCCCCATCCCCTCGCCACCGGAGGTTTGCGATTGGCGGAACTCCTTTTCGAAGGGCTGGGCTTCGAGGAACAGGATGTCTGTCCGCGAGGTGGCGCGCGCGTCGGCGGCCGCGGCGTGCAGGGCCACGATGTCACCGGGCACGAGCTTGAAATCCTCCAGCGCGATCATTGATGCTCCATGGGCATCCAGAGCGCCGGGCTGCTTGAGCAGTGGGACGGATTGCTCCGGCCCGCCGTTGACTGAGTACTTGAGCTCCACCTGGCGCAGTCCGAAGTCGTCAGTGGCGTCGACTTCGACCGAGACCTCTTCGATCGGGCTGACGCGCGCATCGCGACCGGGCCGTGAGATGCGGATCTCCGGGGGCTTCTCCGCCTGCGCCTCGATGAAGTAGTCCTGGCTGAGGCGGACGGGAGCGCCGTCATCGATGGCGGCGACGTAGTAAGCGCCATCTTTGCGGATGGGAACGCGCGCCTGGAGCAGGTTGCCACCGGCGGACGAGAGTGAAATTCGGGAGCCGTCGTCCAGAACCAAGGCGCCGCCGGCAAGCGGCTGTGTCGTTTCGATCAGCAGGTCCGCTTCGGTACCTTCGACGGCGCGCAGGTCGCCGCCCTGCTCCTGCGAGACGGGGCGAAGGCCGAGCCAGGCGGGATAGTGATAGGTGGCGCGGATGGCTTTTACGCCGGGCAAGTCGACCACTGAAACGCGATAGGCGGGCGAGCGAAGACGGCCGGCATCAACCTGGTATTCCACGCCCGAGGAGAGACCGGCGAAGAGGAAGGTGAAGCCGGCGCCGCCGGGCCTGGGTTCCATGCGCATGGTCTCCCATTGGGCGGAACCGGCGCGGCGCGCACGAAGAGTGACGGAGGGCGTCTCAAAGCCCGACAGAAGCGCCTCAACGACGACGTCTCCCCCGCGGCGGACCTTGGCGTTGCCGGGCTTGACGGCGAGTTGATAGAGCGGCCCCAGGCCGGCCTTGGGTGCGCCCGCCCACAGCAGGTGCGCTCCATAGCCCAGTGAGCCCGGCCCGGCTACGGTGAGCCAGACAAGGAGAGCTACGGCGGCCATCGCGCCTCCGGCCAGCGCCGCGAGAATGCGGGGACTCACCAGGGAACGTGGCGGCATGGACTCGGCGCGCACGAGGGCTTCCTGGGCGAGCAGTTCGGCGAAGGGGTTGGAGTCCTGGGCCTGATCGAGAGCGAGCGCGCGCTGTTCGAGGTCAGCGGCGGTGTGCTCGAGAAGACGGGCGGCACGGCCCCGGCGCGGGAGCAATGCCGGGATGCCCAGGCCGAAGGCCGCCGCGCAACCGGCTATGGCGAACAGGGCGAGGCGCGACCAGAACAGCGACGCATCAGAGAAGGCGAAGTGATCCGCCAGCAAGCTCAAGGCTACTGTGGAGACCACGAGGGTGACGGCGAACAGCGCCGAGCCGCGCGCCTGCGACTGCCACTTCAGCCGCCGTTCCACTTCCGCAAGGTACTGCCGGAACCGCTCCAGTGACGTCATGCCGCCTCCCGGTTCAAGTGTGTTCGTGCGACGAAAACTTCTGCAACTCCCGCGGCCACCGCCAATCCCAAGAGCCACGCCGCCAGCGGGTAGCGATGCCGTTCCTGCGCCGGTCCACCGCTGGATTCCTCCGCCGCACGAGGGCCGGCCTGCCAGAGTTGGGCAGAGTCGGCCGGCATTGGTTCCAGGTCGGACTCGCGGCGGTCCACATTGGCGGCCACCACCAGCTTACGCCCGCCGCCGGGAAAGAACTCGTGGAAGCCGGCGGTCTCCAGTGTTTCCTTCGCGCCTTTCACGTCGAGGACTGTGTCCACGGCGACGGCCACGGCGGATTCGCGCCAGCCGCTGAGCTGGTGGGCGAGCTGTTCGACGAAGGGTACAAAGGCAGGTTGTGTAGGGAAGTCGCTGGCCAGATTGTCGAGGAGCGATGTCATCACCACGACCTTTCCCGAGCCCACGGCCTGCTCCATCAGCAGCGGCGCGCCGCCCGACAGCCGAACGATGACGCGCGCGGCGCCGGGCTCGACCTCGACGAAGTGGAAGAAACGCACGCCCTGCCAGCGAGCGGCCTTTGAGACCGGCGGGTAGGACTCGTCCAAAGTTCCGGTGGTTTGAAAGCGTTCCGCACCGCGCGAGGCGTAGCGGCCGCCGATGATGCGCTGTCCGGTGACAGGGACACGGCCGGCGGCGACGCTCGAAGGTCCCAGCAGCACCAGCAGCGCGCCGCCGCGCTGGACATAGCTCTTCAGGGATGGCTCGTCCCATGAGGCCTGGTCGGAGAGGACAACGAAAGCAGCCTTGTCGATGGCCTGGCCGCTATGCGCCGCGAGTGGAGGCATCGAGCGCATCGCGGAAGAATAGCGGCGCGCGGCCGGAGAAGGCGACACGGAGCGGGTCTGTGCGTTCGACGGTGAAGAGGTAGCGGTCGTCGGCGGAGAGCGAATCGCCGGGCTCCAACGAAACGGCGCATTGCGCGAAGCCATAGGGGATGTCGAGGCCGGTGAATTCAACCTTCGCGCGGCCGGACGCGGGAACCTGGGCCGGCTGGCGCGCGACGGGGCGTCCATTCACTTCCAGGACGGCGGTGACTTTGGCCGCCTTGGTGTGAAAGCCCGCGATGACGGCCTGCACTTTAGCGGAGCTTCCGTCGCGAACGCGCGACGGGGCGGTGACGCTCTCCACCGTCCAGTTCGGCTCGGGCGATCCGGCCACTGGATGCAGTGTGATGGAGGACCCAGGGCCGAGACGGAGATCGCTGAAACCGGGGGGCATGGCGCTGCGCTGGAGGTCGGAGATGAAGTGGACATCGAGAGGTGCTTTCCCGGTCTCCTGGTAAGCACGCAGGGCGCGCGCCAGCTCACCCAGAGAGCCGCGCGTGCCGGTGACGGCGGCGCGCGCCAGCTCAGGCGGCGTAGTGAGACGAAGCCGCGAATCGAAGAGTGCCGCCTTGGAGCCGGGCGTCATGAGGCGCGCCGCCTCAGTGCGGGCACGGGAGATGCGATCGCCGAAGCCCATGCTGGCGGAGGTGTCCACGATGACCAGTCGCGTACCTGCTGTGCCGGGGGCAGCGCCGGCGCGCCAGAGGAAAGGTTGGGCGAAGGCGAGGGCAATCAGCGAGAGCAGCGCCAGGCGGGCCGTGAGGAGCACGAGGAAGTCCAGCCGCCGGTGGCGCAGATTGGCCTGCGTGCTCTTCTCAAAGAACATGAGCGAGCTGAACTGCTGGGTCTCACTGCGGTGGCGCTTCAACAGATGCAGGTAGACCGGCAGGCCGAGCAGCCCCAAGCCGGCAATGAACCACGGAGCGAAGAGGCCCATTCTAGGCCCTCCCTTCGCGCACAACCAGATAGCGGCGGAGAGCCTCGTCGAGAGGTTGATCGGTACGCGCCAGGAAGTAACTCATGCCCGCCCCTTGCGCGCCGCTTTCGAGAGCTTTCAGGTGAGCGGCGATCTTCTCGCGGTAACCGCCGGCGGCGTACTCCGGGCTCACTTCGAGCTCGTCGCCGGTTTCCATGTCGATCAGGATGCGAGAGCCGGCAAGGCGGGGCGAGATCTCGCCGGGATCGAGCACGTGCATGAGCACGACGTCGTTGCCGCGCTGACGCAGCGGCGCGACGGTGCGCAGCACGACCTCGGCGGGGGCGAGGAAGTCGGAGATCACGAGCACGATGCCGCGCTTGTGAAGGAACTGCTGGAAGTGGACGAAGGGCTGGGCGAAGTCCGTACGGCTGGCGGGTTCGGACCGATCCAGGCAGTGCAGAAGCTTGACCCAGTTGCCCTGGCGTGAGGAAGGCTCAATGAAGTCGCGCACAGACTCGTCGAAGCTGATCAAGCCCACCGCGTCGCGCTGGTGATGGGCGAGATAGGCGAGCGAAGCGGCCAGATAGCGGGCGTAGTCGATCTTCTTCACGCCGCCGCTGGAGAAGGCCATGGAGTTGCTGCGATCCAGCAGGATGGTGAGGCGCGTGTTGGTCTCGCCGCGATAGCGTTTGAGGTACAGGCGGTCAGTGCGGGCGTAGACGTTCCAATCGACGAAGCGCAGATCGTCCCCGGGGACATAGGCGCGGTACTCGGCGAACTCCTGGCTGAAGCCGTAGTCCGGCGAGCGGTGGAGGCCGGCGATGAAGCCGTCGACAACCGTCTTGGCCGTCAACTGGAGGTTGGCGATGCCGGCCAGTACCTGCGGATCGAGGAAACGCTGCAGCATTGGGTTCGATTGCCCGCGCGCCTACCTGGCGGGCAAAGCCTCCAGAATGCGCTTGAGGATGTCGTCGGGCGAAAGGCGGTCGCTTTCAGCCTGGAAGTTCAGGAGGATGCGATGGCGCAGCACGGGGCGCGCCAGCGAAGCGATGTCGTCGAAGGTGACGTGATAGCGCCCGCGCATCAGGGCGCGCGCCTTGGCGGAGAGAACCAGGTTCTGCGCGCCGCGCACGCTGGCGCCGAAGTTCACGTACTTCCTGACAAAGTCAGGAGCGGTGGAGTCAGAGGCGCGGGTCATGCGCACCAGATCCACGGCGTAGCGGGCGACCTCATTGGCGATGGGCACCATGCGCACCAGTTGCTGGAAGCCGAGGATCTCTTCGGCGTTGGTGACGGCGTGCAAGTCGGGCTTTTCGTTGGTGGTGGTGAGGCCGACGCCCTTCATTTCGTCATCAGCGGGCAAGTAGTCAAGGAGCGTGTTGAACAGGAAGCGGTCGAGCTGGGCCTCCGGCAGCGGGTAGGTGCCTTCGAGCTCAATGGGGTTCTGCGTGGCCAGGACGAAGAAGGGCGCAGGCAGCGTGTAGTGGTTGCCGCGCACGGTGCAGGACATCTCCTGCATCGCTTCGAGAAGCGCCGCCTGCGTCTTGGGCGGTGTGCGGTTGATTTCGTCGGCCAGCAGGATGTTGCCGAAAATGGGCCCCTCGACGAAGGTCCAAATGCGGCGGCCGGTGCCCGGCTCTTCTTCGAGGATGTCGGTGCCGGTGATGTCGGACGGCATCAGGTCCGGCGTGAACTGGATGCGCTTGAAGACCAGTCCAAGGGTCTGCGCCATGGTGCGGACCAGCAAGGTCTTGGCCGTTCCAGGCAGGCCGGTGATGAGGCAATGGCCGCCGACGAAGAGGCCGATCATCAACTGCTCCAGCACCTCGTCCTGGCCGACGATCACCTTCCGGACCTGGGCGATCATCTCTTCCCGCACGGACTGAAAGCGTTCAATGCGTTCTTTCACGGCGACGTGGTCGAGTGTCGTCATTTGGTTACCTTTTGCGTTCCTCTCCGGGTTTGGTCAATTCCAACAGCAGGCGCTGCGCGGGGCGGTAGCCCGGAGCGATTTCGAGGGCCGCCAGCACGGCGTCTCGGGCCTGCTCAGGACGTTTCAGCGCGTTGTAGGCGCGGGCCAGCTCAAAGTGCGCCGAGGCCGGGTCGGCGGTCTTCAGGGCGATCACGGAGCGCCATTCCTCAGCTGCGCCCTCCCACATGCCGAGTTCCCCGCGGAGCGACGCCAGCCTGCGATGCAGATCTTCGTCCTTGACGGGGTAGACCCACAGCAGCGCGCTGAGAGCCTTTTCGGCGGCGGCGCGATCGCCTTTCGAGAGCAGCTCGTCGGCATGCTTCATGACAAGAGCCGGATCGTGGTCCGGCTTGCCCTCCACCAGCTTCTGGCGGCTCAGCCATTCCAGGAACTGCGTGTCGAACTCCTCCGGCTTCAGGCCAAGCTCCTTTTCGATCACCGCCGGGGTGGAGGTCACCTGGGAGAAACGCTTCATCATGGAAAGCAGTTTGGGCCAGCCCCAGCGTTCGTGAATGAAGTCGCAGATGCGGCCGGCTTGAAAGTAGCTCACCACGACTTGGGACGGATACGACGGGCGGATGAAGCCGCGATCCAACTTCGCAATGGGGAGCAGGAGCTTCTGCTTGAGCGCGGAGGCGATCTCCGGCGTGATGGGTTCGCGCCACTCCGGCCGGGTGGCGGTCTCCTCGAAGACGGAGACGCCCTCGGTGAACCAGCGTGGAACCCGGTGATTGGTGGCGGTGACGACGTAGGCGTGGCTCAGCTCGTGCCACAGGGTGCCGGCCCAATGGAAGCTGCCGGGCTTGCGCGCAGAGGGGCTATCCATGGCGATGCTGAGGCCGAAGGTGACGCCCAGCGCGCCCAGACCGGGCATGCCCATGGTGCGGACGGCGAAGTCCTCGTGATCCGGATACATTTCGACGGTGACGGGCCCGGGCAACTGGAAGCCATACTTGCGGTCGTAGACGGCCAAGGCGCTTTCCATCTCGCGCTCGACGTACGGGCGCAGGAGATCCGCCTCGCTCTTGTGCAGCCGGAGCACGTAGCGCGGATGCGTGATGACGGCGAAGTTCTTGTAGCTGTCCAGCAGCCGCAGGGAGTTCGACGTCGCTTTGTCCGTGAAGCCGGCGTTGTAGGCGGCTTCGAGCACGGCTCGGGCTTCCTGGTCGCGTCCTGTGCGCATCAGGTTGATTCCGAGCTCGGACTGCGCGGAGAGGTTGAGCGGATCGAATGCAACGGCCTTGCGGTAGTGAGCGATGGCCTCTTCGTAACGGCGGTTGAGGACAAAGTGGCGGGCAATGCGGGCGTAGGCGGCGGAGTCTCCGTCCACTTTCGTAAGCCAACCGGAGGCATCCCTGTCGTGGAGGAGTTCGATGGTGGCCCGCGCTGCGAGGGCCAGGCGCGAGGAAGGGATGCGATCCGCCTCTTTCGCGGCGGCGTCGAAATCGCCGTCTTCCACGAGCAGATGGGAGAGGATCTCGCGCGCCTCGTCCAACTTGGGGTCGGCGTCCAGGGCCTTGCGCGCGAACTCCAGCGCACGGCGGTCGAAGCTCTCCGCGTAGACGCGCGCCAGGCCGAGCAGCGCCGGCCCATAGTCCTTGCGCAACTGCAGCGCTTCGTTGAAGAGACCGGCGGCATCGCCGGAGTTGAAACGATCGCGCAGAAGCAGGCCCCAACGGGCTTTGAGCGCGGCGTCGTTTGGCTGTTCATTGACAGCCTGGCGGAAGGCGTTGTTGGCGTCCGCGTACTGCCGCTGCTTCCACAGCGCTTCGGCCCGCTGCGCCGCGTTCTGGGCGAGTAGAGGGGAAACCATCAGCAGGAGTGAGGCGGCGAGTTTCACTGGTCGAGTGACTCCTGCAGTTTTGCCAGTTCCAGAAGCAAAGCGGTGAGCTTCTGCTTGTACTCGGCCGGAGGGGTGGCCGCTTTGGCGAGCTTCAAGGCGTCGATGGAGGCCTCGATCTCGTCCTTGCGCGCCAGCATGAGCCGTTTGGCCGGGTCGTTCATGGCGCGTTGCGCCGCGCCGACGCGGACGACGGCGAAGCGGGCGCCCAGAGCGGCGTCGTCGAGTTGCGCGTGCTCGCTGGCCAGACGTTTCTGCGTCTCGTAGAAGGCGGTGGTCTTCTGGCGGGCGTAGTTGAACGCTTCTACGGCGCTGATGGCGTCGTTCTTGTCGGTATCGGCGGCCTGGTCGCGCAAGCCGTCCATCCAGTAACGCCCGAAGACGACGGCGTTCTTCTCCGTGCCGGACTTGGTGGCCGTGATGACGACGCGGCCACGCTTCTTCAACGGTTCGGCTGCGCCGCCGCTGGCGCTGGTGGCAAGAACGACAAGCTGGCGGGCGGAGATTCGGTCGAGCCACGAGGCGAGCTCTTCGGCGGAGACGTCGGGGCCGGTGAGATTGAACTTGTAGACGTGCCCATCAAAGGTGCCGTGGCCGATCAGTGTCAGCGTGAGAGTGTCGTCCGGCTTGGCCTGCGCGGCGAACCTGGCCAGCGCGGCCTGCAGGCTCTGCCTGGTGGCGGCGGCCCCGGTGAGGGTCTCCGCGCCGGTGAGTTTGGCCGCCTCGGCGACCAGGGTGGTGAAGCGCTGGTCATAGTCGGGTTCGCCGCCGAGGCCGGCGACTGCCAGCCTGAAGTCGGCCGCCGATGCGGCGCAGGCGAGCAGAAACAGCGCCAGTTTCATACGGCCCCCCATTTGCGCCGCAGGAGCCATTCGGCGGCTTTCAATGCGGCCAGCAGCAGGAACGCGGCGGGAGCGTTCCAGATGGCGTGAGTTTCCTTGACCGAGATACCCGCATCGGAGTACTCGATCTCAGCGGCCAGAGCAGCTGCCTGAGAGGGTTTCCAGTAGCGGCCACCGGTCTGTTGGGCGATGCGTTCCAGGAGTTCACGGTTCTGTTCGGTGCGGAAATTCTCGGCCACGCCGTCTTCCCGGCGGAAGGTGAGCACGTTGCGGCCGAGTTCAGCGCCGCCCTGGCGGGCGGTGGTTTCCACAAGATAAGATCCGGGCTTGTCGGCCTTCCACTCGGCCGCATAGGAGCCGGGGGCATTGTCGACCGGGCGCAGAGTGACTTCGTCGGCCACGCCCTCAGGCCCCATGACGTGAGCCGTCACAACGGCATCGGAGGCAGGCAAGTAGTTTCTGTCACGAACTTCGGCGCGCAGAGGAATGCGCGGATCGTCCTCAAACACCGTCTTGCTGCTGACTGCCGAAACCCTGCCGCCGGTCTCACCGGCGAGCCAGCGCAGCAGTTGCTGCCAGAAGACCTCGTGGCTCATATCGCGATGGTCCTGCGCCATCTGCCAGCGCCAGGTGCCTCCGCTGGCCAGCACGGCGACGCGGCCGCGCCCATAGTTGTGCGTCACCAGGAATGGGGACCGCTTCCCCGCCCCGGTCTTGAGCTCTGCCAGCACCGATGCACCGGGCTTGGGAGCGCCGGCCTCCTGATAGTCGGCCAGGTACGGCAGCGAGAGCCAGCGGGCGGCGTTCTTCTGCGGATCGCTTTCGATGCGGGCCAGCAGGCTGTCGCGCCCGCCGGCGGTGAGTTCCACGGTGGCCGGTTCGCGGTGGAAGGTCAGCTTGCGGTCCGGGAGGACCAGCGGAAGCATCTCCGCGAGGCCGGTGCTGTTCCAGCCGCCTTCAGAGAGCGCGGCCCGCCCGCCGAGAAACAGGACGCCGCCGCCGCGGCGGTCCACGAACTCCTTGATGAGCGCCTGCTGGCGCGCATCGAAGTAACCGGCCTCCACGTTGCCGATGATGATGCCCTCATAGCGGAACAGTTCGTCGATGGAGTCCGGGAAGCCGTGTTCGAGTTCCTTGGGATCGCCGATACCCTGGCGGTAGAACTTGTTCTCCGTGGTGCGGAGGATGCTGGCCAGTTCCAGGTTCTTGTCGAGCTCGGCGGCGCGGCGGATGAACTTCAGCTCCCAGCGCGGCTCACCTTCGATGTAGAGGATGCGCGGCTTGCGGTCCTCCACATGGACCAGGCGCGTGAGCGCGTTGTTGGCCGGGTTGGTCTCGCCTTCGAGCGGTTCCACGGCGACGCGTAACGGTTTGGCGCCGGCCGGGCCGGCCTGAAACTCAACGACCTCGCGCAAGGTTTGGCCGTCGCCGGGCAACTTGACCGCGCGCGAGGCCAGAGTGGTGTTTCCGTCCTTCAAGGTGATCGTCGCCAACTGGCCGGCAAAGCCGGATTGCCGCAGCGTGACGGTGGCCGCCAGGCGGGCATCGGGCAAAGAACGGGACGGGAGCAGGGCGTCGGTGATTTCGACGTCATTGCGGATGGTCTCCGTTCCGAAGCCGATGGTGTGAATGGGGATGAGGGTGCGGCGCAAAGAGTCCATGATGTCGGAGTCCAGGCCGCCGGCGTTGTCGGCGCCGTCGCTCAGGAGCACGATGGCCCCGATGGGCAAGGTGGCGGACTCGGCGGTTGCGGCGGTGAGGATATCGCGCAGTTGGGTGACTGGCTGGTCCGCCTTGGCCGGAACCTGGCCGGCCCGCGCCAGAGCGCGGCCGCCCTGATAGAGACGCACGGGGAACTTGGCCTGGAGGCGCGACAGCAGGCCGCCGTCCAGTAACCCCTTGGCCTCGCCGATGCGATTCTCCAGAGCCATGCTGGCGGAGGTGTCCACCACGACAGCGACGACGTTTTGCTGCGGTTTGAGCGCGGACACGCTCAGAGCGGGCTGCCAGAGCAGCACGAGCAACAGGGCAAGGGCGGCCCATTGGAGAGCCCCTAAAGCCAGCATCCTCGGTCTTGGAAAGTTCTTGCCGAGCATCAACCACGTCACCACCGCGGCCGCAACCAGCGCCAGCAGCCCCAACACCCACACCGGCCAACCGCTGGCAAGGACGAGAGTCCCCTTACGGTAGACGGCCAAAGGGTAGTTAAAGAAGAACTGGAACATTTCGCTCTTAGTGCGTCATGGCATAGATGATGTAATTGATCGCCGTACGGTAGGCCTGGGAGGCGTACTTCTCCGGATAGCGGGGATGGTCGGCCCATTCGTAGGCATCGCCGAGATCCATGTTGTGGCAGATGCCGACGACGATGCGGCCACGGTCGTCGCGGACGGCGCGCCATTTGGGTTCGAAGCCGTCGTATTCGTAAGTCTTGTCGAAGGGGAAATTGACGAGGCCGGGGACCTGGAAGCGGCTGGTGAGGTCGTAGAGGACGTGGAAGATGGGGTCGGCGTCGTCGATGTCGTTGATGGTGCGGTCCCCAAAGCCTTTGTTGAGGCTGGTGGTGAAGACCTCCCACTCGAATGTGCCGTGGAAATCATCGGTCATGAGGAAGCCGCCGCGGTCTGTGAACTCGCGTAGTTTCTTCGCCTGAGCGTCGGGAAGCTCCCAATGGCCGGCCTCGACGACATACACAAACGGGTAGTTGTAGATGTCGTCGGAGATGAGGTCGACGACGCGCTCCATGGGGTTGGCTTGAATGCGGGTGAGGCGGCGGATACCCTTCAGCAGCGTGCGGTCGGCCTTGGGATAGTCCGTGGTCCAGCCGCCGCGCATTCTCCAGACGCTGCCGCCGCCGAAGCCGACCATCTGGTAGCGGAGGCGGGCAAAGTAGAACTCGGTGTGCTCGGCGTGGCCCGGCGGAGGCGCTGGATCGTAATCGTCGTCGCGGAAGATGGAGCGAACTCCGCGCTGGAACGCCCACACTGTGCCCGCCAGCGCCGACACCAAGAGCAGGCCTGCCAGCAGCTTGCGCATAAGAGTTTAGATGCCCCCAGTGGGCGTTAGGATAGCAGACGTTGACGTATGCCGCGCGGTTACCGGCCGGGAATCAGGCGGCGAGAAGGCCGCGCAGGTTCCAGCCGCAGATGATGCTGCCCTGGAGCTTATTGCCGCCGGGACCGGGCCAGTGGGTTTCCAGGCTGACAGCGCCGGTGTAGCCGTCGTTCATCAGGGCGGCGATCTGGCCTTTCCAGTCGACGTGGCGGGTGCCCACGGGACCCCAGATGGGCTTGTGGCCTTCCATGTGGCAATCCTTGGCGTGGACGTGGACAATGCGACCTTTGGGGAGCAGGTTGTAACCCTCGGGGAAGGGGTTTTCCCCGGAGACCAGGGCGTTGGCCGGATCCCAGACGAGCTTGAGATGGGAGTGCGGGACGGCGTTGAGGAAGCGGGCGGCCTCGGCGGCAGTGCCGATGTTGCAGGCGTGCTCGTTTTCGATGCCGCAGATGATGTCGTGGGCCTTGAACTGGTCCGCCATCTTGGATAGGGCGTCGCAGGCGGGGGCGAAGCATTTTTCGGGATCGACGGTGCGCCAGAAGGAGAAGACGCGTACTACCTTGGCGCCGGTCATCTCACAGAGGCGGATGGCACGCTCGGTGAGCCGGGGCTGATCGTCCATGGTGTAAGCTGCGCCGAACATGTCCTGCTGGAAGCGGCTGTCCACTTCCCCTCCCTCGGCCAAGGTGCATTTCAGGATGGGCGAAGAAAGGCCGAGGACGCGGATGCCCTTGGCGTTGAGCAGGTCCATGGCCTGCTTCACCTCATCGTCGGTGAGGTTCATGATGTTTTTTCCGCCGACGACGCGGAGTGCGCAGGCGGTCATGCCGATGGGGGCCATGGCGTCGACGGCCACGGCGAGGTCGGGGGAAAATTCGTCTGTGATGGCGGCGAGTTCAAGTTTGGGAATCATGGCTGCTTGTACTCTTCTATCACAAGGTGCTGGTTGGCCTTCACAGCGTTGAGCCGCTGCCGGGCGCCGGAGGGCCAATCGATCTCGATGTTGGCCTGGGGATCGCGGGCGAGTCCGAAGGTGAGCGCGAGGTCGGACTGGGAACAGTAACTGGAACCGGTGTGGACGGTGCGCCACTGGCGGCCGGAGGCGGATTCGACGCGGACCACGGCGCCGATGGCGTCCCTGTTGGACTTGACGCCCTTCAGGCGCAGGTTGAGCCAGTTGTTCTTCGCCGGGTTGGCATCGTTCCGGTAGAGAACAGCAGGGCCGTTGTTAGCCGAGATGAGGACGTCAAGATCGCCGTCGCGGTCGAAGTCGGCATAGGCGGCGCCGCGGGCGACGATGGGCTTCGAGAGGTCGCCGCCGAGTTTGGTGGAGACATCCTCGAAGCGCCCTTTGGAGAGATTGCGGAAGACAAGCGGCGGCTGTGCGAATTTCACTTTGGGCTGGACGCGCGCGATGTCATCCTCGATGTGGCCGTTGGCGGAGAAGATGTCGAGCCAGCCGTCCAGGTCGTAGTCGAAGAAGAAGACGCCGAAGGCGAGGCTGAGGAGCGAAGCGCGTCCGACTGCCGAGCGCGGGGCCTCGTCGACGAACAGACCTGCGCCCTCATTGTGATAGAGGCCGAGCATCTGGTTAGCGAAGTTCCCCACGAGGAGGTGCGGCCGGCCGGTGCGGTCGTAATCGGCGGCATCGACGCCCATCGCGCCCCGGGCGACGCCGTCCTCGCCGAAAGCTACGCCGGCGGCGACCGCCTCTTCGGCGAACGTCCCATTTTTCAGGTTGCGATAGAGCTTGTTGGGCTGGGTGTCGTTGGCGATGAAGAGATCGGGCCATCCGTCCTGGTTGAAGTCAAGAACTGTGACGCCGAGGGACTTGGATGACGGATCGGCGAGTTTGGCCTTTGAAGTAGCGTCTTCAAAGCGGCCGTCGCCGAGGTTGTGGAAGAGTCTGGAAGAGACCCCCTTGTACGACTCCGGCGTGCAGTAGGACTTGGCCACGCCGTCGAGCGAGCAGAAGAGGTCCTTGTCGCGCGACCACTGGACGTAGTTTGCAACGAAGAGATCGAGGCGGCCGTCGCGGTCGTAGTCGAGCCATGCGGCCGAAGTGCCGAAGGCGGCATTGGCGATGCCGGAGGCTTTGGTGGCGTCCTTGAAACGGAAGGCGCCTTCGTTGTGAAAGAGGCGGTCGCCGTCCAGCGCTGTGAAGTAGAGATCGATGCGGCCGTCGTTGTCGTAGTCGCCCGCGGCGACGCCCATGGGAAAAGCGCCCAAGGGTGTGAGGCCGGCGGCGGCTGAAACGTCGGAAAAGGTTCCGTCGTGGTTGTTGCGGTAGATGGCGGGGCGCGGATTGACGAGAACGATGTCGGGCCAGCCGTCGCCGTCGAGGTCGGCAAAGGCGCACCCGGAGCCCATGGTCTCCGGAAGGAACTTCTTGCCGCCTTTATTGGCGTTGTGGGTGAAGCGGATGCCGGCCTGGCGGGTGACGTCAGTGAACCGTGCGGGCTGGGCGCAAAGCGCGCCGGCAGCAGCAAGCAACAGTAGAATTCTCATTTCAGTTTCACGCTCTCGTGTTCGTGGATGGGTTGGCGCTCGTTGTTGTCTTCCGGATGTGCGCGGCGGATTCCGGCGGTGAGAGCCTGGGCGGACTCGTCGGCCTTGAAGCGGCGGAAGAGGACCTCTTCCCGCGCCGCCGAGGCGGCGTCACCCAGGCCGCGAAAAGCGAGCATCAGGTTGTAGTGCGCCTGGACATCCTCGGGGTCGATGGTGAGCACCTGTTGGAAGGCGGCGACGGCGGCTTTGAAGTCGCGTTTGAGGAACTGCACACGGCCGAGCTGGTTCTGCACGACGCGATCGCGCGGGTATTGCTGAGCGACCTGGCGGAGAGAGGCGAGCGCGGCATCGTAATCGCCGTCGGCCTTCTCGGCCATCGCCTTGAAGAAGTGTGCGCGGGGGAGGTTGGGGCTGAGTTCGAGCGCCTTGACGAGGAACTCACGGGCCCGCTCGATTTCGCCTTCCTGGATGAGGGCGCGGGCGACGTTGAGCCAGCCGTCGGCGTAGTCGGGCTGAGCTTCAGTGACCTTGGTGAAGGCGTATTCGGCGCCTTTGAGGTCGCCTTGGAGGAGCATGCCGATGCCCCAGTCATTCCAGCGCTCCCGGTCCGCACGGGCAGGAACGGCCTTCCAAACCGTGGTCTTACCGAGGCGTAGCTCAACCTTTGCCTGAGCCAGCGTGACGATTGGAGGATCAGGAACGGACGCTCCGGGAGTGGGCCGGTACTGGCGGGAATCGTAGTGCAGGGAGACCAGCTTGGGATCCTGGCCTGGCGCGGGCTGCAGGCCGTAAGAGAACTGCGTGTAGTAATGAGCGAACTTGCGGTAGTTCAGCTTGGCGGTGAAAGTGAGGGGGCCCTTGGCATCCTTGGGGATGGCGACGCGGTAATGAGCCACGTCGGCCGCGCCGGGCGGGATGAGGCGAACGTAGAGCAAAGACCGGGTCTGCCAGGCATTGCGTTTGTTGATAGGATTGCCGTCGCCGTCGAGCATCAGCGAGCGGTAGAAGTGAGCGCCGGGCTCGACCGGCCCACGGCCGCCATCGGCGACGGCGCCGGAATGGTAGACGGCCTTGCCCGTGGCGTCACGGCCCTCGAGTTCCAGCCAGACGTCGTAGGCGTCGACAGTACCTCCGGGGAAGAAGTGGCCGATCTTGCGGGTGCGGACCACGACGTCGAGCCGGATGGTGGAACCGGGGGCGAACTCGGCCTGAGTCCGATCGAGCGGGGCGGCGAGTTTACCGATTTCGCGCGTGGTGTATGCCGTGGCGCCGGCGCCTGACTCCTCACCCACGGCGAAGGTGGTCATGACCTGCGGAGCGGACTCGGCGCGGCGCACCATGGGGGATTCCGGCGGCGTATCGGCGGGGGCGGCCGAGAAGATGTCCACGCTGATGAAGCCGGACTGGAGGAAGCCTTTCGTGGCAGCCAATTGTTTGGCGTCGCCGTTCACGTGAGCGACGGCTGTGTTGGCGGCGGCGAAGCGGTGGTCGTGCACCATGCCGTCGCGATTGCCTGGATCTTTGGAAGGGACCAGGGGCATGTGACAGCCGCCGCAAGTGAGAGACTTTTCGGGATAGTAGAAGCTGCGCGCACCCTGGCCGGAGACGCCGGAGGCCTGCCAGTTGTCGTACTCATTGAATCCCCGGATCCAGCGGTAGTTGTTGACGGGCCCGTCGAGGTGGACCTTGTGACAGGTGGAGCAGAACTCCGAGGAGTCTCTCATGAAGGGCTTGAGAAAAGTACGGCGGTGAGGCTCGGGGTCGACATTGGTGAGGAACCGGTCGAGGGTGCGGATGTAGGGGTTGCGGGAGGAGGCAAGGTCGTGGAGCCGGGGATACTCGATGGTGAAACCGCCGTTGCCCATGGTGGAATCGACGTGAACGATGGAGTGGCAGGAGACGCAGCCGAGGCCGTTCTGGGCCTCGGGCGTGTTGATCTGATCCTTGATGGGCTTTTCGAAGCGGCCGTTGAAGAAGACGGCATGGTCGTGGCAGCCGGCGCACCACTTGGAGCCTTGCGTTCCGCTGATCTCCTGCATGTGTTCGATGGAGCGGGCGTAGAAGCGGTTGTTGAAGGACGAGAAGTGGTGCATGGAGGAGTTCCACTGTGCGTAAGCGTCTTTGTGACACTCGCCGCAGAGCTTGGAGTCCATGAAGAAGTTGGAGGGGATGATGCCGTTGACGTTGGTGTTGGCAGAGGAGGGCCAAAAGGGGCTGCGCGGGCCGGCGCCTTCCTGCTGCATGG
>JACRKW010000215.1 GCA_016215215.1 Acidobacteriota bacterium
AGTCACCATGGGCAACATCCTGCAATCTCTCCCCGCAGGCGAAAAGGTCGGCATCGCCTTCTCGGGCGGCCTCAATACCAGTGCCGCCATCTATTGGATGCGCCAGAAAGGCGCCATCCCGTACTGCTATACCGCCCACCTCGGCCAGCCCGACGAGACCGACTACGACGACATCCCTCGCCGCGCTTTGGAGTACGGCGCCGAGAAAGCCCGGCTGATCGACTGCCGCCAGCAACTGGTGCGCGAGGGTCTGGCCGCGCTGCAATGCGGCGCGTTTCACATCACCACCGCCGGCGTGCCGTACTTCAACACCACACCCATCGGCCGCGCCGTCACCGGCACCATGCTGGTGGGCGCGATGAAGGAAGACCACGTCCACATCTGGGGTGACGGCAGCACCTACAAGGGCAACGACATCGAGCGCTTCTACCGCTACGGCTTGATGGTCAACCCGAAGTTAAAGATCTACAAGCCTTGGCTCGACCAGGCGTTCATCGACGAGCTCGGCGGCCGCAAGGAGATGTCGGAGCTGTTGGAGAAGGCCGGCCTGAGCTACAAGATGAGCAAGGAGAAGGCCTACTCCACCGACTCCAACATCTGGGGCGCCACCCACGAGGCGAAGGACCTGGAGTACCTCAACAAGGGCATCAAGATCGTCGCTCCCATCATGGGCACGGCGTTCTGGCGCGAGGACGTCGAGGTTCGCCCTGAGACGGTGACGGTAACGTTTGAGGAAGGTCTGCCAGTCGCACTGAACGGCGAGCGGTTCGCAGATCCCGTCGACATGGTGCTGGCCGCTAACGCCATCGGCGGACGCCACGGACTCGGGATGTCGGACCAGATCGAAAACCGCATCATCGAAGCCAAGAGCCGTGGTATCTACGAGGCGCCCGCCATGGCGCTGTTCTTCATCGGCTATGAGCGGCTGGTCACCGGCATCCACAACGAGGGCACCATCGAGCAGTACCGCGACATGGGCCGCCGCCTGGGCCGGCTGCTCTACGAGGGCCGCTGGTTCGATCCGCAGTCCATCATGATCCGTGAGACCCTCCAGCGCTGGGTGGCCAAGGCCGTCACCGGGGAGGTGACCCTGGAACTGCGCCGCCCGAGCGCCTGACCATGGAAAAGCACGAGGGCGCGTTCACCCCGCAGGACCGCATCGGCCAGTTGACCATGCGCAACCTGGACATTACGGACTCGCGCGACAAGCTCTTCGTCTATGCCCACGCCGGCCTGCTGGCCCCGCAGACATTCGAAGGGATGCGGCTGCTGGAAGGCGAAAACGAAGAGTCCGACTAGCTCCACGCCCGGCGCCGCCGGGCGAGCCTGACCCGGTTGCTATAATCGGGCCATGCAGAGAGCAGAGTGGGTTGCGGGACGTAAGTCGGACCAAATCCGTACGCAGATGTACTACGCCCGGCGGGGCGTCGTCACCCAGGAGATGCAGCACGTCGCCCGGCGCGAGCGGCTCACGCCTGAGTTCGTACGCTCCGAAGTAGCCCGCGGACGCCTCATCATCCCAGCCAATATCAATCACTTAGCGCTGGAGCCGATGGCCATCGGCATCGCCTCCACCTGCAAGATCAACGCCAATATCGGCAACTCCTCCACCACACCCGGCGTCCAGGGTGAACTCGAAAAACTGCACTACTCGGTAAAGTATGGCGCCGAGACCGTCATGGACCTTTCCACCGGCGGCGACATCGCCATGATCCGCAAGGCCATCATCGCCGAGTCCCAGGTACCCATCGGCACCGTGCCTATCTACGAGGCCCTCAGCCGCGTCAAGCGGATCGAAGACTTGACGCCCCAGGTGATGCTCGAAGTGATCGAGGAGCAGGCCGAGCAGGGCGTCGACTACATGACCATCCATGCCGGCATCCTGGTGCAGCATATCCCGCTCACCACCCGGCGCGTCTGCGGCATCGTGAGCCGGGGTGGCTCCATCCTGTCCGAATGGATGGTGAAGAACCATAAGCAGAATTTCCTCTACGAACACTTCGAGGCGATCTGCAAGATCCTCCAGAAGCACGACGTCAGCTTCTCACTCGGCGACGGATTACGCCCCGGCGCTTTGGCCGACGCCAGTGACGAGGCACAGTTTGCCGAGCTGAAGACTCTGGGCGAACTCACCAAGGTCGCCTGGAACTACGACGTCCAGGTGATGATCGAAGGCCCCGGCCACATCCCCATGGACCAGATCCAGATGCAGGTGGAGAAGGAAATGGACTGGTGCCATGAAGCGCCCTTCTACACCCTCGGCCCCCTGGTGACCGACTTCGCCCCCGGCTACGATCACATCACCAGCGCCATCGGCGCGGCCATGATCGGCTGGTACGGCGCCTCCATGCTCTGCTACGTCACCCCCAAGGAACACCTGGGCCTGCCCAACAAGGAAGACGTCAAGCAAGGCATCATCGCCTACAAGATCGCCGCCCACGCTGCTGACATCGCTCGCAAGCGGCCCGGCGCCCGTGACCGCGACGACGACCTCTCCCGCGCCCGCTACCGTTTCGACTGGAACCGCCAATTCGAACTCGCCCTGGACCCCGAAACCGCCCGCGCCTTCCACGACGAGACCCTGCCCGACGACGGCTTCAAGGACGCCCACTTTTGTTCTATGTGCGGCCCAAAGTTTTGCGCTTACAATATCTCGTCCAAGGTGGAGGATTTCACCCCCGAACAAGCCCAGGCCGTTCTCGACGGCAAGCCGATGAAAGACGAGTTGGTGAACCTGGCCGGCGACTAATTCGTCTCCCCCCCGGCAACGGCGGCAAGTACAACAATCGGATGCGGTTGGGCCGCTCCGGCCCGATTGTAACCATTTTGTAGATTTTACTTCACTATGCAGTGACTCTGGTTTATCATCCTTGAGGTGAGGTGCGTTCACTTGAAACAACTCCTGCTGAGTAGCGTGATTGCCGCATGCCTTGCCATTCCGGCAGCGGCGCAATTCGATACCGCCACAATCCTGGGAACCGTCAAAGACAAGTCGGGTGGCGTGGTGCCCGGCGCAAAGGTGACGCTGACCAACATCGGCACCGGAATCTCGTCCACCAAGGAAGCGGACGACGGAGGCGGGTTCGAATTCCTGCAGGTCCGCATCGGACACTACAAGCTGGTCGCTGAAAAGGCCGGCTTTGCCCTGGCCGTGGTGGAAGACTTCGAGGCTACCGTCGGCGCCCGGCAGCGCATCGACCTGGAATTGAGAGTCGGCTCGGTCTCTGAAACGGTGAACGTCAGCGAATCGGTCTCGCTCGTAGAGACCGACACCAGCCAGCGCGGACAGGTCATCAAGCAGGAGGCCATCTCCGAGTTGCCCCTGAACGGGCGCCAGTACTCCTCGCTGGTGCTGCTCACCACCGGCGTGCGCCCGTCGCCCATCTCCACCGGCGGCTTCGTGACCCGTGAAGGCTCGGTCAACGTCAACGGTCTGCGCAGCACGGTCAATAACTTCCTGCTGGACGGCGTCGACAACAACGCCTACGGCACCTCCAACCAGGGCTTCGCCAACCAGGTGATGCAGCCAACCCCGGACGCCGTGGCCGAGTTCCAGGTGGTCACCAACAACATGTCGGCCGAGTATGGCCGCACCGGAGGCGCCACGGTAAACGTCGCCTATAAGAGCGGCACCAACCGGTTGAAGGGCTCGTTGTGGGAGTTCAACCGAAACCGCTCGATGAATGCCTTCGACTACTACAGACCGCGCGACGGCAAGAAGCCGCCCTTCAACCGTAACCAGTTTGGCGCCACCCTCGGCGGCCCCATCGTAAAGAACCGCACCTTCTTCTTCGTCGACTACGAGGGCACGCGCTGGGTGGCCAAGAACGTCGTCTTCGTCAACCTGCCCACTGCCAATGACCGAAACGCGGTGTTCAGCGTTCCGGTGAAAGATCCCATCCGCGGGACCATCTACCCGGCCAATACGCCGCTGCCGCGCAATGTGCTGCTCCCCTTCGCCGTGAAGGTGCTCAACGACCTGCCTGCGGCCTTTGACAACGCGACGCGCTCCAGCAACTTCTACGGCCCGCGCGGCTTCAAAGATTTCGGCGATAAGTTCAACGCCAAGTTCGATCACCAGTTCAGCACCCGCGTCAGCGCCTTCCTCCGCGTGGGCCAACGCAAGGACAATATCCTGGAGGAGCCAGGCATTCCCGGGCCGTCCGGCGGCGATTCCAACGGCCGCACGCGCATCATGAACCAGGCCCTCGCCTCCGGTGTCACGATGACGGCCACTCCGCGCGACCTGATCGAGTTCCGCTTCGGCGTGAACCGCACCAACGCCGGCAAGAACCCGATCGGCCTGGGCGGTCCTTCCATGCTGGCCGCCTACGGCATCAGCGGCCTGCCTTCGGACCCGCGTGTCTCCGGCGGCCTGAATTCGCAGCTCTTCTCCGGCATCAGCAACATCGGCCGGCAGGCCACCAACCCGCAGTGGCAGTACCCCACCATGTGGAACCCGAAGGTCAACTACTCGCGCATCATCTTCAAGCACTCGCTCAAGGCGGGGTACGAGTACCAGAGGATTCACACCGAAGTCCAGGACGTCAATCCGCTCTACGGCCGTGATTCTTACGCCGGCGGCTTCTCCAAGCCCACGCCCACCGCTCCGGGCGACGCCGGGACGTTCTCCATTGCAGACTTCTTCTTCGGAGCCCGCGACACCTACGCCCTCACCACCCTGTTCATCGCTCAGTACCGCCAGCAGATGTCTTTCCTCTATTTGCAGGACGACTGGAAGGTCAGCCCAAAGCTCACTTTGAACCTCGGCATCCGATACGAGTACGCCTCGCCGCAGTGGGAGAAGGAAAACAGGCTCTCCAACTTCGATCCAGTCGGGCTCACCATGGTCGCCGCCACCAACGGCTCCATCGGAAATCGGGCGAGGATCGACCCGGACCGCAATAACTGGGCGCCGCGTGTCGGCGCCGCCTACTCCTGGGACTCCAAGACCGTGATCCGTTCCGGCTTCGGCGTCAACTTCATCCATTTCAATCGCGCCGGCGGCGGTAACCTGTTGGCGATCAACGGACCACAGGTGGTCAATGCTTTGGTCAGTCAGAACCCCACTCAATCCACCTTCCGCACCACCGACCAGGGCTACCCGGCCGGCTTCACCGACAGCGTGAACTTTAACCCTCTGCGCGCCAACGTCACCTACATGCCGCAGAACTATCGCAGCGCGTACGTGGCGAGCTGGTTCTTCGGGGTGCAACGTGAGATTGCCAAGAACACCATCGTCGACATCGCCTACGTCGGCAACCGTTCAAACAAACTCCTGCTGTTCGCCGACTACAATCAGGCGGCGCCCAATACCAACGGCTCGACCATCGCCCTGCAGTCACGCCGACCCATCGCCACCTTCAGCGACATCACCTACGCCCACAATGGCGGCTGGTCCAACTACCAGAGCCTTCAGGCGCGCTTCGAACGCCGTTTCCAGGGAGGCCTCTTCTTCCTGAATTCGTTTACCTGGGGCAAGGCGATGGACAATGGCGCGGGCGCGCTGGAAGGCATCAACGGCGCCGGCTCCTCCATGCAGGACTTCCGCAACCGCGCCGGCGACAAGGGTCCCTCGGCCTACGATCAGACGCTTACCAACACCACCAGCGTGCTCTACAACCTTCCCTATGGCAAAGGCCGCAAGTGGGGCGCCAACGGCAACGCCGTGATCGACGCCGTGATCGGCGGCTGGCAGGTGGGCGGCATCAGCAACGCCTACTCCGGCGGGCGCATCAACCTCGTCCACCAGCTCGCCGGCAACTTCTCCGTCTCCGGCATCCAGCAGGACTGGCGCGGCCGCCCGTGGTTCCGGCCCAACATCTCCGGAGATCCCATCCTCGCCGCCGACCTGCGCCTCAATGAGCAGTACCTGAACCCCTCCAATGTCAGCCTGCCCACGGCCACCGGCCCCAACGGCAACAACCCCTTCGGCAATGTAGGCCGTAACATCGCCCGCATGCCGGCCTTCTACCAGATGGACTTCTCGCTGATGAAGGACTTCCACCTGCCTCGAGAAGGCATGGGCCTGCAATTCCGTTCGGAGTTCTTCAACGTGTTCAACGTCACCAACTATCGCACCGTGGACTCCAACCGCAGCAGCGCCAGCTATGGCCGCTTCAACGGCGCCTACGAAAAGCGCCAGGTCCAGCTCGGCCTGCGATTCACATTCTAGACGCGAGGCCACTTGCGGCGGCCGTGGATCACGGCGATCAGCTCCAACCGGCCCTCCCGGACCCGATACGGGATGAAGAACGGCGTGCCGGCAATCACCAACTCACGCGTGCCCGGCAACTTGCCGGGCCGCCCCATCGCAGGCTGCGTCGCCAGCGTTTCTACGGCGCCGAGGATGCGCGCCGCCACCACGGCGGCGCTCTTCTCTGAATCCATCGCAATGTAATCGCGCAATGCAGCCAGATGCCGGACGGCGCGGCGCGACCATACGATTCTCATCTAGGCGCTTTCGCCTCAGCCTTCTTGCCCCACGACCTCAACCACTTCGACACCCTTTCGTGGCTGATCACTTCGCCGGAATCCAGCTCGGCAAGACCCGCCCGGACCTCGCCAATCTGCCACTCTTCCGCTTCAACGTAAGAAGCGATCGCCTCCGCCGCCAGAAACGACTTTGAACGCCGCGACCGCTGCGCCAACGCCTCCAGGCGCTGCTTGGTGGCCGAGTCGATACGAATACTCAGAGTCTCTGTCAT
>JACRKW010000094.1 GCA_016215215.1 Acidobacteriota bacterium
CGACATAGCCGTCGCCGAAGCCGAGGAACTCGTCGCCGCGGAAGCCGGCGCCGGCGATGAGGCGCTGGATGAGAATGGCCTTGGAGAAGGACTTGTAGTCGTCCTGGGCGCCGTAGACGCCGCCGTCGAAGTAGCGGGTGACGTCGAGCAGATCGGCCTCGTCCTTGACATACATTTCGTCGGTGCCGGAGGCGAGGTAGAGGGTAAAGCCGCGTTCACGGAGGGCTTCGAGCAGGGCGCGCGAGCCGGGGACGAGGTGGGTATCGGGCGAGACGCGGCCGGAGCGGAGGCCGTCCAGGCGGTCCTTGATGCGTTCGCCGAGCAGGTCGAGATAGCGGTGCTTGTAAAAGAGGGGATCTCGGGGCGTGCCGCCGCGCTTCTCGATCTCCTCACAGAGCTGGATCATCTGGTAGATGGTCTGCTTGCCGGTGAGGCGGGCGACGAAGTCGTTGACGAGAGCGGTGAGTTCGGCTTCGCTCTCGCCACTGTGGAGGCCGAGCAGGGTTTCGACCATCATGGGGACCATGACGCCGACCCAACCAGAGCGAATGATGGAGATGGTTCCGTCAAAATCGAAGAGGGCGACGCGCGTGTGGAGGGCTGTGGCTCCGGGATGCAGGACTTCGACTGAGTTAGGCATTAGAGATTTCAGGGCGCCGCCACTGCTGACCTAGAGCCAGTACTCCCAACGCCCGGTGGCCAGAACAAAAGCACACAGGCAGGCATTGGTAACAGCGTGGGCGAGGATCAGATCGCTCACGCGTTTGGACCGCACCAACCAACCATTATAGACCGCGCCGGCCAGCAGGCCGACGTCCCAGTACGGCCCGTGCTCGAGTGCGAAGAGCGCAGCGACGGACCAAAAGCTGACGGCGGTGAATGTACCCAGCCGAACAGAGAGGAAATCGGGCTTGACGAGGTAGCGCATGAGCCAGCCGCGCCAGAAGAGTTCTTCGACGATGGGAACGATCACCACGGCGCGCAGGACGCGCAGGCTGAGCGCAAGCGGGTCAGAGAGCGCGGCGGCGGGAAGCGAGGTGCTCAGATTGCCCGTGAGGGCGTTCTGGAAGATCCAGTGCGAGCGCCAGCCAGGCGAGAGCAAGTCCGGCGCGACCCACAGGCAGAACACGCCTACGCCCACCAGCGCGCTCTGCACAGGCATGACGGGGCGGAATTCGAGGATCTCGCGGCTCATCAGCAAGATGGCCGCGCCGGTGAGCGCAACCCACAGCGAGAGCGAGATGCGCGGAGAGAGATCGAGCCGCGGCATGACGGCCAGCAGAGCGACGAATACGATGAACGGACCAGCCCACGGCAAGGCCGGATGCAGGGCCGACGTGGGGCGCATCAACCGGCCTTCGCCAGCAGTTCGCGGATCTTGGATTCCTCGTCCTTGGCGGGTTTCAGGCCGAGCGCCGTCTGGAGGCTCTGCCTGGCGGCGGGCTTGTTGCCCTTTTGCAGCAGGGCGGCTCCGAGGTGGTAGTGGTATGTGGGGTTCTTCGGCTGCCTGGTGGCGAGGTCTTTGAAGATGCTGATGGCGTTGTCGCTGAGAGCCTTCTTGTAGTAGACCCAACCGAGGGTATCGCTGATGTCGTCGGAGCTCGGCACGCGCTGCTTGGCCTTTTGGGCGTAGGTCAGGGCCTGGTCGAGGTCACGGCCCTCCTCGGCGTACATGAAGGCGAGATTGTTGAGCGCGATGGGGTTTTCAGGCTCGGCCCGGATCACGTTCTCATAGAGAGGCACGGACTCGCGGCGCATGCCCGCCATGTCGAGGGTCATGGCCAGCTGGAGGTTTGCGCCGGCGTGCGCGGGCGCCAGTTGCTGGCCTTTCTTGAGCATCTCCAGGGCAGCCTGGATCTGATTTCCGCGGCGGAGAATCTCACCGAGCTTCATGTAGTACTCGAAGTTCTTGGGATCGTCCTGGATCATCTGCCTGAAAATGGGCTCGGCGATGGCGCCTTGATCGAGCCGCAGCGCGGTATCGGCGACGGCCTTGCGCAAGCCCTTGTTGTCCGGGGTTTTTGCCAGCTCTTCCCGGAGGAACTTGAGGGCTTCCTGCTGCCGGTTGGTGCGGATCATCACCTCGGCCACGGCATAGGTGAGGCGCTGGTCGGCCGGGTACTTCTGACGAAGCGAGCGGAAGGTGGACTCGGCATCCTTCATGCGGTTTTCGAGGAAGTCGACCACGGCCAACTGGAACTGGAGGTCGGGTGCGTCGGGGCTGTCCTTCATGTACTCCGTCAGGTCCAGGCGGGCTTGCCCGAGGTTTCCGCTATTGATGAGGGCATTCGACTTGATCACGCGGGCGGGCAGGTACTTGGGATCCAACTTCAAAGCGTCCTGGGCTGTGGCGATGGCCTTGCCGAAATCGTGCTTGGCGAGATACACCTGGCCGAGCCCCGCCTGCGCGGGGAGGAAGTTGCCGTTGGTGAGCTTGATGGCCTCAGTGTATTGGACGCGGGCTGCCTCGAGCTCGCCCTTGTTCTGGTAGGCGCGTGCCAGGTTGTAGCGGACCACTGCATTGGATTGATCCCGGCTGAGGAGGGATTGCAGGTCGTTGATGGCGCCCTGCATCTTCTCTGCGCCGCCGTACTGAAGCTGGGTGGAGGCGCGCAGGGAAAGGGCGTCGGGATTCTTGGGGTCGTCCTTGACGGCGGCGTCTACCAGGCTGAGGGCCTGCTGGACCTTGCCCTGGCCGAGCAGGACCTGGACCATGTTCAGGCGGAAGGCGGTCCTCTTGTCGGAGAACTGATCGGCCCCGGAGGAGAAGATCTGGTATGCGCGATCGTAGTCGCGCGTGCGGAGCATGAACTCACCCACCTTGCGGCGCACTTCCGCATCCTGGACAGCGAGAAGGTCGCCGATGATCTTCTCGGCCTTCTCCGGACGCTGCGTGGCGCGGTAGAAGCCAGCCTGCTGGAGCTTGAACTCGTTGACCTTGGGGTTGCTGGTCACCTTCTTTTCTACGATCTCCTCGGCTTCGCGCACCTGATTGCGGCGCAGGTAACCAACGATGAGGAAATCATAGGCCGGGATGTAAGCAGGGGAATCCTGAACGATCTGCCGGCCCACCTTCTCCGCCTCGACCCATTCACCGTCCTGATTGAGAACCTGGGCGATGGCAAACCGAAGTTCAGGCTGCCTGGGTTTGGCGGCGTCGGCCTTCCAGAAATAGTCGATCGCCTCCTTGAACTTCTTCTCGTTTACTGCGATGAAGCCGCTGAGGCGCAGGCCGTGGTAGGATTTTGGATCTTTCTTGAGCAGATCCTCGGAGAGGCTCTTGACCTCGGCCAACAGACGCGGGTCTTGCCGTTTGCCGAGTGAGTAGGCGGCCAGGTAGATGTCGGCCAGCTTGCCGGCGGGCTCTTCAGTATTGGGGAGGAGCTCTACGGCACGGCGAAATGCGCCGACTGCGGCGCGGGCATCTCCGCGACGGAACTCCGTGTCCCCCAGCTTGGCGTAGGCCTCGCCGAACTTGGGATCCTTCTTGATGGCGTTCCTGTACATGATGGACGCCTCTTTGTACTTCCCCTGGGCAAAGTACTTGTTGCCGTTCTCCAGGTAGCGGCGCTTCACCTTCTCAGGGTCGCGCCAGCAGCCGGTGAGGAGGAGCATGGCGGTGATCAAAGCGGCGGCGGTCATGACAAGACGATGTTTCATGGCATTGATTCCATTCGAGAGAAGGCAGTCCTCCGGCGAACCTATAGCTAGTAGTAGAGCATACACGAAAAGGGGCGCATGGTGCGGTGTGAGAGCGCTGTCCGGCCGAAACGGCCGGCGTGCAGCGGACTAAGGGAGAACCACGACCTTGCCGACGCCGCCGGAGTAGGCTTCCAGGGTCTCGAAGGCCTGCTGGACGCTGGCCAGCGGCATGCGGTGGGTGAGCATGGGGGTGAAGCGGGCGCCTTGCTCCTGCAGCAGGCGGAGAGCGTGCTCGCTCTTGTGGTTGGAGCGGCGGACGGGGAAAAACCACTGCTCCTTGCGGCGCAAGTGGTGGAAGTCGATAGCGGGGTGAAGCTCGGAAGGCACCCCGGTGATCACGATGCGAGCGGCGGGAGCGCCGAGGTGGATGGCCTGGTTGATGGAGCCGTCCTTGGCGGCGCAATCGAAGACGACATCGACGCCGCGGCCGGCGGTGTCGCGCAGGATCTCCCGGACGGGGTCGGCCTGGGCGGGGTCGATGGCGGCATCGGCTCCGAGCACGAGAGCGAGATCGCGGCGGTGGGCGACGGGCTCGACGCACCAGATGCGGGAGACGCCGGCGATGCGCAGGGCGGCGATGGTGGTCAGGCCGATGGGTCCGGCGCCGATGACGGCTGCCGACTCGCCCAGCTTGGGATCGCCGAAGCGGAAGGAGTGGAGGATGATGCCGATGGGCTCGAAGAGAGTAGCCTCGACGAAGCCCAGATTGGAAGGCAGCGGCAGCAGGTTGGTGGCGGGCAGGTTGACGTGGTCGCGGAAGAAACCGGGCTCACCAACGTTGGAGAGGAAGCGCACGTGGTGGCAGAGATTGTGGCGTCCGCTCATACAGAATTCACAGTGATAGCAGTAGTGGGCGGCCTCCAGCGCGGCACGGTCGCCGGGCGCCCATCCGGTGACGCCGGCGCCGACGGCGGAGACGGTGCCGGCGGGTTCGTGGCCCAGCACCATGGGGTACTGGCAGGGGGTGTCGCCGATGGCGCCTTCGGCGAAGTTGTGCAGATCGCTGCCGCAAATGCCGACAGCCTCCACCTTCACCTGGATCTCGCCGGGTGCCGGGGGGACGGGCGAATAATCGCGCAGGAGGAAGCGGCGCTGTGCTACGAGCTCGGCGAGGGCCATGAGGCGGCTACTTCTTGAAGAGGTTGTCGAAGGCGATGCGGGCGGCATCGGCCGTCTTGGGGGTGACGACATCGGGACGGTCGCCGGCCGGACGTGTGACGGCGGCCGAGGGCGCCGAGTCGCGGGCGACGGTCACGCGGGCCCGGAAGAAGGTGCACTCGTTGGCCTTATCCTTGTACGCGATGCGCTCCGGGATGGGCTTGGTGCACTGGAAACGCGTCGACGGCTCGAAATAGGAGCATTGCTTACAGCAATGAAGCGCGGCGTGGCACTTGGGGCAGTCTCCGGTGAAATCCATGCCGGGCGGCAGTGGCGTGGCGCAGTTGTAACATCGCGAAGCGGTGACGGTATCCACCATACGGGGCAGCCGTGGGCCGGTGATGTCGAGGGGCGGACGCGGGCCGCGGGGCCGTTGCTGGTCTTCCCGGAAAGAAGGGCCGCTGGGCCTGTCGCTATCCATGTAGCCGCGCTGCGAGTACTTGCGGTCGTCGTCCATTGAGGGAGTCCACTCCTTCGTGGGATCTCGAAATCGGTTCAGAAACCAGGATGGGAGAGCACGGCAAGGAAGGATCCAGCTTCCTCTTGAGACCAGCTCATACCCAATCAAACACGGGCCCCGCTCCGCCGCATCTTGCGAGTTGTGATGGGGGGTCCGCGCCTGGTTTGCGCCGCCGCAACTGGCCCGGTTGGGACGCCTTCGTCCCATCCCGGCCGGTTGACTGGTCCGGCACACCTCATTCTTACCACGGAACGGGGCTGGAAGCCAGCCAGAAATGTCTCAGGACCGGGCCCAGGTGGTGGGAGAGAGGCAGGGCCGGCTCAACGGGTCGTCGCAATGGTTGGGGCTGACGCGCAGCGTATAGCCCAGCCGTCCGGTCTGGTGCGGCACGAATGTGCGGCCGAAAATGAAAGCGCCGTCCTGCTCGCCGTCTGGAGGCAGCAGTACGACGGAGGTCTCTTCGAGGGCGCCGCTAGGGCTGACGCGGCCGACGACGGCTTCCACGCGCACGTCGGACGGCTTGAGCCCGGCCAGCTCGACGGCGGCGCGCAACTGGATGGGGTTCCCGCTCAGAACGCTTGCGCCGGGACCGGCGGAGGCGTCGTGGATGCGGACATGGCTCCAGGTGCGCTCGACCAGAGACGTCCAAGCGGCCTTCTCCCGCGCCGGCTGGTAGCCGTCGCGCCGGACCTTGAGGAAGTTCTGGTGAGCCGGCTGATAAAGGCGCGTGCTGTAGTCGTGGATCATGCGCTGGCAGTTGAACATCGGGCTGAGGTGCATGAGGGACTGCTTGACGCGCTCGATCCAGCCGTGCGGCACGCCCTCTTCCCTGCCCTTGTAGTACAGGGGCAGAATCTCGTTTTCGAGCAGGGAGTAGATGGCGCTGGCATGGAGATCGTCCATGTCGGGGGTGTACGGTTCGCGGTCGCCGATGGCCCAGCCGCCGGAGACTTCGTAGGCCTCGTCGAACCAGCCGTCGAGGATGGAGAGGTTGAGGGTGCCGTTGATGGCGGCCTTCATGCCGCTGGTGCCGCACGCCTCTTCGCCGCGGCGCGGATTGTTGAGCCACAGGTCCACGCCATGCACAAGCTCGCGGCCGACCTCGATGTCGTAGTCTTCGATGAAGACGACGTGGCGGGCGAGATCCGGATCGCGCGAAAGCTGCACGATCTCGCGGATGTACTGCTTGCCGGGATTGTCCTTGGGATGCGCCTTGCCGGCGATGATGATCTGGACCGGCATCTGGGCATTGGTGAGGATCGCCTTCAATCGCGCGATATCGCGGAAGAACAGGGTGGCGCGCTTGTAGGTGGCGAACCGGCGCGAAAATCCGATGGTGAAGACCTCGGGGTCGAACAACTCGTTGAGACGCTTCATTTCGGCGGCCGGGGCCAGCCGCTCGCGGGCGCGCCGCGCCTTGCGCTCTCGAACGAAGCTGATGAGGCGGCGTTTGCAGCGCCGGCGGATCTCCCAAAGTTCTTCGTTGGGGATGTCGGGAATCTGCTCCCAGATGCCGGGTTCGGGATAGCGTTCCAGCCAGTCCGGGGCGAGGTACTGGTCGTAGAGCTGAGCCAGGTCGCCGTTGAGCCAGGTGGGGAGGTGGACACCGTTGGTAATGGGTGTGATGGGCGCCTCGTGGATCGGCAGGTCGGGCCACAGCTTATGGAACATATCCTGCGAGACCTCGGCGTGGAGGCGGCTGACGGCGTTGCGGAAGGCGGAGCACTTCAGAGCCAGGACGGCCATGGAGAAACGGTCGCCCTGCTCGCTGGTCCCACCCTGGCCGAGAGCGAGGAACTTCTCAAACGGGATGCCGTAGCGCTCACAATAGGCGTGCAGGTATTCGTACACCAGGCCGGGGTCGAACATGTCGATGCCCGCCGGCACCGGCGTGTGGGTGGTGAACACCATGTTGCAGCGCGAGGCTTCCAGCGCCTCCTCAAAGCTGATGTTCTGCTCCTGCATGAGCAGGCGGATGCGCTCCAGCGCCAGAAAGGCCGAATGGCCCTCGTTCATGTGGAAGACCGTGGGTTCCAGGCCAAGAGCCTGGAGAGCGCGCAGACCGCCAACACCCAGCACGATCTCCTGCTGGATGCGTGTCAGGTCGTCGCCGCCGTAGAGCTGGTCGCTGATGTCACGGTACTGTTCGTTGGCGTTCTCAGGGATGTTGGTGTCCAGCAGCAGCAGGTCCACCCGGCCGACTTTCATCCGCCACACCTTGACGTAGCAGTTGCCGGCCGGCAGCTTCAGTTCGATCCGCACCTCGTTGCCGGCGGCGTCCAGGGCGGGCTTTACGGGCCACGTATAGAAGTCGTTGACGGGATACTTCTCGGTCTGCCAGCCGTCCTGGTTGAGGTATTGCTGCAGGTAGCCCTTCTGGTAGAGCAGCCCGATACCGACAAGGTTCAGGCCGGCGTCGCTGGCGCCCTTCAGGTGATCGCCGGAGAGGATGCCGAGTCCGCCGGAGTAGATGGTGAGCGATTCCAGCAGCCCGTACTCCATGGAAAAGTAGGCCACCAGCATCGAGTCTTTCCGGCCATCCTTGGGACCCGCAGCTATGTAGGCGTCCTGGCACCGGCAGGCGTGCTGATACAAGGCGATGTAGCGCGGATCGGCGGCGGCCTTCTCCAGAGTCTCCTGCGAGACCCGGCCCAGCATCAGGACGGGGTTTCGATGGCACTGCCTCCATAGGACCGGGTCCAGGCGGCGGAAAAGGGGACGAATGGTGTGGTCCCAACTCCAGAGGAGGTTGTGAGCGAGCTCTCCCAGTCGGGAGAGGGCGGGAGGTAACGCCGGGCTGACGAGGAACTCCTTGACCGGCTGAACTTGAAATTGCATGCGTGGGAGGGGATGAGCCCTCTCACAATCTAGCAGAACCGGGGAGGGTTGGCGGTACCCGGCAGTACCACTGGCGCATGTCGATGGAGTCGCATATCGTCATGTGCATATGTTTGTACCTTAGCACATGCCAATCTTTTGAAAGGTAGAATGAAATCTCTTACTCTCTTTTTCAAGATTCTGCCATACAATATTGTCATGAAGCTCAGTGCCCAAGAAGAATACGGGCTGCGCTGCCTGCTGTACATGGCACGCCACGGAGAAACGAAGAGTCACAGCATACCGGAGATCAGCCGGGCGGAGGGACTATCGGTCCCGAACGTTGCGAAACTGATGCGGATTCTGCGGCTTGGCGGTCTTGTGGCGAGCGTGCGAGGGCAGGCTGGCGGCTATACGCTATCGAAGACGGCCGACCAGGTGACGGTATCAGAAGTTTTGGGACTGCTCGGAGGAAGCTTCTTCAATCCACACTTCTGCGATCGGCATTCCGGTCTGGACCGAACCTGCGCGCACTCCGGCGACTGCTCGCTGCGCCTGCTCTGGGGCAGCGTACAGAAGAGCCTTGATGCGATTCTGACCAAGACGACTCTCCGCGACCTGCTGCGGGACGAGGACGAGATGACGGCGTTCCTGAGGGAGCGCGGGATCACGCCACGTACCGAGGCGGCCGTCGCGCCAGCCAGAATCAACGGTCACTAGTTCAGGATTCTGGCCGCGGCGGTAAGCCTTGCGCCGCGGGAGGCTGATTGTGTGCCTCCGCCCGCTTTGCTGAAGAAGTTCCCGGCTCGGCGCCGCCCGCTCCCGAGCGGCGCGAGTCCTGCAGAGTCCCGGGCGGAAGCTTGCCGCAATGGGCTAATCTCGGTAGTGATGCCGTTGAGAACCAGGGGTGCGGTGGTGGTGCTGGCCTGCGTGCTGGCGTCCGCCGGGTGCAGCCGTGGCAGCCGGGTCCTGGTCGTGGGCTCAAAGAACTCCACCGACCAGGTGATTGTGGGTGAGATTCTGGCTCAGTACCTGGAGAAGCGGCTGGGGACGGAGCGCGTGGGGAGACGCCTGGGGCTTCCGGGGACGCAGTTGACACACGAGAGCCTGCTGACCGGGGCCATCGACATCTACCCTGAATACACGGGCGCGGCGCTTTCGACATTGCTGAAGGGGGAACCCGCGGGCACGCGCGAAGCGGTGCGGGATCGCGTTCAGGAAGAATACCGGGCGCGCTTCCGTTGTGAATGGATCGGGCCGTTGGGATACGAAAACCGCTTTGCGGCGGCCGTCCTGCGGGACACGGCCGAAAAGTTGAATCTCAAAACAATCAGCGATGCGGAGGCGTACGAGCTGGGCTGGTCACTGACGGTGCTGCCGGAGTTCCAGGACCGCGCCGACGGCCAGCCGCAGTTCATGCGCACCTACCGGCTGCGTCTGGGCGTGCCGATCCGCAGCACCGAAGCGGGCAGTCTGTATGCCGCGCTCGACGTGGCGGGAGCAGCGATGGTGGCCGGCCAGGAACTGGACGCGGCGTTGAGCACGGGGGCCTACGTTGCGCTGGAGGACAACCGGCGAGGCTTCTCCTTCTGTGAGGCCGGCTTGGTGACCAAGTCGTCGACGCTAGAAGAGGAACCGGCGCTGGCCGGACTCTTGCGAGGGCTTTCGGGCAAGTTCGATACGGCGAGGATGCGGGCCATGGTGAAGGAAGTGGAAGTGGACAAGCGGGCGCCGGAGACGGTGGCGGCGGAGTTTCTCAAGCAGGCGAAGCTGTAGGGGCAGGCACGAGCACATGTCATCGAAGATCATCACGATCACCAGCGCGGAACCGGGCAGTGGCAAGACCCATGTCGCCGCGGCGCTGTCGCGCTGGCTGTACCGGCACGGCTACCAAGTAGCCCCTATGCACCTGGGTCCGCAAAACGGGGATCCGGTGGCCTGCCCGGAGGGGGGCACGGTTTCGCGGGCGGCGGCGCTGTTGGCCGAGGCGTGCGGACTGGCGCCGGCCGTGGAGTATGAGGCGGGCCTGGAGGGATTGAAAGAGCTGCAGGCGAAGTCGGACTGGGTGGTGGTGGAAGCCCCGGCTGGAGCCTCCGATTCCGGGGTGGGAGGCCAGAGGAGGGCGGGGCGAATCGAGATCGGGGGGCTGGGCGAGTTGCCGCAGTTTGAGCCGTACTTGATGCCGTCGCACGGTGCGGAGACGGCGGCCCTGCCTTTGTGGACGCTGTTGTCCGGCCCGCGCGTGGGCGTGGTTTCCCTGCCCCACATCGACAATTTCAAGGACTACAGCCTGATCCGCGGGGCGGAGTGGCTGGCCGGCCCAGGAGTGGGACGATTCGGGGTGCTTCTGTTGCCGGCCACTTCGGCGGAGGAGTCCGACAGGGCCTGGCTGCAAGATACGGGGCTGGAGCGGTTCCTGCTGGACCAGACGGCCGCGGGAGCGCGGCTGGTGTCGAGCGGCATGAACCTGGCGGGCGCTGAACGGTTCGCGCCGGGAGCGCTGAGCGACTTTCGCGTGGTTTCAGCGGTGCTGGGGCGGCGCATGCCGCCGCCGCTGCCGGATGAAGAGACGCTGGACCGCCTGGCGGAATGGTTACAAGATTGGCCGGCATTCGCTGAATTCCGTCGCAAGTACATGTAATCAGGAAACGGGAGTAGTACAGTAGGGAGTGAGCGGCCCCGCTCCGGGGGGACGGCCGGCGCCGCAGGCGGGTACTGGTGTGGAGGGACTGCTTGAAAATGACCCATGGTGGAGACCTGTTTGCGATTGCGCGGCAGCGCGGCTGGGACTGGCGCGAGGTGTTGGACCTCAGCGCGAGCATCAACCCGCTGGGTCCGGCGCCGGGCGTCCGGCCTGCTATCGAGGCGGCGCTGGAGCGCATCGCGCATTACCCCGGCCAGGCGACCGGCGAGCTGGAAGAAGCTCTGGCGGCGGAGTGGCGCATTTCACCGGCCCAGGTGATGGCCGGCGGCGGAGCAACCGAACTGCTGCACTTTGTCGCCCGGGCGGGCTGGAACGGTCCCGCGGCGCTGGTTACGCCGGTGTGGAGCGAGTTCTACAGGGCCTTTCCACATGCGCTGCGCGCCCCGTTGAACGATCCGGAGCGCTGGCCGCAACGGGGCCTGCTGGTGCTGAGCCAGCCGGTGAACCCGACGGGCGAGGCGGTGGCGGTGGAGATCCTCAGACGGGCCATCGCCGGGCGGGAGGGTCCGGTGCTGATCGATGAGAGCTTCATCGAATTCACGCGCCTGGAGTCGGCGGTAGGCTGGACCGAGCACCACCCGAACCTGCTGGTGCTGCGATCGCTGTCGAAGTTCCACGGGCTGCCGGGGCTGCGCGTCGGCGCGCTGGCCGGATCGCGGGAGTGGATGGACCGCCTGGCGCGACGCCGCGAGCCGTGGCAGGTGGGTACGCTGGCCGAGGCGGCGGCGCTGGCGGCGCTGAGCGACCGCGAGCACGCCGAACGCACGCGCGAAGTGGTGGAGACCGAACGCAACTGGCTGCTGGAGGCGCTCTCCGGGCTGGACGGGCTGCGATTCTCCGAAGGGGTGGCCAACTTCTTGTTCGCCGGAACGGACCGGCCGGCGCGCGAGATCTGCGACTGGTTCCTGGAACGAAAGATCATCCTGCGCAACTGCTCGGGTTTGCCCGGCGTGGAGGGCGAGGCCATCCGGTTCGCCGTACGGACGCGGGAGGAGAACGAGCGGTTCGTGGCGGCGGCGAAGGAGTACTTTTGCGGCGGCTGATGGCGGCCTTCGTGCTCCTGGCCTGTGTAGCAGCGGCCGAGCCCGTGCGAATTGTTTCGACAGCCCCATCGATCACCGAGATGCTGTACGCGTTGGGGCTGGGCGCTCGCGTGGTGGGGGTCACGGCCTACTGCCGCTACCCGGTGGACGCGCAATCCAAACCGAAGGTGGGCACCTTCCTGCAGCCGGACTTCGAGCGCATCCTGGCGCTGAAGCCGGACCTGGTGCTGGTGATAAAGAACCCCGTCCAGTTGGCCGGGCGGCTGCGGAAGCTGGGAGTGCGGGCCGAGGAGCTGAACCAGGATTCGATTGAGGACATCTTCGGGTCTCTGGCCGCGCTGGGCCGGCTTACCGGCCGGCAAGCGCAGGCTATCGAGCTGACCGGGGAGATTCGCGCCCAGTTGGACGCTGTCCGGCGCCAGGCCTCGGGACAGAGGAAGCGAACGGCGCTGTTCCTGGTGGGCCGGGCGCCGGGCACGCTGCAGGGGATGGTGGGCGCGGGGCCGGGCACGTTCATCGACGAGCTGATGACGCTGGCCGGCGGCGAGAACATATTGAAGGGCTCGCCGATCCAGTATCCGCGCGTCAGCCTGGAGCAGGTGCTGGCCGGGGATCCGGAGGTGATTCTGGACATGGGCGACTTCGCTCACGCCGAGGGCAAGCCGATGGAGCCGGAGAGTCGCCTGCTGGCGCTGTGGGGCGCGCATCCGCAACTACGCGCGGTGAAGACCAGGCAGGTGAAACAGGTGGGCTCGGAGATATTTATCCGGCCGGGGCCGAGGATGGGCGAGGCGGCGCGTGAATTGCGGCGGCTGCTGGGCGGGGATGGCGGGCGATGACGGTGCGGTACGACCTGGAAGGCGTGGGGATGCGCTACGGCACAACAGAGGTACTGCGCAACGTCACCCTCAGTTTCCGGGAGGCGGAGATGGTGGCGCTGACCGGCCCGAACGGCGCCGGCAAGTCGACACTGTTGGGGATCATGGCCGGTTTGCGGGAGGGCTTCAGCGGCTCGTGCAAATTGAACGGCCGGGCGACGGACGCCTGGCGGCGCCGCGATTTTGCGCGCCAGGTAGCGATGGTGCCGCAGAGCTTGAAGCTGGATTTCCCGTTCACCGCCGAACAGGTGGTGCTGATGGGCCGCACTCCCTACGCCGGCGGGCTGTTTGAGAGCCCCGGCGACTGGGAGGCGGTGGAGCGGGCGATGGCGGTGACCGACACGCTGGAGTTCCGCGCGCGCGACTTCCGTGCATTGAGCGGCGGCGAGCGCCAGAGGGTGGTGCTGGCCTCGGCCCTGGCCCAGGAGCCACGGGCGCTCCTGCTGGACGAACCGACGACGTTCCTCGACCTGCAGCACCAGCTCACCATTTACGAGCTGCTGCGGGACCTGGCGCGCGGCGGCCTCCTGGTGATCGCCGTGACCCACGACCTGAACCTGGCGGCGGCCTATTCCGACCGCGTGGTGGCGCTGCGCAAGGGCGTGGTGATGGCCGATGCGCCGCCGGGCGAGGCGCTGACGGTGGAGCGCATGAGGGAAGTGTTCGGCGTGGAGGCGGAATGGCTGAGGAGGCCGGGCGGCGGCGCCTGGATCGCCTATGGCAATTGAGAAAGTGACGCCGGGGCGCGCCGCCCGCGTGCTGCTGCTGGCGGCGCTGGCCACCGGCGCGGTGGCGCTGCTGACGCCGCTGTTCGGCTCATCGACATTGAGCCTGGCCAAGGCGTTTCGAGGCGAGTGGCCGGAAGCGCAGATGTTCTTCGGCGTGCGCCTGCCGCGCACGCTGCTTTCGCTGCTGGCCGGCGGAGCGCTGTCGGTGGCCGGCGTGCTGTTCCAGGCGCTGCTGAGGGATCCGCTGGCGACGCCCTACACGCTGGGCGTTTCCAGTGGCGCGAGCTTGGGCGCGGTGGTGGCCATCTGCCTGGGGCTGCACAACCTGGCCGGACTGCCGGCTCTGTGGGTGGCGGCGCTTGCCGGGGCCGGCGTGGTGCTGGCGCTTGTGCTGGCGGCGGCGGCCGAGGGGCGGCGGATGTCGGCCTGTACGGCAACATCGATCCGGTGGACGGCTCGACGCTGGCCTGGCTGGCCGCGGTGATCCTGCCGGTGACCGGCGCGCTGTGCCTGATGGCGCGGCAGTGGAATCTGATGACGGTGGGCGAAGAGTGGGCGGCGGCGCGAGGCGCCTCGCCGCAGAAACTGCTGCTGACCGGCTATCTGGCCGGCTCGGTGTTGACGGCGGCGGTCACGGCGGTGACGGGGCCCATCGGATTCGTCGGGCTGGTGGTGCCGCACGCCCTGCGCTTGAAGCTGGGCAGCGACCACCGGCTGCTGATGCCCGCTTCGTTTCTGATGGGCGCGGCGTTCCTGACAATTTGCGATACTGTGGCGCGGAGCCTGCTTTCCATGGAGATTCCGGTCAGCGTGGTCACGGCCCTGGTAGGCGGGCCGATCTTCATCGCGTTGCTGCGCAGCAAGAGGAGAAGTCTATGGCTCTAGCCGTGGTGGGAGGCGGTCGGCGGTGCGGCAAGAGCCGCTATGCGCTGGCGCTGGCCAGCGCGCACGGGCCGCGGCTGGGCTTCATCGCCACGCTGCAGGATACAGACGAGGAGAGCGCGGAGAAGATCGCCGCCGCGCGCCGCGAGCGCGGCATGGAATTCGTCACGGTGGAGGAGCCCATCGAGGTGGCGAGGCTGATCGAGGAGCGCAGCCACCTGTTCGATGCGGTGGTGGTGGACGAGTTGACGGTGTGGATCTCGAACCTGGTGATGGCAGGCCGCGGCGACGCGGAGGTGGAGGCCGAGGCGGCGCGGTTGATGCAGGCGGCGGTGAAAGGCCCCTCCGAGATCGTGATGGTCACCAGCGACGTGGATTTCGGTTTCGCCGTGGATCCGGAGGCGTCGCGGCAGTTCCGGCGCCTGGCCGGGCTGGTGAACCGGCAGATGGCCGAGGCGGCCAGCCGGCTGTACTGGATGGTGTTTGGAGTGCCGAAGAGGATTCGATGATCAGCCCCGAGATCAGACAAGCGATTGAAGGAATCAGTGCGCTGCTGGACCGCGGCGTAGCCTCGGCGCTGGTCCAGCGCTGGCAGCAGGCGACGGCCGGACGTGGCGGCATGGGCCGTCTGGAAGACCTGGTGACGCATTTCGGGCTGATTCGCGGCACGGCAGATCCGGCGCTGCACCGCAAGGGCCTCTACGTCTTCTGCGCCGACCACGGCATTGTGCAGGAGGGCGTCAGCAGCGACGCGCAGGACGTCACGCGGCGGCTCATCCGGCAGTTCACGCGCGGCGGCTCGGCGGCCACCGTGCTCTGCCGCCAGGCGCAGATCGAGCCTCTGCTGGTGAACGTGGGCGTGCGCGGCCCGGAGGAACCGGGGGAGCTGAATTACAAGGTCGCCGAGGGCTCGATGAACTCCACGCACGGCCCGGCCATGACCGAACCACAGGCCAACGCGGCGCTGGAGGTGGGCCTGCGGCTGGCCAATGAGGCGGCCGAACGCTTCGACGTGGTAGGTCTGGGCCAGATCGGGGTGGGCTGTTCGTCGGCCGCGTCGGCCCTGCTCAGCGCGCTGACCGGACGCGACGCGGCGGAGACGGCGGGCCGCGGCAGCGGGGCCGACGATGCCGTGCTCACCCGCCGCGTGCAGGCCGTGCGCGCAGCTTGCATCCGCAACCAGAACGAGACCATTTCGCCCTTTGGAGCGCTGCGCTGCCTGGGCGGACTCGACCTGGCGGCGATGACGGGATTTCTGCTGGGAGCGGCTTCGCGCCGGCTGCCGGTGGTGATCGACGGCTTCAACGCGGCAGCGGCAGCAGCCGTGGCGCGCGCCTTCGCGCCAGACTCGCCCGACGCGATGATCTTCTCGCATCTCTCCCCGGAACAGTCCCACGCGCTGATGTTGCGCTTCCTCTCGGTGGAGCCGGTGCTGGACCTGCGCATCCGGGAGGGCGGAGGGTTCGGCGCGGCGCTGGTGATCCAGCTTCTGGAGACCTCGCTGCGGCTGTGCCGCGAGATCCGGCACTTCCCCGATTAGGCGGTGCGGCCGGAGCGGGGGCGCTACAATAGAGCTTTGTCTTCGTTTGCGCTCAAAGGACTTATCCCGCATTGATCAACCGTCTTGTCTTCGAGAACCTGAAGCACCGTAAGCTGAGGACGGGCCTCAGCGCTCTCTCCATCGGGTTTCAGGTGACCATGATCCTGGCCGTGGTGGGGTTGAGCCGCGGCATGCTGCAGGACTCCATCAACCGCGCCAAGGGGGCCGGCGCCGACATCTGGGTGAAACCGCCGGGAGCCTCCGCCATCAGCTTGAGCGGCGCCAGCATGCCCCAAAAGGCGCTCGGCTTCTTCACGAAGTTCCCTGGCGTGGCGCGCGCCGCCGGCACCGTCATCCAGCCCATCGGCGGCATCAGCACCATCACGGGTGTCGACTACGAGCAGTTCTCGGCCCTGAGCGGCAGCTTCAAGTTCGTGGAGGGCGGCCCGTTTCAGGGGCCCAACGACCTGATCATCGACGAATGGTACGCCGAGCAGAAGAAGAAGAAGGTCGGCGACACCGAGAAGATCCTGAACAACGACTGGCGTATTTGCGGCATCGTGCAGCCCGGCAAGCTGTCGCGGCTGTTCGTGCCCATGGCGCGGCTCCAGGAGATTACGAATAGCCAGGACAAGATCAGCCAGGTGCTGCTGAAGGTGGAAGACCCCAAGCGCACCACGGCAGTAATCGATGCGTTGAAGAAAGTGCCGGAGCTGGAAGGCTATTCGATCTATTCGATCGAAGAGTTCGTCAGCATGTTCTCATTCAACAACGTGCCTGGGTTGAAGGCCTTCATCTACGTCATCATCGGCCTGTCAATCATCGTGGGCTTCCTGGTGGTGGGCCTGACCATGTACACCACGGTGCTGGAACGGACGCGCGAAATCGGCATTCTGAAGGCGCTGGGCGCATCGCCTGGCGACGTGATGGGGATCCTGGTGAGGGAGACGGCGCTGCTGGCGATAGCCGGGTGGCTGTCCGGCATCGTGTTGAGCTTCGGGGCCAACTGGGCCATCAATCGCTTCGTGCACGCCAACCTGCAATCGGAGATTACTCCGGACTGGTGGCCCCTGGTGCTGGGCATCGCGCTGGTGGCGAGCCTGCTGGGAGCCATCTACCCTGGGCTGCGGGCGGCGCGGCAGGACGCCATTGAAGCGTTGGCGTACGAATAAGGACCCGCATGGCAGACCCGATCATCCGCATCAACGACCTGAAGAAGATCTACCACGTGGGCGACATCGACGTGCAGGCGCTGCGCGGCGTCTCGCTGACTGTGCAGCGCGGCGAGTTCATTAGCGTCGTCGGGCCTTCCGGCTCGGGCAAGTCCACGCTGTTTCACATTCTGGGCGGGCTGGCGTCGCCGAGCGCCGGCAGCATCACCATTGACGGCGAGAATCTGGCAGAGATGACCGACAGCGGACGCACGCACTTGCGGCGGACCAAGGTGGGCTTCGTCTTTCAGAAGTACAACCTGCTGCCGACGCTCACCGCCATGGGCAACATCGAGATGGCGCGTTACTTCGGCGGCAAGTCCGGCGAGTTGGACAACGGCTTTGTGGAACTGCTGAAGCTGCTGGGCATCCACCACAGGCTGCACCACAAGCCACGGGCGCTTTCCGGGGGCGAGCAGCAGAGGGTGGCCATCGCGCGCGCGCTGGTGAACCATCCGGCCATCCTGCTGGCCGATGAGCCCACCGGCAACCTGGACACGGAGAACTCTAACAGAGTATTGAGCGTGCTGCGGGATCTGAACGAGCGCATCGGGCAGACCATCCTGATGATCACGCACAACCCCGAGGCTGCCTCCTTCGGCCACCGCACCGTGCACATGCGCGACGGCCGCATCGTCAAAGAGAGCTGAACCCGTGCGCCGCGGTCGCCTGTGGATCACGCTGGCGCTCTTCGCCGCCGTATTCCTGGTCCATGCGCTCAGCCCGGTGCCGGCCTCGGGCGACTCCCGCTGGACCGTCCCCACGGCGTTGAGCCTGCTGGACCGAGGCGACCTGAACCTGGACGAATACCAGCGCGAGATGACAGCCAGCGGCTACTACGCCATTGAGTGCGTGTCTCTGGACCGTACGCGGCGCGCTTACCCGCTCGATACGCGGCCTGACGCCGCCGCGGCGTGCGCCGGCTCGCATCACTACACGGTGTTCCCCCTGGCCGGACCGGTATTGAGCGCCGCCGTCATCGGGCCGCTGCGCTGGGCCGTGGTGACGGCGCGGCCGCT
>JACRKW010000216.1 GCA_016215215.1 Acidobacteriota bacterium
GACCAACTGTTCCAGTTCGGACCGCACCGCCGCCATCAAGTCCTGGAGTTCCGCAAACCCAACCCGGGCGCCATCCCAGTCCCCTTGGGCTGCGGCGGTTTCCAGGCGGTAGGCGCACGTGCGGGCGGATTCAGCGCCAAACTGGGCCAGCAATCCCTTCAGCTGGTGGGCCGCCGAGGAGACCGCGCCGGAATCGCATCGCTCCACACCCGATTCTACGGAGGCCAGCAGGCTGGGGTACTCCGCCAGAAACAGTCCAGCCAGTTCAGCCAGCAGCGCCATGTCACCCCCGACTCGGGCCAGCGCCGATTCGCGATCCATTGCAGGCATTTCAGAAACTCCTTCCCCGGTGGCGGAGCGCTCGTGCGGGTCCATGTCACCGGCCAACGCGCGCTGTGCCACAGCGTTGATCGCCTGGATCAAACCCTCCAGACGGATGGGCTTGCTCAGATAGGCGTCCATACCGGCCTCCAGGCAAGCCGCCTGATCTGAAGCCATGGCATGCGCCGTCATGGCCACAATCGGCGTATGCCGCCCGGTCGATGCCTCCTCCGCGCGGATCGCCGCGGCAGCCTGAATTCCGTCCAGGTCCGGCATCTGCACATCCATCAGAATCAGGTCCCATTCAGCCGACCGCGCGTGTTCCACGGCCTCCCGCCCCGTGGACACCAAGGTGACCTCGTGGCCCGCCAGTTCCACCAGCCGCAGGATCAGCCGCTGGTTGATGGCGTTGTCCTCGGCCACGAGCACGCTCAGGCGCCGCGCCGGCTGCGACGCATTCCGCGGGAGGGCCACAGAAGCCGCCGTCTCCCCGCCGTAAGGACTCACCTTGAAGCAGAGAGTGAAGGCGAACGTGCTGCCCCCGCTGTGCTGGCTGCAAGCGTAGAGCCGGCCGCCCATCAGCGCCACCAGTTTCTCGGAGATCGACAGTCCCAACCCGGTGCCTCCGCGCGTGCGAGTGCTACGCGAGTCCAGTTGGGTGAAGGGTGCGAATGCGTCTTCAATGCGCTCCACCGGCATGCCCACGCCCGTATCGCGAACCAGGAATCGTACTGACGCTGCATCCTCGGTCCTCGCCACCCCCTCCACATACACCGTAACGCCTCCGGTTTCGGTGAACTTGATCGCGTTTCCCACCAAGTTGATGAGAATCTGACGCAGCCGGCCGGCATCCCCAACCAGGCTGTCAGGCACCGCCTCATCCACGTGCCAGTTCACCTTCAGTCCCCGGGCCACGCCGCGGTGCGCCAGCGGCCTCATGAGGTTGCCTAGTTGTTCACGCAACCGGAACGGCGCCGGAGCAATCTCCATCCGCCCGGACTCTGCCTTGGAGAGGTCCAGCAAGTCGTCCACCAGGCTCAGCAGGGACTCCGACGACACGCGTGCCATCTCCAGGTACTCGCGCTGCTCCGCATTCAGCTCCGTGCGTAGCGTCAACTCCGTCATCCCCAGGATTCCGTTCAGCGGCGTCCGGATCTCGTGGCTCACGTTGGCCAGGAACTCGCTCTTGGCGGCGCTGGCCAACTCCGCGCTGGCCGCCATCTCGCGCGCCCATTGCGTGGTGGATTCCAGAAACTCGTTGGTAGCACGCAACTCGTGTTCCGTTCGCACGCGACTGGTGATGTTACGCAATACCAGCAGCAGTAACGGCGTCGTCTCCGGCCTGTCCAACAGGGAGGTTGTCGTTTCCAGCCAGATCTGCTCGCCAGCCGGCGTGTGGTATTCGCGCACCGTCCGCGCCTCGGTCTCGCGGCCGGCGAAGCCGACATAGTACTCCGCCGGTTGCTCCTCCTGATGGCCGAGCCATTCACAAAGCACCTGGGTGATCGGCAGCCCCTCCACTTGCCCGGCCGGCCGGCCGACCAGCGCCATGAACGAGGCATTTGCTGTCACGATCAGCCCCCCGGCGTCAAGAAACACCATCGCATCGCCCACACCTTCCGCCGCCCTCCGGAATTCCAGCGCTTGCCGGCATTGCCGGGCAGCCTCCTCCGGCCGGCCCGAGATGCCGGATCCGGTCAGAACCACTCTCTCCGCCTCGCCCCCCTCGTTTCGCAAGAGCGCCGACGACCAGGCCACGGCAATCCGCCGTCCATCCTTGGCCTGGATCCGGCAGACACAGTCACGATTCTCCCGACTGGCCTGGCCGGACATCCACAGCCGGCGCACCGCCGGCCGATCCTCCGGCACCACGAGGGTTTCAAGGATCGGCTGGTTGCGCAGCTCTGACTCGTGGTACCCAGTCAGCGCTTCGCACGCGCGGTTCCACCGCACCAACCGCAGTTGAAGGTCCAGCACGAGGATCAGCGCGTCACTGGTGTCCAGTACAGCCTGAGCGAAGTCCCGCTCCCGCGCCAAGTCGAGTTCCGTCCGCTTCTGCCGGCTGATCTCCTGCACGGTAGCCAGAACCACGCGCCCCCATTGCGGCGTCTCCAGCAGAGACTTCGACAGCAACACCGGAATATCGTTGCCCGACAGATCACTGATAGACATCTCCGCGACGATCTTGTCCGCCTCCCGCGACAGGATCAGCCGGTCTTGCTCCCTGGCCGCCTCGGTGACCAACCTGGACTGCAATTCCGCGTCCCGCCGCCCGATCACCTCTCCGCTGGCCCGGCCGATCGCTTCGCACAAATCGCGATTGACGTACAGATAGCGGCCCTCGCCGTCCTTGACGAACGCCGGGACCGGTAGATGATCCAGCCCATCCTCAAGGCTCAATCCCGACCTCGCGGGGTCCGGCGCCGGACTCTTACCCTGCCGCCGGAGCAGGAGGGTCCCGCATATTCCCAGCAGGACGATCACAATCATCCATGGGATCAGAGGATTCAGATTCTCGCCTCCGGCTCGCGTTTCCGACTGGACTGGCGACGCACTTCAATTTGTGGATCCAGCCCCTATAGCACCTTGATCCGGATATTCCTGAACTCCACGCGAGTCCCGTGACCCAGGAATCCGATATGCCCCGCGGCACGCGCCAGCCCTGGGTGTTTCTTGAGAACCGCAGGATCCTTGGCGTCGTCCAGGTTCACGTCGGTGATCACCTCGCCGTTCAGGGTAACCTTGATCCTCCGCCCGTCGGCCAGGATCTCTTCCGAGTTCCACGCCCCGTTCCTGCGCACGAAGCCCCGCTTGGCAGCGAAGACGTCGTACACCGACCCGGTGTACTGCGTCGGCTTCAGACCCATCTTCTGATAGACTTCCGCCTCATCGTCCAGAACCTGGATTTCCATACCGGCGTAAGCCGCGTCGCCTTCCAGCGGCGCCCGGATGCCCACCCCGTTGTTGCCCCCCTCCCAAAGTCGCCACTCCAGCCTTAGCACGAAGTTGGCGTACTCCTTCTCGGTGTACAGGTTGCCGCCGCCGTCCTGCGGACAGACGATGGCGCCGCCTTCCACCACGTAACCCCGCCCGCGTCCGCGCATCAGTAGCCAGCCATCAAGAGTCCGGCCGTCGAACAGCGGCGTGAAGCCCGCCTCCGCCTGCCCCAACGCCGCTGGAACCGCTAGTAAAGAGGCGGCCAACTCGCGCCTCGTCATCGATTTCATGGATGTACTCCTTGCGTGCGATTGTATAACGTAATGAACATGAATAGACTGCTGCTGCTCGGCCTACTTGCCGTCTCGCTGGCTCCAGCGCAAACGTTGCGCGTGATGACCTTCAACGTCCGGCTACCGGTGGCCAGCGACGGTCCCAACGCCTGGTCCGCGCGCCGCGATCTGCTGGTGGAGACCGTCCGCGCAAAGGCCCCCGACCTCATGGGTACCCAGGAACTCTTCTACGAGCAGGGCCACTACATCGCCCAGAACCTCCCCGAATACGCCTGGTTCGGCGTCAGCCGCCGCGGCAACCAGGAAGACGAGCACATGGGCGTCTTCTTTCGCAAGGACCGCCTCACCCTGCTCGACTCCGGCAACTTCTGGCTCTCCGAGACTCCCGAGAAACCAGGCAGCATCTCCTGGAACATGAGCCTTCCGCGCATGGTCACTTGGGGGCTGTTCCAGATCAACGGCGGCGACATGCGCTTTCTCTACCTGAACACCCACCTCGCCCACCGCCCCAGCGACGAAGCCGCCCGCCAGAAGAGCCTCCGCCTCATCGCCTGCCGCATCGGCCTATACGACGAGGCGATGCCGGTTGTACTCACCGGCGACTTCAATGCTCCCGCCGGCGGCCCCGCCTATGAGATTCTCGCCCCGCACCTCAAAGACTCCTGGCTGCATGCCGCCGCACGCTCTGGTCCCGAGGGCACCTTCCACAACTTCAAGGGCACACCCGGCCCCCATCGGATTGACTGGATCATGTTCCGCGCACCTTGGCAGGTGCGGTCCGTCGAGACCATCACTGACAATCACGAGGGCCGCTACCCCTCCGACCACTTCCCCGTGCTTGCCGTGTTCGGGCTCCATCCTTAGTTCGTGTGCGGCGGCACGTGATGGTAGGCCGACCACTGGAAGTACGTCCCGATCAGGTGCGACGATAGCCCCGCCGCCGTCTGCCGGTACTCATACCCCATCCCGAGCGTCACCCGGGGAGCCACCCTCCATCTCAGACCCGAAGTGTACTGCCCGAACCAGATGCCCTGCTGGACCAGTCCTTCGCCGCTGGCAAAGAACTCACCGATCCGCGTGCTCCTGTTCAACAACGCCCGGTTGCGCCAGCGCCAATACTCCGGGTGCCCGGCCGGCAGGAAGCGTTCCACCAATCCGCGAGTATCCACGGACCACTTCTCCCCACGCGCTACCCTGTACTGTACGCCCGACCACAACCGCTGCACCTCGGAGGAGGTGTGCGTGACTCGCGCGTGCTGATTCGTGTAGTAGTAGCCGGCCAGAACCGTCAGCCGGGGCCTGGCCTGCCAGAGCAAGATCGGCCCAACCCTGGATTCCTTGTGTGTGCTGATGTTCTCAAACGTCCTTACCCGCCCGTGCAGTTGAAGCGTCCAGCCCCGCTTGAAGTCCAGGTTGACGTTCAACGAGTGCAGGCTCTCCACATCCTCAGCGTGCAGCCGGCTTGCCGCCAGCAGCGCCGCCAGCGTGCCGGCCAGAATCGATTGTTTCATTCCGGTTAAGGAACAATTACAACACGCCGGCCTCTGGTTGTGCCATGCTTTTGTGTGTCTCTCGACCTGGACCCCATCGAGGCGCGCGTCCTTGGCTGTCTTGCCGAAAAGGACATGGCCACGCCGGAGTATTACCCCCTCTCCCTCAACGCGCTGGTCAACGCGTGCAATCAGAAGTCCAACCGCGACCCGGTGGTCTCCTATGACGACGCCACCGTCCGCCAGGCGCTCAACTCACTGCGTGACCAGGGTTTAGCCGTTTTCGTCTCCGAGACCGGCAGCCGGGTGGAGAAGTACCGCCACCGGCTGAACGAGCGATTCAACTTCACCCGTGGCGAACTCGCTTTGCTGACGGTGCTCCTGTTGCGCGGCCCGCAGACGCCGGGCGAGCTCCGGCAACGCACCGAGCGCCTGCACAACTTCGGCGATCTCGATACGCTCCACTATGCGCTGGACAAGCTCGCCGCCCGCGAGCCCGAGCCGCTGGTCAGGCAGTTGGACCGCGTCCCCGGCATGAAGGAGTCCCGCTGGGCCCACCTGCTCTCCGGAGAGCCGAGCTTACCCGCCGGCGAATCCGCCGCCATCGTCCACACCTCCGCGCTGCACGAGCGCGTGGAAGAGCTGGAACGCGAAGTCGCCGCCTTGCGCCGGGACCTCCGCGATCTGCGCGACAAGCTCGACCCCCTGCTCAGATAACCTTCGCCTCCAGCTCCGCCCAGCGCGCGTACAGGCGGTCCGCCTCCTCCTGCGCCAGGTTCATCGCCTCGTAGCACTCCTGCAGCCGCCTCGCGTCGCTGACCGTCTCCGGCGCATGGAGGGCCGCCTTGGCAGCCTCCAGCTTTTGCTCCGCCTCCAGGATCCTGGCCTCCATCGCGTCCCACTCGCGCTGCTCCATGTAGGAGAGCCTCTTCTTCGGCGCAGCCAGTGCCGCTTTCTCTTCGGGCTTTGCCTGCCTCGCTTGCGCCGAGGCGGCCTGCCGTTGTTCCAGCAGCCACGCCTCCCACTGCGCCAGGTCGGCGAACAGCCCGCAGCCTCCCTCGCCGTCCAGCCCCAGCACCGCGTTGGTCACGCGGTCCATCATGTAGCGGTCATGTGTCACCAACACGAGCGAGCCTGGGAACTCAGACAGGCTCTCCTCCAGCACCTCCAGCGTCGGGATGTCCAGGTCGTTGGTAGGCTCGTCCAGCAGCAGCACATCGGCCTCTTCCAGCATGAGCCGCGCGATGTGGACGCGCGCCCGCTCGCCGCCCGACAGGCTCCCTACCGGCTGCGGCAGTTGTTCCTCCCGGAACAGGAACCGCTTGGCCCAGCCGTTCACGTGGACCGGCCGGCCGCGGTAGATCACCGAGTCGCCTTCGGGCGCCAAGGCCCGCTTCAACGTGGTCTCGGCGTCAATCTGCTGCCTGTTCTGTTCGAAGTAGACCATCTTCAAGCCGTCGGCGCGCCGCATCGATGCGCGCCTTCGACTTCCGCGTCCGCGCCTTGGCTCCGCGCCTCAGCCACTCCACCTCGCGGCGCACCTTGGCCGCCAGCGACTCCCGCTGCCTCGCCTGCGCTGCGTAAAACTCCTCGCGCCGCTCCAGAAAGTCGCCGTAGCTTCCAGCGCACCGGAACAGGCCGTCCGGATAGGCGCGGTTCAGCTCCATCATGTGCGTAGCCACGTTTTCCAGGAAGTAGCGGTCGTGGCTCACCACCACGCTCGAAAACGGCGCCGCGGCCAGCAGCCTTTCCAGCCACGCGATGCCTTCCACGTCCAGGTGGTTGGTCGGCTCGTCCAGGAGCAGCAGGTCCGGCTGGCGCACCAGCGCCTGCGCCAGCGCCAGCCTCTTGCGCCATCCTCCGGAGAGTTCCCCCGCGCGCAGGCTGCCGTCGCTGAATCCCGCCTGCCCCATGGCCACCTGCGCCAGCGCCGGTTCGTGCGCGGCCGCCTCCAGAATCTGCTCTATCGTCAGCGCGGGCTCAAACTGCGGGTCCTGCGGCACGTAGGTCATGCGCACGCCCTTCCGCAACGCCACCTCGCCCGCGTCGGGCAGATCCATGCCCGCCAGGATCTTCAGCAGCGTGGACTTGCCCGAGCCGTTCGGACCGATCAAACCGTGGCGTTCGCCGTCGCTGATGGTCAGCGAGATGTTGTCAAACAGTGTTGCGGAGCCGAACCGGCGCGCGATCGTCTGGCAGTTGAGTAGCAGAGCCATGGGTACTTCCCCAGTGAAGCACACAGCCACGCGCGGTCTCGATCGGGCCGACAGGCCTGGTGCGGTATAATTAGAGCGGAGGTGGGTCTTCTCGAGTTACCGCTCCGCGAAACTCCTCCCGCTCATGCCGCTCACTTGGCTCGATCGAGCCGGGTCCCCTCTTCTTGCGCTCCTCTTCCCCGATGACTGCCGCCTCTGCGCCGGGCCCTTGAAGGGTTTCCCGCGGATTCCGGTTTGCGCCTCCTGTCTCGACGCTCCGGCGGTGAACGCGGAGCAGCATTACTGCGCCGCCTGCCGCACGCCCTTCCTCAACGCCCGCCCGCTGAATGAGCAGGGGCTTTGCCGCTTGTGCGCCGCGGGTTTCACGCGCTTCGACGCCGCTTATAGCTACGGCAACTACCACGGGGGGCTGCACGGCCTCATCCACCTGTTCAAGTACGGCCGCATGCGCCCGCTGGCCGCGCCGCTGGGCCGCATGCTTTCGAGCGCGCTGCCACGCGACCAGGTCTTCGACGCCATCGTGCCCATGCCTCTCCACTGGCGCAAACTCCTCGTCCGCGGGTTCAATCAGAGCCACCTGCTGGCCAAGGAACTCACCCGCAGGACCGGCATCCCCACTGAGCCGCTTCTCCGCCGCCGCCGCCACACCGCGGCCCAGGCCGGACTCAGCAGCGCGCAGCGGCGCGCGAATGTCGCCGGGGCGTTCACCGCAGGGTCCGATGCTCAAGGCCGGCGGCTCCTGCTCGTCGACGACGTCTTCACCACCGGCGCCACCGTCAATGCCGCCGCCACCGCTCTCAAGCGCGCCGGGGCTGCGCGCGTCGCCATCCTCACCCTGGCGCGCACGGACCGGCTTCAGAATGTCCGGTCGTTGCAGTCCGATTCTCCGTCCGAGCGAGGAGCGACTGAATGAACTCCGCCATCGAGCGCCTGCACAGGCCTGTCCTGGTACTCAACTCCAGCTACGAGCCCATCAACATCTGTGCCGCCCGCCGCGCACTGGTGCTCATCCTGAAGGGTGTCGCGCTGGCCGAAGAGCACAACCCGGGCAGCATCCACGCCCAGCGC
>JACRKW010000273.1 GCA_016215215.1 Acidobacteriota bacterium
AAGCTGGAGAAGCAGGTGGAGGCCGAGCTTACCGGGCTGGCGATGAAGGGTACGGCGTTCCAGGTGGCGCTTTCGGCGTGAGAGCCGGCCGCGCACGGCATGGATGCGGTGGATTTTCTGGTCTCCGCCAACGTCGGCGAAGAGCCGCGGCCGCTGGACAAGGTGGCCAGCGGCGGCGAGCTGTCGCGGATCGCGCTGGCTTTGAAGACGTGCGTCACGCCGCGCGCCGTGGCCGGCGCCCCGCGCACGCTGGTCTTTGACGAAGTGGACGCCGGCGTGGGCGGCGCGGTCGCGGAAACCGTGGGGCGGCGGCTGAAGAAGATCGCCGCGCACAGCCAGGTGCTGTGCGTGACGCACCTGGCGCAGATCGCCGGCTTCGCCGCGCAGCACTACGTGGTTTCCAAGCGCGAGTCCGGCGGGCGGACCGTGGCCGAGGTGCGCGAACTGGGCGGCGCTGAGCGCGTAAGGGAGATCGGGCGGATGCTCTCCGGCGAGCGGCTGTCGAATGAGGCGCTGCGGCACGCCGAAAAGCTGATGGAAGAGTACGCGCGGCACGGCTAAGGGCGGAGCCGGACGTTGCGGAAGGTGCCTGAAATCAGGTAAGTTGGTGTACGGTGAGGTGCGAGAGTGGTTGAATCGGGCGGTCTCGAAAACCGTTGAACCCGTAAGGGTTCCGTGGGTTCGAATCCCACCCTCACCGCCAGCCTGAGCCGGGCGGCTCTCCGGGCTCTCCGCAGAAAATGGGGGGCAACCCTGCCTCCGACTCCCTCAACAACACAATACTCTAACTCTCAATCTGTAGCTTTTGAAGTTGCGGAAGGCTCTACGCCAAGACGGGGGAGACCCCGACTCCCAGAGGCATTGTGTTCGAGGGCGCGATGTGAAATCCTGCACTTGCGACTCGGTGCGTTTATGCGGCAGAATGCGGTCCACCTGCCGGCGCCCGCCGAGGGCGCGATCCCTCGGAATGCCTGTGCTGTCTTCGCCGTCCCTGAGGGGGCACGCCGGCTGCTCCTCGCGCCGCCGACTAGCATGGCGCATTCAATCCCTTGGCAAATGTTCCCACAAGCTGCGCGTCCGGCTTGACCCGCAAACAAAAGGAGGATTCGATGCCAACCAGCGATGAAGCGATCACGCTCCTTCGAGAGCGCACGGCCAGTGAAAAGCCCACTCTTGCAGTGTCCGAGCAGGAGATGAGCAATCTGAGTTTCATCCATCAGCTCAGTATTGCGTTGGATGGGATTGGGATCGGAATCCAGACGCTGCACACAGCCACGGGGGAGTGTTGTCTGTGGCACGCAATCCTGGGGCGTGTATTCGAGATCAAGCCGTATGATGCACGGCTGCATTTTCTCTCTGAGTTCTTCGACATCAAGTTCGAGCCCGGTATCGCGGGCGCGAGCGCGCAAGGCCCGAGCGGCCGGACCCCTTTGATGCGTGCAGCGATGGAAGGTCAGGCGTCTGTGATGCGCGGTCTGCTCGAAGCGGGCGCCGGTGCGAATGCGAAGGATCAGTATGGTTGGAGCGCCTTGACCTTTGCTGCAAGCCAGGGCAGCACTCAGGCTATCCGGGTGCTGTTGGAAGCGGGCGCCGACATCCACACGACAACCGATGAGGGGTATACCCCCCTGATGGCGGCGGCATCCGAGGGGCACGCCGATGCAGTGTCTGCGTTGATTGAAGCGGCCACGGACGTGAACGCAAAAGACGAGGATGGCACGACAGCTCTCATGTTGGCGGCTCACTGCGGCCACGCCGATGTGGTCCGCGTGTTGCTGGATGCCGGCGCGGACGCGCACCTGGAAGGCGAATACGGCGGGACGGCCCTGAGAAGGGCGGAGACCCAGATACTCACCGGTGCGGGAACTGACGGCCACCACGCTGTAGTTCAACTGCTGAAGAGCGCCTCCTGCAGCTAGGAACCTCTGCTCTGTCTGGATGTCGTCTGGATGGCCGGGCATCTTCGGAACCACCCAAGAGCAGACGCGCAGTCAGCGGGACTTAAGGGCGAAGAGGGGCTTAGCAACTGGAGAGATTTCGTACGTGTCACGGTGGATCCGCCAGCAACTTGGCGGAGGGCCCCATCCTATTGATTGCCATTGCGTTTGCGGGCGCGATGTGAAATGCTGCACGTGCGGCTCGGGGCGTGCATGCGGCAGAACTTGGTCCACCTGCCGGCGCTTGCCGAGGGTACGATCCCTCGGAATGCAGATTCTGTCTTCGCCGTCCCGGTGGGAGAGTGCTGGCTGATTCACGTGCCGCTGGCTGGTACCGGCGCGCTGGTGAATGAGAGCGCAGTGAGCGAACTACGCCGCCACACCGCGGGTCTCCCAGCAAGGATTCCGCCGGCGCTAGCAGATCTGCTCAAGAGCGAAGAGAACCCGCCCGGCCCGCGCACGGGGCGGATCGAGCCTCTGTTTCTCGGCCTGCTGCCTACGCGCGCCTGCAATATGGCCTGCGTCTATTGCGGCTTCGGCTCGGCGCATGCGCACGAGGGAACGATGAAGCCCGAAACGGCGGTGCGGGCGATCGACTGGGCGGCGGAGCGGGCAGCGGAGCGCGGTGGAGAGACGCTGGACGTGCACCTGTTTGGCGGGGAGCCTCTGCTGGAAACGGAACTGGTGGACATCATCGTCCACCGGACCCGGGCGGCGGCGGCGGAGCACGGCCTGGCGCCGGTGCTGGAGACGGCCACCAACGGAACGTGCGACGAGACGTTCGCGCGCTTTGTGGGCGACCACTTCCACGCCGTCGTTGTCTCCTTCGACGGCTTCCGAGAGGTTCAGAACCGCTGCCGGCCGATGAAGGGCGGGCGGCCGAGCTTTGAGAAGGTGTGCCGCACGGTGCGCATTTGGAGGGATTCGCCGGTCAAGCTGTGCCTGCGTATCTGCGTCACGGCAGACAACATGAGCCGGCTTGGAGAGACGGTGGATTGGTACGCGAGCGAGTTTCAGCCGGCGGTGATCGCGTGCGAGACGATCCAATCCACGCCCGAATCGCGCAGCGCCGGGCTGGCTCCCCCAGACCCGCTGCTGTTCGCACGTGCCTTCTGGGAGGCTCGCGGGCGTTGCGCCAAAGCGGGGATCGAAATCGGCTACGGGGCGAGTCTGCCGGCCCGGCCTCGAGCGACATTCTGCCCGGTGGGCCAGGACGCGGTGATCGTCTCGCCGGATGGACGCGTTTCGGCCTGCTACATGGAGCAGCGCGACTGGCAGAGCCGGGGGCTGGACTTGGACTTTGGAGCCGTGGACGCGCGTGGGGTGCGGCTGGATCTGGAGGCTCTGGAGGGCATCCGAGCTCTGGCCAGGCCGCGCGGGCGCTGCGAAAGATGCTTCTGCCGCTGGTCCTGCGCCGGCTCCTGCCATGTCACGCAGAGCTTCCTGGGCTGCGCGGAAACATATAACGACATGTGCCGGCAGAACCGCCTGATCACGGCCTGCGAGCTACTCGAAGAGATGGGCCAGGGACAGCTTGCGGCATGGTTGCTGGAGGACCGGTCCGCCGCAATGCGGTTGGCCTCCGAGCGTGACGACACGCTGGCCGGTTGGGAGGCGCACCATGGCTGAGCGATTCCAGTCCGCGGACGGCGTGCGCTGGACCGTGGAGCAGCAGGGCATCGCCGTGTTTGCTCCGGGCGTGGAACGCCCGCTGCGCCTGAGCTACCCGGAGGCCGCCGTGTGGGAGCTGCTTACGCGCGGGCAAAGCAGCGATGTCACGGCCGGCAAGCTTCGGGC
>JACRKW010000274.1 GCA_016215215.1 Acidobacteriota bacterium
CTACTGGACGCCGGCGTCACGGTCTTCCAGAGCGCGCCCATTCGGTGGTTGAATTCAGCATAACGGTTGGGCCCTCCGCCACGCCCCCACCGCATACCCTCCACTATACTGGGAGGTTCCCGTGCTGCTCTCCATTCTGATTCCCGTCTATAACGAACGAGCCGTTGTCGAACGCAGCCTCGCCCTCGTCCTCGCCGCGCCTCTGCCGGAGGGTATGGATCGCGAGCTCGTCATTGTCGACGACTGCTCCGCCGACGGCACCTGGGACATCCTCCAACGCTTCGCCGCGCTCCACCCCGAGATCCGCCTCCACCGCCACACCGTCAACCAGGGCAAGGGCGCCGCCGTCCGTACTGCCATCTCCCACGCTCAAGGCGACTTCAGCCTCGTACAGGACGCCGACCTCGAGTACGACCCCAACGAATACCCTATCCTCCTCAAGCCCATCCTCTCCGGCCACGCCGACGCCGTCTTCGGCTCGCGCTACCTGGCCGGCGAAGCCCGCCGTGTGCTCCCCTTCTGGCACACCATGATCAACCAGTTCCTCACCGGCGCATCCAACATCTTTTCCAACCTCCACGTCACCGACATGGAGACCTGCTACAAGGTGTTCCGCACGGACCTCCTCAAGTCCATCCCCATCCGCTCCAACCGTTTCGGCTTCGAGCCGGAGATCACCATGAAATGCGCCAAGCGCAAGCTGCGCATCTACGAAGTCCCCATCTCCTACCACGGCCGCACCTTCGAGGAAGGCAAGAAGATCGGCTGGAAGGACGGCCTCCAGGCCCTCGGCGTCATCCTCAAGTTCTGGCTCATCGACGATCTCTACTTCGAGCCCCAGGGCCGCCGCGCTCTGATCAACCTCACCCGCACCCCCGCCTACATCTCCTGGATGTCCAACCGTCTCCGCCCCCACCTCGGCGATTCCATCCTCGAAATCGGGGCCGGCATCGGCACCTTCTCCGCCCGCCTCATGGGCCGCCGCTTGCGCTACGTCGCCGTCGAATCCGACCCCATCCACCTCCACGCCCTCCGCAACCGCTTCCTCCGCACCCCCAACGTCACCGTTGCCGGGGATTACTCCGCCTTCCACTCCGAGTTCGACTCCGCCCTCGCCGTCAACGTCCTCGAAGGCGTTCCCCAGCCCCAGGACACCCTCGCGCAGCTCCACCACGCCCTCAAGCCCGGCGGATCCCTTCTGCTGCTCGTTCCCCAGGGCGCCTCGCTCTATGGCTCCGTCGACCAAGCCATGGGACAGCTCTGCCGCTTTGACCGCTCGGCCATCGCGTCCCTCCTTCGCGCCGCCGGCTTCGATCTGGTCTCCATCACCGACATCAACAAGGCCGGCAAGCCCGCCTGGTGGCTCGCCTCCAAGGTGTTCCGCCGCAAGCACCTCTCCAAGGTCACCATGAAGATCTTCGACAAAAACATATGGCTCTGGCGCCGGCTCGATTACATCCTCCCCTGGCGCGGCCTCTCGATGATCGTCATCGCCCGCAAGCCCGAGTAGGCCATGCGCGCGCTCGCCCTCGACTTCCAGCACCGCTCTCTCTCCGTCGTCGACTTCCCCGAGCCTCCCTCACCTGCGCCGGGCCAAGCCCTTCTCGAAATCCACGAGATCGGCATCTGCGGCACAGATCGCGAGCTCGCCACCTTCGGTTACGCCGCACCGCCTGAGGGCGAATCCACCCTCGTCCTCGGCCATGAGGCCCTCGCCCGCGTCGTCCACGACGCCCCGCCCTTCCGCAAAGGCGATTGGGTCGTTCCCATGATTCGCCGCCCCTGCTCGCCAGCCTGCGCCTCCTGTTCAGCACACCGGACCGACCTCTGCCTCACAGGCAACTACCTCGAACGCGGCATCACCCGCGCCCACGGCTACTTCACACGCTTCGCCGTCGACCCCGTCGGCGTCCTTGTCCCCGTTCCCGCCGCCCTGGTCGACGTCGCCGTCCTCGCCGAGCCGCTGTCCGTTGTCGAGAAGGCCATCGCAACCGCCCTCCGCCTGCACCCGCTCTCGCCGCGCACCGCCACCGTCGTCGGCGCCGGCCCCATCGGTCTGCTCACCGCCTTCGCTCTGCAAGCCCGCGGCCTCCAGCCCACCGTGGTCTCCCTCGAACCCGAGGATCACCCCCGCGTGCTCGCCCTCCGCGGCGCCTCCATCCCCTACCTGCGCGGCCGCAATCCCGCTCTCGCCGACCTTGTCTTTGAAGCCTCCGGCGCCGCCTCCCATCCCGAGTGGCTCGCCCCGCTGGGCGTCCTGCTCCTCATCGGCGCATCCGAACACGCCGTCCCCCTCGACCCCATCCGCATGATCGTCGGCAACCTCTCCGCCGCCGGCATCATCAACGCCGGCCCCGCTCACTTCGCCGCCGCCTTCGACGACCTCGCCCGCATCCCACGCCCCTGGCTCGACTCTCTCCTCCTCCGCCGCTCCTTCGACGACTGGCCCACTTCTCTCGCCGGCCCCACCCCCGTTCCAAAACCAGTCCATTTGATGAATTAGAGACCCGATTCTCCTCTTGACTCCGGGAACTCGCCGTGGCACGCTGTACTTGTTTGACTGGGGGAACTTTCGTGAAAAACGCCCTGTTTTCTCCCCTCTTGCTCGCGCTTCTGGCAACTCCCGCTTCGGCCGCCCTTCTCACCTTCGATTCCCTCGGCGACCGCGCGGCCGTCCCCGCCGGCTACGGCGGCATGGTCTGGGAGAATTGGTACTCCCTCAACGTGCTCACCTACAATCTCAAACCCACAGGATATGAGGCGGGTCTCATCAGTTCTCCAAACGTCGCCTACAATGGCGGCGGCGCTCCTGCTTCGTTTTCCAGCGGCACGCCGTTCATGCTCGGCGGCTTCTATCTGGCCGCGGCCTGGTACGACGACCTGGCTGTCGACGTGGTTGGCAAGTACTTGGGTGTGCCGCTCCACTCCGTCACCTTCTACCCCAGGGCCACCTTCGCCACCCTCTTTGTCCTCGGTTGGACCGGAATCGACGAGGTGAGCTTCACCACCCGCGGCGGCACACAGCATCCGGGCTACCCGGGCAGCGGCGAGCATGTCGCCCTGGACAACATCTTCATCGATGAGATGCCCACAATCGGCATTCCCGAGCCTGCCGCTTGGACTCTGATCGGTTTCGGAACCGCCGCCCTCGCACTGGCCCGCCGCCGCCGGGCACAATAGCCCCGGCCCGTTCTCCAAGCAGACGCGCTCGACAAGTGCAGTGTGCTTTTCAGTACACTGGCAGCAGCACCATTTATGGGCTCTCACCTCTTCCGCCATTCCATCTGCAATGAGATCTATCAGGGCTGGGATTTCGCCCGCTCCTGCCGGCACATGAAGGAGACCGGCTACCAGGGCATCGAGATCGCGCCCTTTACACTCTCCGAAGACCCCTGCACCATCCCCGCCGCCGAGCGCGCCAACTACGCCGAAATCATCCGCTCGGAAGGCCTTGAGTTCGTCGGCCTCCACTGGCTGATGGTCGCTCCCAAGGGCCTTCACATCACCACGCCTGACGACGGGCTGCGCAATCGGAGTTGGGCCCACATTCGCGGCCTGGTCGATCTCTGCGCCGATCTCGGCCCCGGCGGCGTCATGGTCTTCGGCTCCCCCTTGCAGCGCGGCACCACCGGTGGCGCCACGCGCCAGGAAGCCACAAAGCGTTACGCCGACGGCCTCGCCGCCGTCGCCCCCCACGCCGAAGCCCGCGGCGTCAAGATCCTCGTGGAAGCCCTTCCCGCCAATCAGACCGATGTCGTCGGCTCGCTCGACGAGGCAGCCTCCATCGTCCGCCAGATCGGCAGTCCCGCCATCCAGACCATGTTCGACACCCACAACGCCGTGGATGAAACCGTGTCCCACGCCGTCCTGGTCGAGCGCCACTTCCCGCTCATCCGCCACATCCACGTCAACGAGACCGACGGCCGCCACTGCGGCACCGGCGGCTACGACTTCGCCGCCATCTTCGCCACGCTCCGCCGCCTCGACTACCAGGGCTGGATCTCGCTGGAGGCCTTCGACTTCGCTCCAGGCGCCGAGCGCATCGCCCCGGAATCGCTGCGCTATCTCAACTCCATCATCGAGAAGCTATGAACCAAACCATCGTCACCGGAGGAGCGGGCTTCATCGGCTCCGCGCTTGTTCGCGCACTCCTCGCCGACGGCGCCCCGCGCGTCAGCGTCATCGACAATCTCAACTCGGGCAAACTCGCCAACCTGGAGGAAGTCCGGGACCGCGTCGACTTCCACCAGGCCGACATTCGCGACTACCCCGCCATCGCCCCGCTCTTTCAAGACGCCGGCCGCGTCTTCCACCTCGCCGCCATCCCGTCGGTTCCCCGCTCCATCACCGAACCCGTCCCTTCCCACGAGTCCAACATCGACGGCACCTTCAATGTGCTCCGCGCCGCCTGCGAAGGCCGCGCCGGCCGCGTCGTCTACGCCGCATCGTCATCCGCCTACGGCGACACCGAGGTCCTGCCCAAGACCGAGGCCATGTCGCCCAACCCCCTGTCCCCCTACGCGCTGCAGAAACTCGTGGGCGAATACTACGCTTCCGTCTTCTCCAAATGCTACGGCCTGGAGACCGTCTCCCTCCGCTTCTTCAACGTCTTCGGACCGCGCCAGGACCCCTCCAGCCCCTACTCCGGCGTCCTCAGCCTCTTCATGAAGCACCTGCTCGCCCGCACCCAGCCCACCATCTTCGGTGACGGCGAACAGTCGCGCGATTTCACCTACGTCGAGGACGTCGCCGCCCTCTGCATCAAAGCCGCGCGCGCCCCCGCCACAGTCTCCGGCAGGGTCTACAACGCCGGCAACGGCGGCCGCTTCACTCTCAATCAGACCTGGAGTGCCTTGTGCGCCCTCGATGGCGTCTCCATTCATCCGATCTTCGCCGGACCCCGCGCCGGCGACGTCCGCCACTCCCAGGCCGACACAGCCGCAGCCGTACGCGATCTCGGCCACGCCCCCCAATTCACTTTTGAGGACGGCCTCCGCCGCACCCTCGAGTGGTACCGTGCCAACTGCTGAGCCCGGAGCCCGCGCCGTGCTGCCCCGCGTCTATCCCATCC
>JACRKW010000247.1 GCA_016215215.1 Acidobacteriota bacterium
CCGGCGCAGTCGAGCGCGCCGCCGGGCTCGGCATCCCGGTGGTCATCTTCGACTCCGGCCTGGCCTCGAAGGCCTACGCCTCCTGGGTGGCCACCGACAACTACGCCGCGGGCAAACTGGCTGCCGAGCGCGTTGCCGCCATCTGCGGCGCCAAGGGGACAGTGGCCATCGTGGCGGGCGTCCCTGGCGTGGCTTCCACCATGGCCCGGGAGCAGGGCTTTGAGGAGCATCTTCGGTCGGCTTTTCCAGGCATCCAGATCGCCGACAAAAGGTATGCGTACTCGGATTACGCCAAGTCCATGGCCGTCACCGAGAACATCCTCACGGCCCTGCCCGCGCTCGATGCCGTCTTTGCGGTGAACGAAGGCGCCACAGTGGGCGCTGCCCAGGCGCTGAAGTCCCGCCAGAGCAAGGTCCCGCTGGTTGGCTTCGATTGGTCGCCTGCCCTCATCGATCAACTCCGTGAAGGCGTCATCGACTCACTGGTGGCCCAGGATCCTTTCCAGATCGGCTACCGCTCCGTCCAGGCCGCATTCCAGGCCATGAACCAGCTGCCGGTGGAGAAGGTCCAGAAGCTCGCGCCCAGGCTGCTTCGCCGCCAGGATCTCGACTCCCCCGACGTTCAGAAGCTGCTCAATCCGGACCTGAAACGCTACCTCGGCTAGGCGTCAATCCTGTCTGAAATGTATATAATAAAAAAATACTTGCAGACTCTCTTGTCTGCAATGCATAATGACTACAACACATAAGTCGTCATCGACTTAATTGCATCCCCGTGAGGAGGCCCAGCTCCTCACAAGCCCCTCTGACGGAGGCCGTGCGGTTCCCAGCCACACGGCCTCTACGCTTTTGAGGGCGTCCTTCGAGCCGGCCTGCACGAGTAATTGTACGATTGGGTGTGGAATCTCACCCTATAGGTCGGGAACCCCTTAGTGATATGCCCCACCCAGGCTGGCCGGCCGACAGATTCAGCGCGTAACTCCATGATTCTATGAAGCTGCAAGTTTGGCCTTCTAACTGCAATCTTGGAAGGCAACTAAAGTCGTCATCGACTTCAAACATCCGTGAGGGGACCCAGCCCCTCACTAGCCCCTCAAAGAAGGCCCTGCGGCTCCCAGCCACAGGGCCTTCCTTCCATTGGGTGCATCCCCTCCTCTGCGGAGGTTTCAAGTTCGCCAACGCTCTGCGGCGTTGTACTCTGGTTTTGGTTTGACGCTACACTGTCTGTCTGAGCGTCAGGTTTTTGGAGACTTTTTGATGAAGATTCTAGTCACGGGAGCAACGGGTTACATCGGTGGAGCCGTCTGCGATGCTCTGAAGGCAGCCGGCCACCAGGTGGTCGGCCTGGCCCGCAATCAAGACAGGGCCCATTTGCTTGAATCGAGGGGGTTTGTGTCTCGTGTTGGGGACCTGGAAGACCTCGAGGGCCTGCGTTCTGCCGCGGCCGATGCCGAAGCGGTGATCCACGCGGCGATGAAGTTCGGCGCCGGCGCGGGCACGCGCGATTCAGCGGCGGTGGGCGCCATGCTGGACGCCCTGGCCGGTTCCGGCAAGCCGTTTGTGTACAGCAGCGGCGTTTGGGTGATCGGCGACACGGGCGGGCGGATGGTGGGCGAGGTGTCCATGCTCAAGCCGCCTCCATTGGTCGCCTGGCGGCCGGCGGTGGAAGAGATGGTCTGCGCTGCAAAGGAACGCGACGTCAAGAGCGTGGTGCTGCGCCCCGGCATGGTTCACGGACGCAAGGGCGGTGCGCTGGCAGGGCTCTTCCAAAGCGCCAGGGAGCGCGGCGCTGTCCGCATCGTCGGCAACGGCGAGAACCACTGGTCCACCATCCACATCGACGACCTGGCCGATCTGTACCTGCGCGCCGTCACCTCGCCGGCCCCGGGCGAACTCTTCATCGCCTGCGGCGGAATGCCCCAAACCACCGGCAAGATCGCCCGCGCGGTGGCCAAGGCCAGCGGCATCGAGGACAAGGTGGAGTTCATCCCCGTGGAGACCGCCCGGCAGCAACTGGGACCGATCGCCGACTGCCTGGCCATGGATCTCAAGGCCGGCTCCACCAAGGCGGCCCGCTTCTTCGGTTGGACGGTGCGCAAGCCGTCGATCTTCGACGAGATCTTCTCCGGCTCCTACCTGAGCTGAAGGCGTTGGCCCTGGTCGAGAGCGGCCGCCTCGCCGCCTTCGATCACCACGCAGGCCCTGCGGCCGCCGAACCGGCTCGACAGCCCTACATCGGCCAGGATCAGCTTCCCGCCGAGCCGGCTGACCACTCCTCTGCCCTCGGTAGGCGAGTGGCCCACGACAATCCGCTTCACGCCGTGCCTGCTCAGCAACTGCCCAACGTGCGCCTCCAGGGATGCATCGGAATCCTGGGCGAAGCCCCGCCACCACAGCGGTCCCCGCGGATCGCGGCAGATGGCGTCGTCTCCCGGCTTGGCCCCCGTGGCCAGTTCTTCCTTCACGCGGCTGTTCAGGCGGCTCTCGCTCCATTCGGCGTACTTCGGGGAGATCCCGGCGTGGACGAACAGGGTATCGGCCAGCCGCAGGGCCGCCTGCTGCTCCGCCAGCCACTTGCCGTAGACGCCTTGCGCGGAAAATGCCTGGAGCAGTTCCATCTCCCCCAGAGGGTGCTCCTTCTCCCACTGCTGCCTGTAGCCGAGGTTCAGATCCAGCCGCTTCCGGATGTCGCCGGTGGCCTCCATCTGGGCGATGTGCAACTGGTAGAGGCGCTCCCGCGCGGCCTGGCTCTTCTTGTTGGCGTAGAGGCCGTACTCCTGCGCCGGCACGTCACTCAGGTCGCCGTACATGCGCATCGCTTCCTGGCTGCCGGTGAGGCACCAGACCCGCCCGCGGGCCTTCCGGGCTTCCAATCCCAATTTCCTGAGGTAATCGATCGCCTCGCGGCTCTTGGGCCCGCGGCCCACGAGGTTCCCCAACTGGACCAGTTGCGCCGAGCCGCCCGTCCACTGCTGGCGGTCGCCGACCAGTCCGGCCATCGACAGCACGTCGATGAACCGGTCCAGGTCGCCATGAACGTCGCCGACCGCGACAACGCGATCCCGCTGTTGGGCCGACGCCGGCAGAGCGAGCGCCGCCGCGGCGGCGATGAAGTCGCGCCTGAATACTGGCTGCATGGGAAGACCTAACCGCGCCAGTCGTTGGCCAGGCGGACCAGCGTCCG
>JACRKW010000248.1 GCA_016215215.1 Acidobacteriota bacterium
CGGAACGCCATCCCTCGCCGCGCCTGGTCCACCGCCACAGCCCCGCCACGACAGCCACGGCCAGAGCCGCCTGCATGGAGTACGACCTCGCCATGCGCCCATAGAGCAGCAGGCAGGGGGAGAAGGCGAACAACGCCAGAGCCAGCCAGCGCCGCCAGGGGCGCCAACGGCTGGTCCAGAAACGGTCCAGCAGCAAGGTGGCGACCAGCGCCCAGAGTCCCGACACCACCCTCAGCCCGGCCAGGGAGCGCCAAGGCCACCAATGCAAGAGGAAGTAGTACAGCGGCGGATGGATGTCCCGCTGCAATACCGGCACAATCTCGACCAGCGGCCGCGGGATGGTCTGCAGCGTGAAAAGCTCGTCGGTCCACACCGGCAACAGATCCGGCACCGTGAACAGCAGGAGCGCCTGCGCGAGGAGGATCAGAGCTAAGGGTAAGGAGGGCCGCAAATTTCGAGGCTAACACGCGCTCCGATAGAATGGCAGATTCATGCCGGCCCTCATCGAGTTCGAAAACGTGACCGTGCACTATGACGGCCGCACGGCCCTGCGCGAAGTCACCTTCACCGTCGAGGCGGGTGGGCACGTGGCCATCCTGGGCCCTAACGGCAGCGGCAAGTCTACCTTGATCAAAGCGATCACACGGGAGGTCTACCCGCGCTATCCCGCGCCAGCCAGCCATTTGCGCGTCTGGGGCAAGGAGGTGTGGCACCTGTTCGAGCTCCGCGCGCTGCTGGGCATCGTCACCAACGACCTGGTGGAGACCTGCACCAAGCCGTACCCGGCCCTGGAGACCGCCCTTAGCGGCTTTTTCGGGAGCATCGGCATCTGGCCCAATCACGTGGTCGAGCCGTGGATGGAGACCAAGGCCCGCCAGGCACTCGATTTTTTCGACATCGGCCACCTTGCGGACCGCCCGCTAACCGGCATGTCCAGCGGCGAGATCCGCCGCGCGGTCTTCGCCCGCGCGCTCGTTCACGAGCCGCGGGCCCTGGTCCTGGACGAGCCCACCAACAGCCTGGACGTCCGCGCCCAACATGAAGTGCGCGACGCCATGCGCAAGCTGGCCCGCGCCGGCGTCACCATTATCCTGGTCACCCACCACCTGCCCGACATCATCCCCGAGATCGGCCGCGTCATCACGCTGCGCGACGGCCGGATCCACTCCGACGGGCCCAAGCAGGCGGCTCTCGCCGCGAAGCCGCTCAGCGATCTGTTCGGCATCGATGTCCGGGTCACCGAGGCGGATGGGTTTTGCCACATGTGGTAGGCGCTGGGTTGTACAATGCCCGGCATGGTGCGACGAACGTTTCTTGGGGCCGGTCTCGGAGCCGGCGCAGCCGCGGTACTGACCTCCTGCGTGCCGGAGAATGACAGCCACGGTGGCGTGGACCTGCTGGAACTCAGCCTGGCCGAGGTGGCCGAAGGCCTGAAAACGGGACGGTGGAACTCGCGCGCAATAGCCGCCTGGTACCTGGATCGCATTGCGGCGGTGGATCGCCGCGGACCCAGCCTCAATTCAGTGATTGAGTTGAACCCGCGGGTACTCGAAGAGGCCGCGTCATTGGACCGGGAGCGCCGGGAGAAAGGTCCTCGCTCGCCCCTGCACGGAGTGCCGCTGTTGTTGAAGGACAACATCGATACAGCCGATGCTATGACGACAACCGCGGGATCGCTGGCGCTGGAAGGCTGGAGACCGCCCAAGGACGCCGCGGTGGCCTCAGCGTTACGCGCTGCCGGGGCGTTGTTCCTGGGCAAGACCAATCTGAGTGAGTGGGCCAACTTCAGGTCCACACATTCTTCCAGCGGCTGGAGCGGGCGTGGGGGGCAGACGAAGAACCCATATGCGCTGGACCGTAATCCGTCCGGCTCGAGTTCCGGCTCTGGCGCGGCAGTGGCGGCGGGCCTGTGCGCGGCCGCCGTAGGCACCGAGACGGACGGATCGGTGATCAGCCCGGCGTCGATCAACGGCATTGTGGGACTGAAGCCGACGCTCGGGCTGCTGGGTGGCGCGGGCATTATCCCTATCTCGCACTCCCAGGACACCGCCGGTCCCATGGCGCGCACAATCCGCGACGCCGCGCTGCTGCTGGCCGCCATGGGCGGCAGGGGCGAGTATCTGAAGTCGCTGGACCCGGCGGGACTGAAGGGCGCTCGTATCGGCATCGCCCGGAAATTCTACGAGAAGCACGCCGAACTGGACCGTATCCTCACGGCGCAGGTGGACGTGCTCAGGCGCTGCGGTGCGGAGGTAATCGACGAAGCCGACATGCCATCGCACGGCAAGTGGAGCGAGCCCGAAGGGGTGGTCATGCGCTATGAGTTCAAGGCCGGCCTGAATGCCTACCTTGGCGCCCAGCCTGAGGGCAGGCCCGTGCGATCCCTTCCTGAGTTGATCGAGTTCAACGAAAAGAACAAGGCGCGCGAGATGCCCTGGTTTGGGCAGGAGATACTGGTGCAGAGCGAGGCCAAAGGGCCGCTGACCGACAAGGCCTATCTGGACGCCCGTCGCGACTGCCTGCGGCTATCGAGAGACGAGGGCATCGACTGGGTGCTGGCCAAGCACGGGCTGGACGCGATTGTGACGCTGAGTTCGGGTCCGGCCTGGTTCACGGACTGGGTGAACGGAGATTCGGGCACGCCGGACTCCACAACACCCGCGGCGGTGGCCGGCTACCCCCACATCACCGTTCCGGCCGCGTTCCATCGCGGGCTGCCCGTGGGGCTTTCGTTCTTCGGCAGGGCCTGGAGCGAACCGGTGCTGTTCAAGCTCGCCTACGCCTACGAGCAGGAAACCAGGGCGCGGCGCAAACCCGGCTTTGCGGCCGGGGGCGCTTCGCCCGAGAAGAAGGCCTAGCCGACTAGACTGGAGGGTGATGCCGCCGCTGCAGTTCTTCTACGAGGCGTTCAAGTTCTCTTACCAGGCTTTGCAGGCCAACCGCGTGCGGACCATGCTGACGGCCCTCGGACTGCTGTTCGGCAACGCGAGCGTGATCCTGGTTGTGACCATCTCAATCACGTCCCGCGACCTGATCCTGGACAAGATCCGCGGCATCGGGTCGAACTTGGTTTCCGCCTACTATGACGCAGGCACCCAGGATTCGGCCAAGGCGGACGCCGACTACGTCAAGTTGGCCGACGTGGAGGCCGCACGAAGGCAGTTGGACGGCCGCATCGTGGCCGCTTCAGCCGTCATCAACTCGACGGACCGGATCGTGCTCGACGGCCGCGAGCGCGACGTACGCGTGATCGGCACCGATGAGTTCTATTCCCAGGTGCGGAACCTGAAGCTGCTGGGCGGGCGGTTTTTCGATCCCTCCGATATCGCGCTCCGGCAGAAGGTGGCACTGCTCGACGAACGGCTGGCCCAGGCGCTGTTCGGCGCCTCGAACCCGGCACTGGGCCAGGTCATCAAAATCCACGGCCTGCAGTTCACAATTGTGGGAGTCTTCAAGGAACGGACATCCACCTTCGGGCAATCGGAACTGGGGGATACTGGGGCCGCCCTCATCCCCTTCACCGTGCAGCGCTTTTTCGAGCCGGTAGAGCGTGTGGACCCGATGTACCTGCAGGTGCGCGCGGCGGAGGATGTGCCGGCCGTGACGCGGTCACTGGCCGAGTTACTGGCCTCGCGGCACCGGCAGGGCGCCCGTTACGCGGTACAGAACCTGACGGCGATTCTTGAGACAGCGTCCACTGTCGCTTCAGTGCTGACGCTGGTGCTGATCCTGGTTTCCGCCATTGCGCTGCTGATCTCCGGAATCGGCATCATGAACATCATGCTGGTGACAGTAACAGAGCGTACGCGGGAGATCGGCGTGCGCATGTCCCTGGGAGCCTCACGGCGGGCTGTGCTGCTTCAGTTCCTGCTGGAGGCAGTGTTGATCTCGGTGGGCGGGGGGATGCTGGGGATCCTCGCCGGCGTTGCCGCGCCTCTGGCTGCCAACGCCTTGCAGGATGAGGTGCGAATCCCCGTCTCTGCGCTGTCGATCGGGGTGGCCTTCGGGGTGTCGTTTGTGGTCGGCATTGTGTTCGGGATCCTCCCGGCCAACCGGGCATCCCGGCTGAACCCGACCGAGGCGCTCCGATACGAATGACTTGCGAGGATGCGCGGGCGAAGCGCACGTGCGGGCGGCCATAGCAAAGTGTGTGGGATCAAGCCGCGGTAGGAGTCATCAGCGGTTCGAAGTAAGCCGCGGCGCTGCGCATGGACTCGAGCAGCCTGGAAACATCCACGCTGCCTATGCCCAGACGGTAGGCCAGCAATCCAAGCTGGACCTGGCAGTAGTTGCGTGTGAACAGGACCTTTTGGTGGAACAGTTCATCACGAACCGTTGGAGTGACCCCGCCGGCCATGACCATCGCCCGGCCTACCATTTGCAGCCGGGTAAAGTCGGCACGCATGTCTTGAAGATATGCTGCAAACGCGGCGGCTCGCTGGCGCCGCAATCGTCGTACCATTTCGGGCCGGAATCCGGGCGCCGAACGTAAGTATTTGAAGTCATCGGCACTCAGCATGCGGCGCATCGGCCGGTAGCGTTCAGGAGAATAGGCGATCCACCACGCCTCCAGATCAATCTGCCCGTGCTTGGCAAACGCGATGCGGCTGAACGTCCAGGTCAGCATCCCCAGCAATAGGATGCAAAGCAGAACCATCCATTCCAGCGGAGTCATGCTCATGTCTTTGAGTTGGTCCTATCCTATTCCTATCCTCTCCTGGATGCAATCGCCCGCGCAGGCCAGATGGTACTAGCCGTCAAACTGTGTATTGAGCCGGCTTTTTGCCAGTGGTCAACACCTTGTTCATCGCCTCCAATTGAGCCAGCAACTGGCTTGTGATGGCGCCCTGCGGGACCATCACCCGCTCAGGCACCTCTTCCCACTTCCTCCGGAACAGTGCAAGCCATCCGATCAGACAACCGGTCGTGCCGCCCAACCTCACCAGATTGCCAAGCTTGGTATTCTTGACAGGATCCAGGTTTCTGAGAAAGTCGCTCACCGAAAGGGATGCAAAGAACAGAGAAAAGCCAAAGGCATAGACAAGTAGGTTCCGCCTCACCGGCACTGGGTACCATGCCAGGAAAGCCACTACGATCACCAGGAATACCAGCAGTGTGCTGCACACGGTGGTTTCCAACAGCAGGAGCGAGCGCAGCCGCCGGATTGGCTCGTTGGAGAAATCGAACTCGCTTCGATGGCTCACCAACGACACCGCCATACTGCATGCCAGCGCCGTCCAGAGGCTGCGGCGTCCCAACACCGAGAGGCCCCTGTAGCTTTCAAACACCTGCTGGTAGATCTCCAAGATGACGAAGACATAAAGCAACAGCACGATCGGCTCCGTCACGAGATAGATCCAAGCGTAGGCGTTGGTTGGCGGCCGCAGGCAGAGCAAGACCAGAGATCGCGCAAGCTGGAAAGACAGCACCCGGACAAGAGCGCTATAGCGGGAGTCCAGGTCGAGGGCAAAGAGCCTGGACACAAGGGCGGCGGTGAAGAAGGTACCGGAGGCCCAGACTAGACTCACCAGGTACCCCAGGACTTTGACGGAGGCTTCAGACATTGCAGTCGAAAGACTCCCCAATGGTAACAGATGGCTCACTTACGCAAGTGCAATGAACCCGCTCGCGGGTGGGGCGGCCGGACGGCACTCGCCGCCCCGTTGGGCATGGCCGGCGAAGTCGGTTAAGTTCGGGGCTGTAACCCGCCGTCAGGTGGTGGCTCGGGCACGGGCGAGCAAGGCAGGCAAGGCGGGAACGGGTCGATCTTCACTTCGCCCGCCGAACTGAAAGCAGGCAGCGAGAGCAGCAGTGCGAGTAGCATTCGCTTAGTCATTCGGTTGAGTCCTCTCAGGTGGAATTGGTGTTCCGAACAGAGAGTACCCTTAGAATTCCGTCGCCCAACTGATTTGGCAGAGATTTTCCGAAATCGGAACAGCGGCACTGCGTGGATGCCGTTTTGACGTTATCCTCTTCCGTGCCTTGTTTCGTTTGACTCCGCCGCCTGTTTTCCGAATAATGGTATGTCTCAGGGAGCAACGTGCAGAGAGAAGAACGAGTGGGCGATTCCCGGCGATCCTCGAAGGATCTGTGGGGGAGGACTCTTTCCCAGATCCCGACAACCTATGGGCGCTTGGTCTATCTGGCCGCTCTGCGCAACTCAGACTCCGGCCGATACCAGCATCATGGACTGGCGATGGTGTTCGGCGAGGCGGACGCCGACCAGGCGATGAGATCGAGCCACGAGCGCGTCTTCCTGGACTGGCTGGACCTGAACCTGGAACAGCAGCGGGCCGATCTCAACCTGTACATGGCGGAGCAGTCCACGCCGCGCCGAACCCTGGTGGAGAATTGGATCCGCCTGGCGCCCTACCGGAATGTGATCCCCGCGTCTGCATCCGGCGCAGAGCGGGCGCTGTTTATTGGCGACCTGGAGCTATTGCTCGATCTGATCAGGAACGAATGCGGCGGCGGCGTGGCCGGTCGCGCCGGCTAGCAACGCCGACCACAAGTCCGATCACCTCTACCTCGGCCGGATTGGCGAACACCATCGGAACCTCACCCGAGGCCGGATGGGGTTGCGCAATGAGCGTTTCTCCCGACATGCTGCACCACGCACAGAGCCACCCTTCTCGGTGCTCCAAAAGGTACAGCGGCCGGTCGTACTCGCTCTTCCACCCCGAGGACGCGACCTGGGTCTTCTTTTCGTCGATCAGCAGCAGGCTGCCCGGCTCGATCAGCGGGTACATGAACCAGTCGTCCAATCCGACATGGGCGTATTGGTAGTTGCTGGGGTCCATACCTGCCACCAGCATCAGCGGCAGCATTCCCCAACTCTGTATGAACCGGCTTAGGAACGTGGTCTTGTTGAGGTCCAGCCCGGGGTCGAGTGAGAGCGGAATCTGCACCCCGCCGGTATGAACTCGGCCAAGCGGTTTTCGTCCGAATCCATAGATGTGAGTTCTCTCCGGAACCAGCGCCCGGGAGTCCGAGACCAGGTCGCCAGGGTCCACCCCGTACCACCGCATTACCTCCGCCAAGTCCAAACGGTAGATCGCGCACAGGGAGTATAGTTTGAAGAGCGCTGGAACGACGCCTCGATTCTCGATATCCGCAAGCCTACTCAAAGGGACAGTGAATTCGCCGTTTCGCCGCCATTCGGCGATCTGCAGACTCAACTCCTCCACGTCCCGGTAGCGCAGACCCAGACGCTCTCTGGCCTGTTTCAGTCTCTGGCCTGGCTCATCCATGATATGATCGGTGGCACTCCGGGATGTGGCGAATTCCTCTCCGGGCCTTTCGTCTCTAACAGCAAGCCTAACAAAGAAAGCAACTTGCTGCCTACGGTGGAATGGCTGATTGGACCGCTCTCCCGATTCTGTTCCGAAATCGGAACAGATTCAAGTTGTGATGTTGAAATCGACAACAGTCAGAGCATACCGTAGTACCAACTCAGCTCTCATTACTCACATGCCTCCTAAGACCCGCCTGCATCGCGCTGCCTTCCAGGGAGAACTCGGCGCCTTCAGCCACGAGGCCGCCCTGCGGTTTCTCGGGCGGAATTGTGTGGTCCAGCCCTGCCAGCGATTTGAGGAAGTGTTTGCTGCGCTCCAGGACGGCAAGGTGGACGCTGCTGTCATCCCCATCGAGAACACCCTCCATGGGTCGGTTCACGAGAACTATGACCACCTTCTGCAATTCGACCACACCATTATTGCGGAGACAAATGTCCGGATTGTTCACAACTTGATCGCCCCGCCGGGGGTAGGTTACAAGGCCATTCGCCGTGTGTTCTCTCACCCCGTAGCTCTCAATCAGTGTTTGCGTTTCCTGGCTGAGAACCCCGCAATGGAGCGTGTGCCGTTTTACGATACGGCGGGGAGCGTCAAGATGGTGATGGAGCAGGGTTTGACGGATGCCGCTGCCATCGCCTCGGCCGTTTCAGCGGGCATATACGGAGCCCGCATCCTGCGCCGTTCCATCGAAGACGACCGGCAGAACTTCACCCGGTTCTTTCTCCTACGGCGGAACAACCAGCGACCGCTCCAACTCGACGAAACGGGAAAGAAAGGCTGGAAGACCTCTCTCGTCTTCACAACACGCAATCAGGCAGGTTCGCTCTTTAAAGCGCTCAGTGCGTTCGCGCTGCGCGACCTGTCTCTGACCAAGATCGAATCCCGCCCCCTCCGTGGCAAGCCCTGGGAATACCTGTTCTACGTCGATCTACTGGGATCGGTCGAGGAGCAACGCGTTCAGCGGGCCCTTGGCCATTTGCAGGAACTCGCCGACATGCTGCGCGTCCTTGGCTGTTACCGCGTCTGAAGCCAGGCTACTGCTGCGCGCCGACGGAATAGAACGTCCCCGGCGCATCCTGGTTCCGGTACTCGGTCACGATCCAGTCCGGCGTCCGCACCACCGACGACACCCGCACCTCGTCCAGCAGCCCCTGGAAGCCCGGATCGTAAATGCTCCCCCCGATGGTCAGCACCGAGGTCCCTCGTCCAGCAGCCCCTGGAAGCCCGGATCGTAAATGCTCCCCCCGATGGTCAGCACCGAGGTCAAGTCCCTGCCCAGCGGGTACCAGTTGCCCGACGCCCCAGACACCGCCACCCCGTCCACGTAGATCCGGTAGGCGTCGTTTCCGCTCGCCTGGCCCACCACGTGGTGCCACACCCCGGTCGTAGGCGACGCCGTCCGCACGTTCCTGATCCACGACCCGTTCCACCACAGCACGTCGAATTGGGTCGTCTGGTTCCCCGTCCGCAGCGCGTAGTTGCCCTCTTTGTTCACTATCGCGTCCCCAAACGCCGTCGGCCACCCCACCGCTTTGATCCACGCCGATATCGTCATCGCCGTCGTCAGGTCCAGCGAGTTGGCGTCCGGCACCCGGATCACGTCCGTCGTCCCGTTAAACTGGTGCCCCACCCCGATCTTGCCCGCCACCGGCGCCGGCGACGCCGGGCTCGGCTTGGCCCCATTGTTCCCGTTGGCGGTCGAATCCGCCGCCACCGACCCCGCCCCGCCCAGGTGCCACACCCCCTTGAAGTTGCTGTCCCACACCCCGTTTGCGTACTGCTGATTCGCCGCCGCCGCGTTGCCGTAGTACACATACAGCAGCGTGTCGGCCGAAACCGACAGCACCGGCACCCGCACCCACGCCACCACCGTCCCCGTCGCCCCGTCGTAGGACTCCAGCTCGTGGTCCAGCTTGGTCACCCCGTCGGAGCCCGTAAACAGAATGTCGCTGCCGTCCGCCTTCCCCGTACTGCCCCCGCTCGAGGTGTGCCGCAGATTCTGGTCCGTCACCGAAAACAGCAAAGGGAAGTTCGTCAGATTCACGCTCCCACTCACCTTCGTCCGGTCCACCGTGATCAGCTTCCGGTTGCTCCACGTCCCCCCGGACGCGTACCACGGCACGCCCCCGCCACCTCCACCCACCGCCGTAAAGCTTGCCGTCACCGTCAACGGCCCGCCCATCGTCACGTTCTGCGGCGTTACCGTCCCGCTCAGCGCGCCCGAAAACCCCGCAAACGTATAGCCCTGGTTTGCCGCCGCATTCACCTGCACCACAGCGCCGCTGTCGTACCAGCCGCTGGCCGGCGTGATCGCTCCGCCCGCCGCCGGACTAGCCTGCGTGGTGAGGGTAAACTGCGTCTTGTACACGGCCGTGTAGACCGCCGCTACCGCCGGCGCGGTCACCGAATGCGCCGCCGCCCCGCCGTCCGACCAGCTTGTCCATGCATACTGCGTCCCGGCGCCCCCGGCCACCGCCGCCGGCGCCGAGATCGTATGCGCCGTCCCCGACGCCCACTGCAGCAAGCACGGCGTGGTGCAGGCTACACCATCGGCCAGTACCGAAAGCCCCGAAGGCTGCGATGCCACGGTGATCTGCACCACCGGCGTGATGGTGTATGCCGCCGCTGTCACCGCGCTGTCGGTCAGCCCCGCCTTGTAACCGATGGCCTTCAGCGTCATGCTCGCCGCCACGCTGACCGGCCCGCTGTAGATCGTTCCAATGGCCGGGGTCGGCGTGGTCCCGTCGGTGGTGTACCGGATGGAGGCGCCCCCGGTCGCCGTCGTTATACTCACGCTCTGCGGCCCCTGATAGGCCCCGCCGGCCGGTGTAAACACCGGTGCAGCCACCTGCACTCCCTGCGATCCGCCCTCCTCCAGACCCACCGTGCTAAACGTCCCCGGCGCATCCTGGTTCCGGTACTCGGTCACGATCCAGTCCGGCGTCCGCACCACCGACGACACCCGCACCTCGTCCAGCAGCCCCTGGAAGCCCGGATCGTAAATGCTCCCCCCGATGGTCAGCACCGAGGTC
>JACRKW010000249.1 GCA_016215215.1 Acidobacteriota bacterium
GGCGTTGCGATTGTGGTTGATGGCGCGGTAGCCGGAGATCTGGGTGAGGGCGCCGTAGTACACATCTTCGCGCTGGATGTTGTCGTAGAAGACTCTGAGCGGGAAGGAGCGGGTGCGAAGGAAGGTGGCCGACGCGGAGACCCCGTTGCCTCCGATGAAGCCGGCCTCAGTGGCCTGCGGCCCCAAGGTGAGGACGGGGCGAACGTCATAGCTCAGGAAGTCAGGGTGGCCGTAATAACCGGCGAAGTCGAGGTCGAGGGTGAGGGGGACGAAACGCAGTTGCTGGTTACGCGGGCTGATGGCATGGGTGCTGTAGAAGCCCGTGGTCACGGCTCCGGAGAGGTTATTGATGTGGTTTTGAGCCAAGCCCAATTGAGCGGCGAGCAACAGGAAGACGAGTTGGGTCGCACTACACCGCATGAGTCTTGATGTGAAGGTCAGCATCCCCAGGAAAAGTCCGGCAGGGATGCGGGCGCGACCAGAGCCCGCATCCCCGGCAGGTGTAGGCTTCTACTTATGGCACTTGAGGCAGAGAGCCGTGCCGTTGGTGTTGGCGATGCGCAGGAAGTCCCCGTTGGTGTTGTTGTGGGGTTCGTGGCAGGAGGCGCACTGGACGGTCTTGTTGGCTCCGAAGAGCGCCAGCGCGTCGGTACCGCTGGTGACGATGGTGTCGGCGTTCAACGTGGGCTGCAGAGTGGCGTTGTGAGCCATGTTGACCGGGTGGTCGTTGCGCAGACCATAGGAAGAGGTGGCCGCATCGCCAGAGCCGATGTTCTTGGTGGCGCCGATGGCGATGCTGGGGGTAATGGTGGCGTCATGGCAGCTCATGCAGAGCAGCGAATAGATACGGTCGTCGGTGTTGGTGGGCAGAGTTGTGCCGCCAATTTCCGTCACCGGGTTCTTCATGGTCGGCGAGGTGTAGGTACCGTAGACGACTTGGCTGATGGCGCGGTCCCAGAGCAGGATCTTACCGGTGGACTGGTCAGTGAGACCGGTAGCGACCGAGCCGTTGTGGGGCGCGTGGCAGGACTTGCAGCCGTTGGTACCGCCGATGTTGTGAGCGCCCAGATTCGTCTTGGCAAGCTGAGCGGATGCGCTCATTGCGAAGACGAGGGTGAGAGCAACAATCAGAATCGAACGTGTCTTCATGGAAATAGTTCCTTTTGTGATAGTAAGGATCAATCTGGTTGTTAGTAGGCGGACACCCGAGGGAACGAATGCCCTGGGGCCGCAAATCGCACGAGGCTACTTCTTCGAGGCAGCGACCTCCTTCCCGACGGCGCCGGGCGGGCTTGCCAGGTACTTGAAGACCTGGACCCTCCCGCCGTACTGCTCTGTGGTAAAAACTCGGTCCTCGGCGTCGATGTGCAGACCGGCGATGAGAGAAAACTCGCCGGGTTGCTCGCCGAGGCTCCCCACGGCCATGAGAATCTGGCCGGTGGGGGAGAAGACCTGGAAGTTGTTGAATTCTGCGTCGGCGACGTAGATGTGTCCCTGCGAATCGACGGCGATGCCCTTGGGGCGGACAAACTGGCCGGGACGCACGCCGTGGGAGCCGAAGGCGCGAACGAACTTGCCGGCGGCGTCGAAGATCTGGATGCGGTGGTTGAAAGTGTCGGTGACGTAGAGCTTGCCTTCACCGTCCACGGCAACGTTGGTGGGGGACAGGAAGCGGCCGGGTTCGCGGCCGCCCTGCGAGACGGGCCCGCCGAGAAAGCGCAAGAACGTGAGATTCCCGATATCGAAGACGGCAATGCGGTTGTTCTTGACGTCGGCGGCGTAGAGGAGGTGGCGCTTCTTGTCGATGGCGATGCCGGCGGGCCGGCCGAGTTCGTTGATGCCCATGCGGCCGAGGACGCGCCCGTCAGCGTCGAAAGCCAGAACATCGTGGAGGAATGAGTCAGAGACGAAGAGGCGGTCGCTCTCATCGACGGCGAGGCCGATGGGCCTGAGTCGGCGACGAAGATGCGCCCGCGCGAGTCGACGGTTACACCGTAGGGTGCGCGCATGAAGATCCTCTCCGACGCGGGCTTGGCGCCGGCGACCTTCTCCATCCAAGAGAGCTGCTTCTTCCCCTTGATCTCATCCAGGTCACGGTACTGGGTTTGCCAGCGGATGCGCGGCGTTTCAGGAGGCAGGGGCCAGACGAGGTCGCGCGGCTGGGCGGCGGCAGCATTGGCGGCTTTCTTCGCCGGCTTGTCGGCGGCGTTCACGACGGCTCCGGCGGCGGCCAGCAGGACCAGGGCGGGGATGATTGGCGTTCTCATGGCAGTAAGATTCCTATTTGTGGCACTTGTTGCAGAGCGTCATGGTGGTCGGCTCTTCGGTCACCAGGAGTTGCAGGCTGCCGTTGGCTGCATGCGGAAGATGGCAGGTGAGGCAATTGAAGCCCGGCTTGCCGTCCTTGGCATCGGCGAAGACCGGGTGATTGCCTGTGGGATGGCCGAAGCGCCCCTTTGTGATCTCGATGGTCTTGATTTCGGAGTAGGACTGGGGCGGCAGGGTGACCTTCCCACTGAAGAGAGTGGTTTCCTTGCCGTCGAACAACCTGGGCGCGGTCTTGGTGTTGTGACATTCCAGGCAGAGAGTCTCAACGGGGGCGTGGAGGTTCTTGGAGTGCTCTGAGCCGTGGGCGTCGTGGCAGATGGCGCAGGAGCCTTTGACGGGCTCGTGGACGAACTTCTTCTCTTCAGTGAGGCCGGAGTGGCAGGTGGTGCAAAGGGTGGTGACGGGGCGTTTCAGGGCTCGGGCCTGGTTGGTGGCGTGGGGATCGTGGCAGTCTGTGCAGGTGTTGATGTCGGAGGAGAGCAGGGTGTGCTTGGACTTGGCCTTGGTGTAGCGCTCCTGGAGGTCGGCGTGGCAGGTGAAGCAGAGTTCAGAGGTGGAGGCGGCGGTCAGAGCGATTTTGCCGTCCTTGGGGGCCTTGTGGCAGCTATCGCACTGGCGGGCATCGAAGGGGCCGTGGGCCTGAGCGGCGATGAGCTTGGGACGGTCAGAGGCGTGGGGGTCGTGGCAGCCGGAGCACTCGGCGGTTTCGAAGGGCTGGCCCTTGTGGGCGGCGGCGATGGCCTTGTCCTTGTAGTCGTGGCAACCGGCGCAGAGCTCTGACTGCTTGCCGGTGAGGTAGTGTTCAGTTTTGGTTTGGGCAGCCTGCTTGTCGCGGTGGTTGATGTGGCAGGAGTCGCACCCCATGTCGACGGCGGCGTGCTTCAGCTTCCGCTTGAGGGCGGTCTGGATGGGTGCGTGGCACTTGAGGCAGGCATCGGAGGCGGTTGGGGCGGCAGCGGCGGGGGGATCCTGGGCGGCGCCGGCCTGGGGCGCGAGAAGGAAAGCCAGAGCGGCGGCCAGCAGGAGCGCGGCGGGCAGGTGGGGCGAGATGGGCGGCTGGCGGCGCATCAGCGGATGTCTCCGATCAGCTTGGCGTTCGGGTCGGCGGCGGGCACGCGGGAGGCCCAGGAGCGGGCCTGTTCGAGGTCACCGCGCTTCCAGGCGAGCCAGGCCATGCCGGCGGCTGCGTCGTTGGCGGCTTTGTCGAGTTCGACTGCCTTGGAGAGGCAGGCCGCGGCTTCGTCGGACCGGCCGGCGGCGATGTGGAGGTAAGCGAGGTCGAGCCAAGCGGGGCGGAAGGCGGGGAAGCCGGTGGTGACTGATCGAAGGGTGCTCACGGCCTGGTCGGAGAGGCCCAGTCCGGCGAAGCGGCGGGCCATGGAGTAGCGTTGAAGAGCCTCCGGGGCGGCATCTGGCGTAGCCGCCCCGGCAGTCTTCTGACGGCCGTAGAGGGCATCGAGGGCCGTCTGCGCCTGCCCGAGCCCCTCGACTCCGAAGCCGGCAAGCTTCGCTTTCAGCTTGCGGTCCGCACCAGCAACCAACAGGGTTGGAAGGGAAATCACCTGGTAGTCACCGAAGGCGCGGCGATCGGAGTCGAGCAGTACGGGCGGGCGGTCCTTGCAGGCCTGGAGGGCCTGGCTAATGTCGTTGCGGCCGACGTCGCCGGAGACCAGCGTCACGAGGTTGCACTGGGGGTATCCTGCAGCCAGCGACGCGGCGGCGCAAAGGGCCGAGCGGGAACGGGCGTTGGCGGGAGTCCAGAACAGGACGAGGGTTGCCTTGCCGGAGTAGTCGGCCAGGGTACGGGGCACGCCATTCAGATCGGGGGCGCGGAAATCAGGAAGAGGCTGGTTTTCGGCAAGACCGCGGGAGGCGAGCACGGCGGGCGCGAGCGCGCAGAGGAGTCGGGCGAGGCGGGCGGGGGAAACCCGGCGCCGGCTATTGAGCTGAAGCGGTGCTGAGTTTCTTGCGGTCATACGTTTGTGGGGCGTGGCAGCCCGGCGAGCAAGTGCCACCGTTCTCGGATTTGGCGAAGTTGACAGGCAGGGACCATGCGCCAAAGGGAACGGATTTGCGGATGTGGTTGGGAGAGCTGCTGGCGTGCGTCTCGTGGCAGGCGCGGCAGGTGCGTCCTTTCGGGGTTTTGTTGACGTGGACGAAGTGGAGGTTGCGGTCGCCGTCGCGGAAGTCGGTCAGGGTGGTGGTCTTCTCGTCGCGCGGGAGGGCTGAGTCGTGGCAGCCGAAGCAGAGCGCGAAGTTGGACTCGCGGAAGGGGGCGTAGAACTCCTTGGGATAGTTCTCCTTGAGGAGCCGGAAGTGAGGGCCGCCATGGGGTGAGTGGCAGCCGGTGCAGTCCTTATCCCGGATGGGGCCGTGATGGTCCTGGTTGCCGGCGAGAAGGCCCTTCATATCGGTGAGCGGGGCACCGCCGGCGGTGACGGCCTTGTCGTGGCAATTGAGGCAGGTGGCGACGCCGTCGGCACGGAGTTGGGGGCGGGTCTGGGCGACGTGGGGGTCGTGGCAGGTGAGGCAAGCCTGGCCGGAGGTGACGGCGGAGTGCTTGACGGCGGACGAGGCGGCCTGCGCCATGACTTCCTTGTGGCAAGAGGCGCAGAGGTCAGGAGCGGCGGCCTTCAATTGGAACTTCTGAGGGGAGGAATGGGGGGAATGGCAGGTGATGCAGCCGGAGTCGACGGTCTTATGACGGAAGGGCGAGGCGGCGAGGCGGGCTTTCATGTCCTCGTGGCAGGAGAAGCAGAGGTCGGGACCGGAGGAGCGGGTGAGGTGGGGGGTATCGGAGGAGTGTGGGTCGTGGCAGGCGAGGCAGCCACCGACAGCGACGGGACCGTGGACGTTGCCCTTGAGGAAGGAGTCCTTGTCGTGGCAGGTGAAGCAGAGGGACTCGGGCTGATCAGAAAGTTTGCTCAAGCCGCCGGCGGCTGGAACGATATGGCAAGAGTCGCACTGCTGCTCATTCACGGGCGAGTGCAGAACCTTCTTCTTACCGAGGGCTTCGTGGCACTGAAGGCACTTCTTGCCAGAGGTGGGGGGATGCGGGGACTTGCCGGTTTGAGCAACGGAACTCAAAGAGGCGAAGGAGACGAACAGTACTAGGAATGCAGCGTCGAATCGGCTCATCGAACACCCAACCTCATCACTGTCGAGCCGACCAAGCGTCGACAGCGAGCAGAACACCCCGATCCAAGTAACGAAGATAGCAAGCGCTGTCACTTTCGTCAAGGACCTTAATGTCCGAATTGACCTCAAAAGTACCACTGGGACTTATTCCCCAGTCACATAGGGTGGAGATCGTGAAACCCTCAGAGGGCAGGATTAGAGACCGCCTCAACCGGTGAGGGTTCCGGGGAGGTGAGGCTGGGTGTTGGGAGATTCGACAGTTCCTCCCGAATGCAGGAGAGGAGTGGGGAAAGGCCGTCGGAGGTCTGGACGAGGAACTGGGCCACGGTGGCAGGGGGAGAATCCGGGGAGTTGAGGTAGAGCGAGAGAGAAGTGTGGTGCCAGGGATCGGAGTAGGCTTCGGCACCCCAACGACGTTTGTAGAGGTAGAGTCCATCGCCGGCGTGGGGGCGGGTGCCGCCGAAGTCGACTGTGTGGCAGCCGAGCGAAGGAGCGTGGCGGATGAGGAAGTAGTAGGCGGCGGAGAGGCAGCCGCGGCGGAGGTCCGGGAATGCGTCTGGATGGGCCCCGGCGGCGAGGATGCGGAGGCGGGAACCGGAAGCGGTGGCGAGGACGCCTGCGAGCCAGCGCTCACCGTCGAAAACCTGCATCAGAAAAGTCGACCTGGGCTGGAGGCGGAGTTCGGCCCGGCTTTGAAGGATGGCGCCGTCGCCGTGGCGGGAGGCGACGTAGGGCAGGTAGAAGTCCGAATAGAAGCGTTCGATCTCGCCGGGATCGCGGGTGATGACACCGCGAAAACCGTGCTTGCGGACCAAGCGGCCGTAGTTTCGTTCGACGTGGGGGTGGCAGAGTGCATGGAAAGGCGATCCGAGGCGAAGTTCCTGGCGGATCCAAGGGGAAGTGGACCATCCCCCGAGGGGGAGGAGGCGTTGAAGGCAGCGGTTGACGTCGGTGATGACCAGGGGATGTGAGGCTGCTGCCTGGCGTACGGCGGCGGGGAGCCGGTGAAGGGGGATGGCAGCAGGCTGATAGGAGAGGACCGATGCCTGAAAGCACTCCAATAAGTAGGGCAAGGCGATGACTTCGCCGATGTAGACGGCGCGACACGGGGCGCCAGCGGGATCTGGAATCTCGAATTCAACGCGAGTGAGCCGCAGGGAGCGGGGAAGAAGGAGCAGGCGTTTGAGAAGGCCGAGGCGGCGGCGGCCGGATTCGCCGGTGGTCATATAAGAAGCGCGAATCAGACCGGAGAGAGTAACGGATGGCCCGCGCGCGACCGTATCGGACAAGATGGATCCTCCAGTGGGGTCAGCTGTGACCGGGCTGACAGAACTTGAGCAATGGTAGCGAAGTCGCGGGCAACGAGCAAGCGTGAAAGTACCAGACCCGGCGTGTCAGGTATAGAAGAATGATGCGGTTACGCGGCAATCGGCGTGGGGAACGAGGCGGACCCAGTGGGCGGAGAAGCCGGTGGGGAAGATGTGATGGGCGTAGCCTGAGGCGGCAGTGCGGAGGCGGGCGTAGGGGAGCCAGCGGGCGGCGCCGGTGAAGTCGATCTCGATATCGAAGTCGCAGGGCTTGTCGGCCGAGATATGGAGCATCTTCTTATCGAAGCCGGTCATGAGGAAGGGGTCGGAGGGCACGCCCTTGAGAACGTCGGTATCCCACCAGGGACCGCCCCACCCGGCGGGCTTGCCCCAATTCCAGAGGTCGTCGGTCTTGCCGAACCAGATGCCGGACTGGGGTTGGCCGGAGACGGCGTTGTTGTCGTTGTTGGGGGTGGTCTGGTTGCCGCCGAGGGCGAGGAGGCCGAGGAAAGAGCAGTAGTCGGGGATGATGCGCAGGTGCTGGCAGACGGGCTTGACGCCCCAGATGGCGTCCTGGAAGGCGATGGGCTGGAGTTCATAGAACATGCCGTGGATGTCGGCCATGTAATGTTCGGTTTCGACCTCGCGGATGCGCATCCACTCGGTCTGCCAAGCGTGTTCGAAGGCGTGGCTGGCCTTGGGGAGGCGGTAGCGCTGCCACTTGCCTTTCACGAGCGCCCAGAGCAGAACGGAGGCCTCGTCCCAACCGGTGCAGAAGACGACTTGCCCCATATCCTGACGGCACGCGCAGTCCATATGCGGTTTGCGGCTGAGGGCGCGCCATGACTTCCCGTCCCACTCGAAGAGGCCGGCCTGCTGGTCGCCGAATTCATAGAAGCCATTGTTGGCGGCGAGCACGCGGCCCTGGCCGGTGACGCCGCCCTTGAAGTGGGGGCGTTTGTTGATCTTGAAGTGCTCGACCAGATCGATGACGAGCCGGGACTGGGCCGAGCTGACATCCATCTCGTAGAGCTTGCCCTCCATGGTGAGCATATAGACCCGGTTGGCGGGGTCAGTGAGATGGCGCATGGTGGCGGTAAGGCGTTCATTGCTGAACTGGCTGAGGAAGCGGTGGTTGCCTTTGTGATCGATGAGGTAGGGGCCGATGATGAGCTGGTTGGACTCATGGTGGACGAGGCGGTTGGCGTGGGTGCCGTTGTGGTCGTGGACCTTGAAGCCCTTGAGAGTCTCGTCGATGCGATAGAGGGAAAGTCCGGTGCCGGTGGTAGCGGTGTGGGAGTTGTAGGTGACGGCCCAGAGGGAGTCGGCCCAGGGCATGAGCGCACCAACACCGCACTCGGACCGGGGCAAGGTGTTGTCGGCGCGGAGACCGATGTTGGCGGAGGCGGGCGTGAGGCTTTGGGCGAAGCTGGAGGAGGACGAGGCGGCGACGAGGGCGAGCAGATCCCGGCGGGAGATGGACATGCCACACACTGTATCTGACCGCGGAGCGAGGCGGGGCGGTGAGGCGGTCGGATAGAATCAATGGACCCGATGTTGCTGTACGCCTGCACGATCTTCCTCAGCGCCTTTTTGCTGTTTCAGATCCAACCGATGATCGCCAAGGTGATTCTGCCCTGGTTCGGCGGATCGGCGGCGGTGTGGACGACGTGCATGCTGTTCTTCCAGGTGGTGCTCTTGGCGGGCTACCTCTACGCGCACCTGCTGATCAGGAGGGTGGAGACGAGGCGGCAGTGGATGCTGCACGCCCTGCTGCTGGCGGCGGCGGTGGCGATGCTGCCGGTGCATCCCGATGAAAGCTGGAAGCCGGTGGGAGACGAGAACCCGACGCTGCGGATTCTGGGGCTGCTGGCCTCGACGATCGGCCTGCCGTATTTCATGCTGTCGACGACCGGACCCCTGGTGCAGGCCTGGTACGCTCGATCGCATCCGGGATCGGTCCCATACCGCTTGTTTGCGCTGTCGAACCTGGCATCCATGCTGGCGCTGCTGAGCTACCCGGTGCTGATTGAACCGCGATTGGCGATCGGGATGCAGACGGGGACATGGTCGGCGGTGTTCGGCACGTTCGCGGCGCTTTGCGCGGTGACAGGGTATAGGAGCCTGAGAGCGACGGCGGCGGCGCGGGAATCGGAAGCAGAACAGGTCGTGCGGCCCACAGGCGCCCCGAAGCTGCTGTGGGTACTGCTGGCGGCGTGTCCGTCGATGCTGCTGCTCTCGGTGACGCAGTACCTGACGCAGGACATCGCGCCGATGCCGTTTCTCTGGATCGCGCCGCTGTCGCTGTACCTTCTGACTTTCATCCTGTGCTTTGACGCGGCGGGGTGGTACCGGCGGAACTGGTTCCTGGCGGCGCTGGGGCCGGCCGTGGCGATGATGCTATACCTGATCTGGGCGAAGGCGGACTACACGGCTCCGATGGTGTGGGAGATCGTGCTGCTGTGCGCCGGGTTTTTCGTTTGCGGAATGGTGTGCCACGGTGAACTGGCGCGGCTGAAGCCGCATCCGAGCCACCTGACCGGGTACTACCTGATGATCTCGATCGGCGGTGCAGTGGGCGGAGTGGCGGTAGGCATTGGAGCGCCCTACCTGTTGAATGCCAACTATGAATTGCCGATTTCACTGGCGCTGTGCGCGCTGCTGGCGGGGCTGATGGTGCTGCGCGCAGGGGGCCTGAGCAGGCGCTGGGCGGCTCCGGCCGCGACGGCGGCGGTTGCGTTGGCGGTGTTCGCGGGCGTGGTGATGCGGGACTCGGTCCGGAACAGCCTGCACCTGGCGAGGAACTTTTATGGCAGCTTGCGGGTGAGGGAGGTGGGCGTTCCGGGCGAATGGGAGGCGGCGCGGGCGCTGCGGCACGGGCTGATTGAGCACGGCGCGCAGTACACGCATCCGCAGAGGCGCAGGATGCTGACCAACTACTACTGCGGCAACTGCGGTATCGGCATGGCAATGGCGTCAATGGCGGCGGAGCGGCCGCGCAAGGTGGGGGTGATCGGGCTGGGCGTGGGCACGATGGCAGCCTACGGGCGGCCGGGGGACGAGTTCCGCTTCTACGAGATCAACCCGCTGATCCTCGATGTGGCGCAGGAGTATTTCACGTTTCTGAAGGACTCAGGAAGCAAGGTCCAGGTGGAGATCGGCGACGGACGGCTGTTGCTGGAACGTGAAGAGCCACAGCGGTTCGACGCGCTGGCGGTGGACGCGTTTTCCGGCGACAGCGTGCCGGTGCACCTGCTGACGAAGGAGGCGATGCAACTCTACTTCCGGCACCTGAAGCCGGAGGGGGTGCTGGGCCTGCACATCACCAACAGGTATCTGAACCTGATTCCGGTGGTGGAGCGGGCTGCCTGGGCGATGGACAAAGACATCCTGGTGGTGAAGACCGAGGACGACGAGGAGGGCGTCTGCTACCACAACACGTGGGCGCTGCTCTCCCGCAAGGGCGGCTTCGCGGCGTGGAAGGCGGGCAAGACGGCGCAGCGGCCCGCAGCGGCGCCGTGGTTCCGGCTATGGACGGACGACTATTCGAACCTGTACAGCGCGCTGATGTAGGCGGGCGCGGCCGGAGAGCCGGTACAATCACAAACTATGAGCAAGACACTCGGGCGCCTGGCCTGGATCGCGGTGGCCGTTGTGGGCGCGTTGAGCCTGGCAGGCATCGCACTGAAGCGAGGCGAATCGATCAGCAGCGCGTGGCTGGTGACGGCGGCGGTGTGCACCTACCTGGCAGCCTACCGGTTCTATGGGGCGTTCATCGCGGCGAAGGTGATGGCGCTGGACGACCGGCGCGCGACGCCGGCCGAGCGGCTGCGCAACGGCCACGACTTTGAGCCGACCAATAAGTGGATCGTCTTCGGCCATCACTTTGCGGCCATTGCCGGGCCGGGACCGCTGGTGGGGCCGACGCTGGCGGCGCAGTTCGGATACCTGCCGGGGACGCTGTGGATCATCCTGGGCGTGGTGCTGGGCGGGGCGGTGCAGGACTTTGTGATCCTGTTCGCCAGCGTGCGGCGGGACGGGAAGTCGTTGGGGCAGATGGCGCGCGAGGAGATCGGCAAAATCGGCGGAGGCACGGCGCTGCTGACGGTGCTGCTGATCATGATCATCCTGCTGGCGGTGATCGGGCTGGTGGTTGTGAACGCGCTGAAGGGCAGCCCGTGGGGGACTTTTACGATCGCCGCGACGATGCCGATTGCCGTGTTCATGGGGCTATACCTGCGGTACTGGCGGCCGGGGCGCGTGCTGGAAGTGTCGGTGATCGGCTTCGTGCTGGTGGTGGCAAGCATCTTCGCGGGCGAATGGGTGGCGCACCACGCGGTGTTGGGCGGTTGGTTCACGCTGGGCGGGATGGCGCTGGCGATCGCGCTGATCATCTACGGCTTCGCGGCCAGCGCGCTGCCGGTGTGGCTGTTGCTGGCGCCGCGCGACTATCTGAGCACGTTCGTGAAGCTGGGCGTGGTGCTGATGCTGGGCGCGGGCATTCTGGCTGTGCGTCCGGAGCTGCACATGCCGGCGTTGACACGGTTTGTGGACGGCACGGGGCCGATCTTTGCCGGAACGATCTTCCCGTTCTGCTTCATCACCATCGCCTGCGGCGCCATCAGCGGATTTCACTCGCTGATCTCGTCGGGCACCACGCCGAAGATGCTGGCCAAGGAGGGGCACGCGCTGCGGGTTGGTTACGGCTCCATGCTGCTGGAGAGCTTCGTGGCGATGATGGCGATGGTGGCGGCGTGCTCGCTGGAGCCGGGGGTGTACTTCGCGGTGAACTCGCCGGCGGGCATCGTCGGAGCGACGCCGGCGGCGGCGACGGCGACCATCAGCGGCTGGGGCTTTGCCGTAACACCGCAGCAGATGGCGGAGCTGGCCCGGCATGTCGGCGAAGAGTCACTGTTTTACCGCACGGGCGGGGCGCCGTCGCTGGCGCTGGGCATGGCGAGCATCTTTTCGCAGATTGCAGGCAACGAAGCGGTGCTGCGCTTCTGGTACCACTTCGCCATCATGTTCGAGGCGCTCTTCATCCTGACGGTGATCGACGCGGGAACTCGCGTGGGGCGGTTCATGCTGCAGGATTTCCTGGGCCACCTCTGGAAACCGCTGGGCAGGACCTCGTGGATTCCGGGCGTGCTGATGACCAGCGCGCTAATTGTGGCGGCCTGGGGGTACTTCCTGGTGCAGGGGGTGCTAGACCCGCTGGGCGTGATCAACTCGCTGTGGCCGCTGTTCGGAATCGCCAACCAATTGCTGGCGGCGGCTGCGCTGTCGGTGGCAACGACGATCCTGATCAAGATGCACGGGCTGAAGTACGCCTGGATCCCGCTGCTGCCGCTGAGCTGGCTGGTGGTGGTGACCTACACGGCGGGGTGGCAGAAGATCTTCAGCGATGCGCCGCGGGTGGGATTCCTGGCGCAGGCGCGGCTGCTGGAAGCCGGGCCGATGACGGCGCAGACGAAGCAGTTGATCTTCAACAACCGCCTGGACGCGGCCGTGTGCGGCATCTTCCTGGTGCTGGTGACGACGATTCTGGTGGACTCGATCCGGGTCTGGATCGGGTTGCTGCGGGGCACGCGCGAGAGGAAGAGCACGGAATCGACGTTCGTGCTGACGCAGCTGCGCGCGGAGGAGTTCTAGCAATGGCGCCGCTACTCAAGCTGTTGCGGATCGTGATGGGGATTCTGCGGGAGAT
>JACRKW010000250.1 GCA_016215215.1 Acidobacteriota bacterium
CGGCAGTTCGCGCTGGATGTTGAAGTTCATCTGCCGCACGCGCGGGCTGATGATGTCCTGCGTCGTGGCCTCGATGCTGCTGCCGAACTGCGTCAGCACGCCGTTGGCCGCGCCTTTCGCCGCGGCCATGCCGGTCGGCCACGGATCCCTCAGGAAGTAGTTCGGCGTGATGCCGTCGATCGTCGCCACCCAGGTGTTGTCCACGCGCCAGCCCATCGTGCCGATGGTGCCCGCGGCCGCCTGCTGCGATGGCCCGTAGATGTGCGCGTAGCCGACCCGCATCACCGTCTTTGGCGCGAACTGCCAGCTCAAGCCGAAGCGTGGCGCCCAGTTATTGGTGTCCGCCTTGAACTGCGTGCGCGGATTGCCGTTGACGCCGACGTACACCAGCCCGCCGGTCACGCCCGGGATGATGCTGCCCACCGGCGTGGCGGCCTTCGGATCGAACCAGTTGGTGCGGTTGAATCGCTCGGTGCGCGGCAGGTCCACGTCCCAACGCAGGCCGAGGCTCAGGCTGAGCGTCTTTGTCACACGCCAGTCGTCCTGAAAATAGCCCGCGACGTAGAAACTCTGCGCCGCCACGTTTTTGTACGTCGATTGCAGCGAGCCGCCACTGCCCGTCCCCAGCAGCAACGACGCGAAGCCGTTGCCCGCGGTCGAGCTCGACTGGCTTGGGTTCGGCCCCTGCGTCATCCCGCGCCCGAAGCTGAAACTGCCCGCCGAACGCCCTTCGTTCGTGTTCACCCGCAACATGCGGATCTCCGAGCCGAACTTCATCGTGTGCTTGCCGTGCGTCTTGGTCAGGCTGCCGATTGCCGTGTAGGACATGAACGCGTTCTGCCGGTGGTCGCCGCCGCCCAACCCGCGGTAGTCGCTCACGCTGAAGCCAGGAAACGTGAGGAAGTCCACCGCCGTGTCGATGTATTTCGGCAGGCCCAGGCTGGAGGGGGCGAAGCCGAAGCCCTGGTTCGCGTAAACGTACTTGGTGCGCGCAAAGCCCAGCCGCGCGCTCAGCACCATGGTCGGCGACAACGTGTTGGTATAGTCCGCCACCGCGCCGTGGACGTGGTCTTCCACGTTGATGCGTCCTTCCGCCTTCATGATGTCGGTGGGGAAGAAGATGGTTGCCTGGTCGTCGTTCAGGCGCGTCGAATAGCGCGCGAAGAAACGCTGCGTCGGCGAAATCACCTGATCCACGCGATAGTCCGATTGGGTCATGTTCAGCGGCTTGGTGCCGCTGGAGGCGAAGTTGTTTTGATTCAGCGCCCCGGTGGGCGTCACGTTCGGCAAAGGGTAGAACTTGGCAACGCTCACGGCGACCGGATCAAAACGCGCGGACGGGATCACGTTATTCGTGAACGGAGTGCGTACGTAGCCGGAGCCGGACGGGTTCGCCCGTGTGCTCAGGGGGTCGTAGATCGTGATCAACTGGCCCGCGGCGGTCTTGGTCTGCGAGAAATCGCCGGTGCGTTCGGTGGGAGTGGGGACCGACGCCGTGGTCGAGTCGGCGCTGCGCTGTCGCAGGGCTTCAAACGCCACCATGAAGAACGTCTTGTCCCTGATGACCGGCCCGTTCAGTACGCCGCCGAACTGCGATCGCTTGAAGCTGAGCAGCGGCGCACTTCGGCGGTTGTCGAACCAGTTGTTGGCGTCCAGTTGCGAATTGCGAAGGAACTCATAGGCGCTGCCGTGCCACTTGTTTGTGCCGGACTTAAAGACGACGTTCAGCACGCTTCCCAAACTGCGGCCGAACTCGGCCGGGTAGTCGGCGCCAAGCAGCTTGAACTCCTCAATGGCGTCGACCGAGGGGAACACCGAGATGCCCGCGAAACCGTTGACCGTCGGGTGCGCCGCCGTCACCCCGTCGATCATCGTATCCATCGTGCGCGCCCGCGCGCCGTTCACCGAGTAACGCATCTCGCCGTAGCTGTTGCCCACCGTGCCGGTCACGCCCGGCGTCAGGAACACCAGCGAGTAGACGTTGCGCGTGTTGAACGGCATGTTGATGATGATCTTGTTGTCCACCACCTTGGCCAGCGTGGCGTTCTCCGTCTCCAGTTTCATCGCGTCGGCTGTCACCACCACCGATTCGCTCACTTCGCCTACAGCCAGTTGCATATCGATACGCGCCGTCTGCTGCACCTGCAGCACGATGCCCTCGCGCACCAGGCTCTTGAATCCCTTGGCCGACACCTCCATCCGGTAGTTGCCGCGCGGCAGCAGCGCCGCCGCATAGTTGCCGCCGGAGTCGGTCTGGATCGACGTCCGGATGTTGGTGTCGACGTTGATGACTTGCACCGTCGCGCCCGGGATTACGGCGCCGGTGGAGTCAGTGATCACACCGGTGATCGAACCGGTGATGGATTGCGCTGTCGCCGCCAAGGCGAGAAGCGCGAGAACAATGAGTGCTTGATACAGGCTGCGTTTCATACGGGGTCCTCCCTTGAAGCGCCTCCAGTATATAGCTATCTTTCGGATTTTGTAATCGGATTGTCACATACCGGCTCAGCCGGCGATCGGCTCCCACCGCCCGCTGGCCGAGGACCGCACAATCGCCTCAATCGCCGCCATCGTCCGCAGCGAATCCTCCAGCGGGACCGGGACCTCCCCCTCGCCCATCACCGCGCGGCTGAAGGCGTCCCCCTGCAACGTGTACTGGTCGCACACCGCGAACGTCTCCTCCACGCGGCTCCCGCCCGCCAGGTCCGAGCCGTCGTCCACCCACAGGCGGCACGGCGCGTCCGGCGGCGCGTTGAACGGAATCTCGATCTCGATGCGCCCCCGAGTGCCCAGCGCCGTCACCCGTTGCGCCGGAACCATCTGCATCGAGCACACGAAGTTCGCCTGGCCCCCCGGGAATTCCAGAACCGCCGAGGTCAGCCGGTCCGTCCCGAAATCGGGGTCCAGTTCCAGCACCCCCGCCGCCCGCACCGGCTCGGCCCCGAACAGGAATCGCGAGCCGAAGATCGCGTAGCAGCCGATGTCCATCAGCCCCCCACCCCCGTACTCCGGCACGTTTCGAACGTTCTCCGGGTCGCGATTGAAATAGCTGAATACCACGCTGACAGCCCGCAGGTCGCCGATCTTCCCCGAGCGCACGATCTCCCGCGCCCTCAGCCACTGCGGGTGCGTCGCCACCATGAACGCCTCCCCCGCGCGAAGTCCCGTCCGGTCGCGTGCCTCCATCAGGCTGCGCACCTCGGCTGTCGACAGGCCCAGCGGCTTCTCGCACAACACGTGCTTGCCCGCTTCCAGCGCCCGCTTCGACCACGGTACGTGCAGGTGGTTCGGCAGCGGGTTGTAGACGGCGTCGATCTCTCCGTCAGCCAGCAGGGCATCATACGAGCCGTAGTGCTTCCCGATGCCCAGCGCCGCGGATGCTGCGGCGGACTTGCTTGCGTCGCGGGAGGCAATCGCCGTGATCTCGGCATGCTTGCACTTCTGCATCGCCGGGATCACCTTATTCACGGCGATGCCCGCTACCCCAAGCACACCCCACCGCAGCTTGGCGCTCACCTCTGTCTACCTTCGGCTCGCCGGCGGCACGATGCCGTTCATGCGCGCGTACACCGCCATCTGGCCGTAGTGGTCGAAGGTGTGCCACACAGCGATCGAAATCGCCGACAACCGCGTCATCTTGCCTTGGCCGAACGGCGACGCCATCAGCTCGGTCAGGTTCTTGTCCGTCAGCGCCTTGGCCGCCTTGTGGCCATATACGAACGCCGCCTTGACGAAATCCACAACCTCGGCCTTCGTCTTGATCGTCTCCGGGCCGTTTTCGTTCTTGCCCATGTCGATCGGGTTCTTCTCGCCCAAGGCCGCCGCCGCCACCGCGTACACCACCGCCGCCGCGTGCGTCGCCTGCTGCGCGAACGTCCGAGCTCCCTTGAACTCGCCCTGCGTCGGCGCAAAGCCCATCTTGTCCGCCGGCATCGCTTCTACCAGCGGAACCATCTCGCTCTCGATTGTGGAGATCTGGCTGTCCAGGATCTTGTCCACCGTGGGCGCCGCGGCCTGCCCCCAAACCGCCAGGGCGGCAAGCGTCATCAGCAACGTCAATTTCGCAGTCAGTTTCATGAATGTTCCTCTCTTCTCTCCAGCCATCGGAACAACAATAGCGCCGCCAGCCCCAGTCCGCCAAGCCAAACCCAGGCCGAAACACCCGTTACATCTGTTAAAGTTACCGGCCCCAGATTCGCCCACGCCATGATCGATTTCGAAAACCCCGCCGCCAGCTCCGCGAACACCGCCGCCGCCAACACCATCCCGGCCAGACCCAGCCAGGCATCCCGCTTGCCCTCCCCCGCCGCCGCCACCGCCGTACCCGGACAGTATCCCAGCAGGACCATGCCAACGCCGAAAATCAGCCCCCCCACCGGCACCGCCGCCATTTGCGCCGGCTTCACGAACAGCTTGGTCAGCCCCGCGGCATGCATGGCGTACACGCCCGCGCCGCCCACCACGATGGCCGTCAACATCACTTTCATCACCGTGAAGTCGCGCAGCAGAAATTGCCCGACGATCACGCGCCTGTCCGAGACGCGGCCCCTTTGCAGCAGGAACCCGAACAGAAATCCGGTCAGCAGGCCAAGCAGGATACGAGGCACGGTATCGAACATGTCTATTGCTCCCCTCGCTTCACCAGGAACGCCGTCGCCATCCCGGAGATGAAGATGCAGATGAAGAAGACCCACCCCGAAACCGCCAGTTGCAGCGAGCCCGAGATGCCGTGCCCGCTTGTGCAACCGCCCGCCAGCCGCGCGCCGAACAGCAGCAGGAATCCGCCGATCACCGCCTCCCATGCCCGGCCTTGCGCCACAGGTTCGCCCCCGCCGCTACGGCCCAGCCGCGCGCTCGCCCATGCCCCCAACACCAGTCCGATCACCAGCGCGAACTCCCAGTCGAAGAACGGCTTCAGCTTCGCCAGGTACGGCGTCGCCGCTACGTGGTCCGCCGCCACCGCGTTCTCTACCACCGCCACCAGCCGCACCATCACGCTGGAGACTCCCAGCGGATGGTCCGCGCTCCAGAAGGCGAACCAGCTCAGTACGCCGATTCCGGCGCCAACTGCGTATGGAGACCAGTGTTTGCTCGTGAGGACATTCATGACGATGCTACCCGGAAACCCACGATAACACGACCCTACAGCTTCTTCCCCGGCCCGCCGATCCTCCGGTGAATGGCGATTTCCGCCCTGGCACTGCTCCTCTGGCTGGGCCCGCCCGCCGTGCGCGAGGGCGGCGCCCCCCTGCGCGACGCCTGTTCGGCCGACGCCGCCGTGGTCGCCCGCTTGGACGGTGGCGCGCCGCTACGCATTCTCTTCGCCATGTCCGGAGACATCGGAACCTGCTACAAGGTTTCCTCCGGCGGCAGTACCGGCTACCTGCCGGCCTACGGCATCACCGGTCTGGAGGATTTCGAGGCCACCCGGCGCTCCGCCACCGATCGGGACCTGCCGCAGATGATCCGCGCCGAGCTCACGCGCCTGCGCGCCGAAATCGGCGCCCAGCCCAGCGTCCGCGGCGTGCTTGAGCTGATGGATACCAACCAGCCCCGCCGCGCGCTGGAGATGATCGAATCCGCCCTGCTGCCGGCCGCCCGCAGGGACCCCTCGCTCCTCGCCCTGGCCGGCCTGGCCGCCTACCGCAGCGACCGCGCGCAACTCGCCGCCGACTACTGGCGCGAGTCCCTTGCCGCCCGGCCCGACCCGGCCGTGAACCGACTGCTCGAACAGGCCCGCCGCGAACTTGCCGCCGACAAGAGCGGGCTGCGGACCGGCGGCGGGCGCTTCTCGCTACGCTACGACGGCGCCGAGCTGAGCCAGTCCGAGGCCACGGCCGTCTTGGACGCCGCCGCCGTTGAGTACGCCCGCATCGATGCCGCCCTGCGCTGCGGCATTAGCGAGCCGATGACCATCATCGTGCAGGGTGAATCGGCCTACCGCGCCTCCACCGGCGCCGCCGATTGGAGCGGCGGCCAGTTCGACGGCCGCGTCCGCGTCGTGCTGGACGGCAAGCGCTTCACCTCCGCCACGCGCATCACGCTCGCCCACGAGATCGTCCACGCCTGCCTGGCCCGCAACGGCCGCTTCCCCGCCTGGTTCCACGAGGGCATGGCCCAACGTTGGAGCGGCGAACAGCCGCCACGCGACGACATTCCCCGCGCCCGCCACCTTCCCCAGCCGCCCCCGCTCGACAAGACCGTCGACAGCGCCCGCCTCTTCTACGCCTGGTCCTGGCTGGCCGTCGACACCCTCTATCGCCGCCACGGCGACGAAGGCGTCCGCGCCCTGCTCGGCGCCCCAGCCTCGATCACCGTCCCGCCTGCCAACTGATATACTGCCCCCTCACCCGTGCCCCCCACCCGACCCCACCCCGGCCACTGGCCCCTCCTCCTCCTCCTCGCCGTCTCCGTCCTCATCAGCTACATGGACCGCGGCAACCTCGGCATCGCAGCGCCGCAAATCACCACCGAACTCGGCCTGCGCGACAGCCAGATGGGATTTCTTCTTTCGGCCTTCTTCTGGACCTACGCACTGCTGCAAGTCTTCGCCGGCTGGATGGTGGACCGCTGGGACGTGACGCGCGTCTACGCGTGGGGCTTTCTGCTCTGGTCCGCCGCCACGCTCGGCATGGGGGTAGCGCATGGCTTTACGCTGCTGCTGCTGTTCCGGCTGGTGCTCGGCGCGGGCGAATCGGTGGCCTTCCCTTCCTACTCGAAGATCCTTGCCACCGGGTTCGAGGAGGAGGAGCGCGGGCTGGCCAACTCCGTCATCGACTCGGCCACCAAGTTCGGCCCGGCCATCGGCGTGCTGCTCGGCGGCTGGATGATCGCGCAATGGGGTTGGCGCTGGTTCTTCATCGTCACTGGCGGGGCCAGCCTGCTGTGGCTCTGGCCCTGGCTCCACTACGCCCCGCGCCGCCCGTCCGGCTCGCCATCGCACGAGGCTGGGCCGGACTGGAAGCAGATCGTGCTCACCCGCAGGGCCTGGGCCACGTTTGTCGGCCTCTTCTGCCACAACTACAACTGGTACCTGCTGCTCACCTGGCTGCCGTCGTTCCTGATCCGCGAGCGCCACTTTTCCATGGGGATGATGGCCGTGTTCAACGCGTTGCCGCTGTGCGTGACGGCGGTGGTGACCATTTTTGCCGGCTGGCTGTCGGATCGCATGATCCGCCGCGGCGCGGCGGTCGCGCCGCTGAGGCGCAACTTCCTCATCGCAGGCCTGGCTCTTCCGGCGCTGACGCTGCCGTTCGCCACGGCGAGATCGGAGTGGGTTGCCATGAGCTTCCTGGTGCTGGCCTTCGCCGGCATCGGTCTCTACTGTTCCAACACCTGGGCGCTCACGCAGCACCTGGCGGGTGGGGAGGCGGCCGGCCGCTGGACCGGGTTGCAGAACGCCGTCGGAAACATGGGCGGCGTGGTTGCCCCACTGGTGACCGGGCTTCTGGTGGAGCGGACAGGAACGTTCCTGGCGGCGTTCGTGACGTCGTCCTGCGTGCTGGCGGCCGGGGTGGCCGTCTATGTCTTCATGCTGAAGCTGCCTACTCCTCGTACTCCTCGCTGACGAAGGCCATCTCGAAAGCCCGGTCGAGCAACTCCTCGGTCAAGCGGTAAGGCAGCCGTTCGAAACGGATCAGATCGACGGCGTGGGTGATGACGTCACGCGGCTGGCAGCGGCGGAAGGGCTTGCCGGTCTGCAGGTAACGCCTGTCGATGTAGGTTTCGAGCGCCGCTTCGTCGCACTCGATGCTCAGGCTGTCGCAAAAGCGCTTGAAGATCACCGTGAACTCCGCCAGATCAGGTGAGCGCACGAACATCTTGTACTGGATGCGTCTGAGGAACGCCTCGTCGCCGAGCTGCTGCGGCCGCAGGTTGGTGGAGAAGACCAGGAAGCATTCAAACGGCACCTGCGCCTTGCCGCCGGTGCGGAAGGTTAGAAAGTCGATGTGGCGTTCCATCGGCACGATCCAGCGGTTCAGCACTTCGGCCGGACTCACTTTCTGCCGCCCGAAGTCGTCGATCAGGTAGATGCCGTTGTTGGCCTTGAGATGGAACGGCGCGTCGTAGACTTTCGACGCCGGGTTGAAGCTGAGATCGAGCATGTCGAGCGTCAGTTCGCCGCCGGACATGATGAACGGCCGTTTACAGAGGAACCAGCGTCCGTCGAAGTCGCGCTCGCGGTTGAACGCGGACAGTTCGGACTCGTCCTCATCGATGCGGTGATGGTAGATCGGATCGTAGATCTGAATGATCTGGCCCTGGTACTCGATGGCGAACGGCACGTAGATGGGTTCGGTGGCGATGCGGAAGAGCCCTTCGGCCAGGAATGTCTTGCCGTTGCCCGGCTGGCCGTAGATGAGGAATGACTTGCCGGCGTTGACGGCCGGACCTAGCTGGCCTAACGTGGTCTCGTTCATGACCATATGGCTGAATGCCGAGACGAGCATGTCCCTGGTGAGCCAGTTGCTCTTGTGCCTCTGGAGTTTCACTCCCACGGTGTACTGTTCCAGCGGGACCGGGACGCGGCCGGTGTAGGAATTGGACTCGATGTGCTCGCGCACCAGTTCGCGGGCGACTTCCGTCATGGCGAAGGTGGAACTGACGTCGCCCATGCCGAGGCTGCTCTTGGCCATCAACAGGTGCTGGCGCTTCATCGCCTCCACCATGGGGGCGATGACGCTGTAGTTCAGCCCCATTGTGCTGGCTAACAGGCGGCCGGAGCAATCCCCGCGAAAGTAGAGGGTTTTGAGGATCATCTGCTCCACCATGGAAGGTGGGACGCCCAGATCCTCAATCGTTTCCGGCACGGGCGGGACGAACTTGAACTCCTCCTGCGTGCTTCCGGCGTCGCTGGGCAGAGGAACAACGGCGTCAGTGCTCACAAGCAAGTATCGGCCGGGTGAGGTCTAGACTTAACACCTTAGCTGTCGAGAATCGACAATCCGCGGCGGCGGTCTGCCAGCATGGCGCCTGTTTTGCGCAGGAAGACCCATCCTGCAGCAGCCAGGAAGGGAGCGGCCGAGGCAAGAGCAATGGGGAAACGGCCCTGCCTCAGAGGCCACGACAGCGCAACCTGCCAGGACGCGGGTCCGAGGCGCGTGGCAAAGAGGAGCACCAACACGATGAAGAAGAAGCCCATGCGCATCAGATCGCGGCCCGTCTTGGCGCTGAGGACGCTGAGCGCTGTCACGGCCGCGAGGCAGGCAGAGAGCCAAGCTGCCGCGGCGGTAAAGATAGCGAGAGCCAGCAGGGTGAGACCTGGAGGCAGCACCAGTTGGTTCTTCCACTGAGCGAGCGCGGCGAAGGCGGCGCCGAGAATCATGGCCCAGCCGGCGAATCCCCACACCGCTCCCCACAGCACGGTGGCGCGCACGATGGAGTCTTCCCGTTGCCCCACCACTCCGTCCACGGTGAAGTTGGAGGCGAATAGCACGGCGATGGCGGTGTAGGCCAGCAAGATCACCGGGTCAGGGAAGAGGAAGCCGAACTTCCACGGAATCAGCGTGCCGGCCGCGGCCAGCGCGGCCAGTATGAAGATGCCCCGTGGTCCGCCGATGAGCGTCCAGAAGCGCCGCGGGTCCATGCCTGCCCTATCATACGCCCGCGGCGGAGGCGGCCGGGCGGATATCCCGCACGGTGGCGCCCCATGGCGCGTAACCGCGTTTGGCGCTGAAGGCGTCGGCCTCCAGGGTGAGCGCCACGTCGAGGCGCGCACCGGGGCGGAGTTCCTCCAGCCTGGCGGCGAAGCGCCATGCCTTGGCTACCACCGCACGCTCCCCCTGGTGCAATCTGACCCGGACGTGCTCTTTCTCCCGGCCGAAGAGATCGGCGGGCTGGCGGATTTCGACACCTCTGGCCAGGAAGAGAGGCGCCCTGTTGCCCAATCCGAACGGCGCGAGCTGGAGCACCTCGTCCACCGCGGTATCAGTCAACTCCTCAAGGCTGCATTCGGCGTCGATGGCGCGTTCGGGGGCCAAGTCCTCCTCACTTAAGGCGGCCAGAGCGCATTGATTGAAGCGGCGCTTGAGTTCATCCACGCGCCCTTCTTCCAGGGTCACTCCCACCGCCTGGCGGTGGCCGCCGAAACGGATGAACACATCGCCGATCTCCTCCAAGGCCGACAAGAGGTGGAAGCCCGGGATGGAACGCCCGGAGCCTTGCGCAAGGCCGGTGTTTTCGTCCCGACCCAAGACAATCGCCGGGCGGTGGAAGAGTTCCACAATGCGGTTGGCGACAATCCCGACGACACCGCGGTGCCAGTCAGGTGAATAAAAGACCAGGCCGGCGCGCTCCGGGCCGGGCCCGTCCGGTCCGCACTCGTCCATGATGGACTCCACGATCGCCTTCACGATCGCCTCGCCCGTCTTCTGCCGCTCGCTGTTGAGCAGGTCCAGGCGTCCGGCGATGGCGCGCGCCCGCTGCTCGTCCCCGGTGAGCAGCATCTCCACGACGTCCCGGGCGTTGTCCATGCGCCCGGCGGCGTTCATGCGCGGCGAGACACGATAGCCCACGTCGGTGGCCGACAGAGCCGCGCCCGGTTCGACGCCGGAGATCTCCAGCAGAGCCCGCAGGCCCGGATTGGGCGTCTTGGCGAGGCCCTCGAGACCGCGCTTCACGATGACGCGATTCTCTCCCGTAAGCGGAACTACATCGGCGACGGTGGCGATTGCAACCATCACCAGGAACGAGTCCAAGTACCTCACGATGCGATCCGGCGGCCATTCAGCCAAATCCATCAGGGCCTGGATCAGCTTGAACGTCACACCTGCGCCGCAGAGGTTCTTATTGGGGTAGGCGCAGCCCGGCTGGTTCGGATTGAGAATCGCGGCGGCGGGGGGGAGTTCCTCCTCGGGCAAGTGCTGGTCGGTGATGACGACATCGACGCCCGCTTGGCGAGCCCCCTTGACGGCCTCCAGCGCACGGATGCCGGCGCCGACGCTGATGATCAGGTTCACGCCGTCGCGGGCGGCCTGCTCCACCACGGACGCCTGCATGCCGTAGCCGTCCTTGAGACGATCGGGCACATGGAAATCCGCCTGATGTCCCATCAGTCCGAGCATCTTCCGGAGGATCACGACGCTGGAGATGCCGTCCACGTCGTAGTCTCCGTAGAGGAGGATCTTCTCGCGCCGGTCCACGGCCAGGCGGATGCGATCCACGGCCTCGCGCATGCCTTTCATCGCGAACGGATCGAGCAGGCCGCTCAGCTTCGGGTGCATGAAGTGCTCGATGTCCTGGGCGTTACGATAGCCGCGCGAGAGCAGCACGCGAACGGCGGGCAGTTGCAGGCCGCACTGCGAGGCCAGCGAGGCGGCCTCTTTTTCGTCGATGTCCGGGATGATCCAGCGCGCGGGGGGTGCCATCGCGCTCAGTTGTTGGAGTAGAACCCGCCGTAGCCGGCGCCGTCTTCCGGTTCTTCCGGCGAGGCATCCTCAAGCTCATCGAGGATGTCGTGCCATTCGTCGTACCACTCGGTCTGGACCTCGAAGATATAGATCCGGCCCTCAAAATCGAAGCTCAGTTCAATGGCGCAGGTGAAGCCTTCGTAAATGGCGAGTTCTTTGATGCGGCGCTCCAGCGCGCGCTTGTCTTCGCGGGACATGTCGGCTTCTTCCAGCAGGCTGAGCGCCTCTTCGCGATGCTGCGCCCGGTACTCACGCGAATGGAAGTGGAGCAGCCGCACGCCGAGTTGCAGCGCGCACTCGAGGAACCTGTGGTAGTCGGGCTGCCGCGCAGTGTCCCAGTGCACCAGCGGGCCATCATCCATCATGCGTCTCATGCTGCGTTTCCCGCCGGGTTCAGCGCTCGGCCCGGACCAGGATTTCGTCCCGTCCGGACAGTTCCAGCGCCGACGGCGTCACGATGGTCTTGGGTCCGATGAAGATCTTCCGCTTCTGATTGATGGCCGCTCTCACGTCGGCTTCGCAGACAAAGTCCACGATCTCAACGGCGGGGGCAGGGATTTCCGCCTTGCGCGCCTCCGGCCGGGCGGCTTCCGGCTGCGGCTCAGCCGTCTTCACGCCGCAGCCGCACGAAGGGCCCGGGGGGGCCGCCTCCGGCGGTTTCTTCACTGCCAGGAAACGATCCACCACGCCCGCGATGGTGTCTCGCACGGCAGGCGCCGGCGCCGACGAAGCCGCGCCGCCCACCATCACGCCTTTCTGCGCCAGATATCGCTCGACGGCGGCGACCAATTGCGCCTTGTCGATGCCAGCGGGGGCGGCGGCAGGTTCAGGAGTCAGGGGCAAGGCCTCTTCAGCCGACCGGATGGCCCAGGCGATGCGTTTGGTGTTGATCAGGTGGAGCGGGCCGACGTTGTCGGAGGTGCTGTTGCCCGCCATTGCGCCACAGCCGAGGGTCATCGATGGTTGGAGGCCGGTGGTGATCCCAACCGAGCCAGCAGGCGAGGCGGTGTTCACCAGGACGCGGAACGAGGGCATCCGCAGGCCGAATCGCCGCACTTTAGCCTCGTCCTTGGCATGGATGACGCTGGTGTGGCCGAGTCCGCCAAACCGCAGGATGGACTCGCAGGCGTCCATGCAGGCGTCAAAACCGTCCGTGAAAAGGATGGCCAGCACGGGGGAGAGTTTCTCGGCGGAGAGAGGATGCTCCTTGCCCACGCCGGCGATTTCGGCGAGGAGGATGCGGACATCATCCGCCACGCTGAAACCGGCCATCTGCGCGATCCTCTGCGGGGACTTGCCGACGCAATCGGCCCGCACGGTGGTGCCGCCGGAGAAGAGCGTGCGCTCGACGGCCTTGCGTTGATCGTCAGTGAGGAGGTAAGCCTTCTGCGCCTTGAACTGCGAAAGAATCTGATCCCGCAGTTGGCGCTCGGCCACGACGGTCTGCTCGCTGGAGCACACCGTGCCGAAGTCGAACGACTTGCCGTCCACGATGCGGCCCACCGCCTCGGTGATGTCGGCGGAGGAGTCCAGAAGGATTGGAACGTTGCCGGGCCCCACGCCGAAGGCGGGCTTGCCGGATGAGTAAGCCGCGCGCACCATGCCTGCTCCGCCGGTTGCCAGAATCACACCCACCTTGGGATGCTTCATCAAGGCCTGGGTGCCTTCCAGAGTGGAACTGCCGAGACACTGCACGATGCCGGCGGGCGCGCCGGCTTCGGCCACGGCTTCCGCCATTAGTGCGGCGGCGGCGCAGGTGCAGTTCTTGGCCCGGGGATGCGGGCTGAGCACGACCGCATTGCCGGACTTCAAGGAGATGATGGTCTTGAAGAAGACGGTCGAGGTCGGGTTGGTGGTCGGGCAGATGGCTGCCACAACTCCGACTCCGGCGCCGACTTCGGTGACCCGCAGTTCGGGAATTTCCCGGAGCACGCCGATCGTTCTGACGCCGCGAATGGTGCGAGGCAGCAGATCGGCCGTCAGCATGTTCTTGGTGTACTTATCGGCCACGTTGCCCATGCCGGTCTCTTCCACGGCCATCTCGGCCAGGCGCCTAGCATGGGCTCGCCCTTTGGCGGCCACGGCCTCCACTACGGCGTCAATCTGCTCCTGCGTGAAATTCCTGTAGGTTTGCCAGGCGGTGAACGCCTGGTCCACCTTGGACCGGACTTCCTGAACCGAGACAAGGTCCTGATCGTGCAGCATGCCTTACCCCCAATGGACGGATGCACGCGCCAAAGCCAAGGCCGAGCGCCGGCGCCGCGAGGCGCTGCCGCCGCCGTGTGGCCGGCTGCGCTGCCGCCCTCTAGCCGTTCTTCTTCGGCGCAGGCAGTACTTTTTCGGTCTCCTCGTGAGGGTTGGGGATCACGTGTACCGCAATCAACTCGCCCACGCGCCGGGCCGCGGCCGCGCCAGCGTCGGTGGCAGCCTTAACAGCGCCCACGTCGCCGCGAACCGTCACCACCACGTAAGCCGCGCCGACATACTCCTTGCCGGTGAGCGTCACGTTGGCTGTCTTCACCATCGCATCGGCCGCTTCAATTGCGCCGATCAGACCCTTCGTCTCGATCATGCCAAGGGCTTCCATTGGACCTCCTGGTGGGGACTTCCTAAACTTGGTTCCAGATCTAACACGGTATCACATCGCGCCCGTCATGCGCCCTCTGGACGTGAGACGCCCGGAGCGCCCGTTTTTCTGCTCCAATCAGCCCGATGAGGGTCGCAACTCATTACGAAATGCAATTAAATCAATGAGTTAGGGAGCTGGACCTTCGCCGGGCTTATGGTATAATAAGATACATGCGCAGGACGCAATAACCCGCACATGCGGGCGACCGTTTCAGTCGCCCGGTACGCTAGAGCGCGCGGCGTCTTTCCAAAGCTGACGGACCCCGCCCGCCAAACCTCGACCATCTGAGTCGTCGCCTCAATCCGGCGAAAAGCGTTTGAAGCAGTTGAAGTACTGGCACGGAAAGTGAAAAGGGGAGTTTGTCTATTGATGACGAAAGCGATTTCCAGAGGTCTGGTCCTGGTAGCGGGCCTGCTCGCCGTGCAATCGGCGGCTGACCCAGACCCGCGCCCAGCCGACGCTATAGTCAAGACCGATCCGCGGATGCTGCGAGTGAAACAGTTCTTTCTGGACCGCGAATGTCCCGCCCACATCTACGCCGAGGACTTCATCCTGGCCGCTGATCAGCACGACCTGGATTGGCGGCTTCTGCCGAGCCTTTCGTTCATCGAGTCAGGCGGCGGGAAGGAGGCCTACAACAACAACATGTTCGGCTGGGACAACTGCAAGCAGCGATTCCGGACCACGAGGGAAGGTATCTACCAGGTTGCGTTGCGCCTGGGCACTTCGCGACTCTATCGCAACAAGAACCTGGATCAGATGCTCCTGATGTACAATCCGCGGCGCGAGTACACGACGGCCGTCAAGTCCGTGATGCACACGCTTGGGCCCGCAAGTCTAGCGCCTGAAGGCGTCTTCTAAGCGGAGCGGCCTTCCCAGATGTTCCACTTCAGAGGGATTCCCCTCTGGTTTGTGCCACTTGCCCCTCGTGCTACTCGAGCAGGCGCACGCCCATGTAGAGCCCGCCGAATAGCAGGACCGATACAATGCCAACCAGCACCCATTTGAGAAACCGCTCTTTGGGTGTTGAGGTTTCGTCCTCGTCGTGCTTCATCTGCTCGTCGAGAGATTCGAACATGAAAGGGACCTCCCGGTTCAAGATTTGAGATCCAGTCCGATACGTTGCCGGGCAGCCCTATTCTACGCCCGATCGCGTTCTTCCGCGCAAACATTTATTTGCAAGTCAATCAATAACTTAGATTCGCCTGGGAGGTTCCTGAGCGGAGGGGAGGGGCGCGGGTACACAATCAGCGCTAGGCCAAGCCCATGCGCTCGAGCTTGCGATAGAGAGTCTTGCGCTCAATACCAAGGATGCGCGCGGCGCGGCTTTTGTTCCCGCCGGTGGCGGCAAGCACCTTGCGGATCTGCTCGGCTTCGGTGTCGGCCAGCGACTCGCCGGCTTGCTCCTTCGGGCTGGAGACGCGGATGGCGTCCTCGACGGCGTCTTCGGTGATGCGTCCGCCTGGCGCGAGAATTACGAGCCGTTCCATCATGTGCTGCAACTGGCGGACATTGCCGGGCCAGGTGTAGTCGCACAACGACTTCAAACCGCTTTCGGTGAGTTTGGTGTCGAGAGAATAGCGCTCGTTGTAGCGCTTGAGGAACGCGCCGGCCAGCAGGGGCAGGTCGCCATGGCGCTCCCTGAGGGCGGGAACGGCGATGCGCACCACGTCCAGCCGGTACCAGAGGTCCTCGCGGAATTTCGCCTCGTCCACCATCCGGCGCAGGTTCTTGTTGGTGGCCGCCAGAATGCGCACATCCACCTTGCGAGCCTTAGACGAGCCGAGCGGGCGGATCTCCTTCTCCTGGAGGAAGCGGAGCAGTTTGAGCTGGAAGTTGAGGTCGATTTCGCCGATTTCGTCGAGGAAAACGGTCCCACCGTTGGCGGCCTCGAAGACGCCGGTGCGGTCCCGATCGGCGCCGGTATAGGCGCCTTTCATGGCTCCGAACAGTTCGCTTTCCACCAGCGACGGGGCCAGGGACGCGCAATCCACGGGGAGGAACGGCTGCGCGGCGCGGCGCGAGTTGGCGTGAATCATCTGAGCGATGAGTTCCTTGCCGGTGCCCGTCTCGCCCTCGATCAGCACGAGGGCGTCAGTGGGAGCGACGCGCGAGACTGTTTTGTAGATCTCGATCATCTTGGCCGAGCTGCCGATCATCTCTGTGGGCAACGGCTCTTCCGGCTCCACTTCCTCGTCGTCTTCCTCGGCCGCGACTCCCTGCGCGCGTCTGACGATGGCCAGAAGGTCGTCGAGTTCAAAGGGCTTAGCGAGGTAATCGAAGGCTCCGCCGCGGGTGGCCGCCATGACCGTCTCCATGCTGCCGCGCGCGGACATGAGGATTACCGAGCAGTCCTGGCGGGCCGCGCGGGCGGCATTCAGAATGTCGATCCCGGTGCGTTCGTCGATGTAGATATCGGAGATGACGATGGGGTAGCTGCCGGCGCCGAGGCGCGACAGGGCCTCCCGCGTTGACGAGACCGCGTCAACGGTATAGCCCTCCACCTCGAGAAATGTAGAGATGGTGGTTCGGACGGAAGGATCGTCCTCCACCAACAACAGCGCGTCCATACCAGACTTCAGTGTATCGTGCGCGGCAGGAGCAAAGTGAACGTCGAGCCCTCTCCGGGCGCGCTTTCCACATCCACCCGGCCTCCGTGCAAAGCCACGATCTGAGCCACGATGGAGAGGCCGATGCCAGTACCGGTCTCGCCGGACTGCTCCGCCCGCCTGGTGCGGTAGAACTTCCGGAACAGGTTCTTCACCTCGGCCGCCTCCATCCCCATGCCATGATCCTTCACCGAGACCGACACCCAATCGCCCGCCGCCGAGCCATCGATGACGACGTCGGTTTCCGGAGCGGAATACTTGATGGCGTTTGTCATCAGGTTATAGAGCGCGTATTCCATCAGCTCCCTGTCGGCGGTGAGGGTGAGGCCGTCCGGCGTTTCGGAGGTGACCCGAATCTGTTTGCGCTCGGCCAGAGGCATGGCGCGCATGGCGCAGGCGTCCACCAGGTCCTGGACGGCGAATGCGGAGCGGCGCAACTCCATCTGGCCCGCTTCCAGTTTCTCGACGTCGAGGAACGTGGTGATCATTTTGGCGAGCCTCTTGGATTCGGCGTTGATCATCTGGCCCAGTTCCTGCCGCTTGGGTTCGGGCAGGTTGTAGCGCGTCATGAGTTCGCTGGAGCCCTGGATGGCGGTGAGTGGCGTGCGCATCTCGTGGGCCACGAAATGAAAGGCCTGCTTGTAGCGCGCGGTGGCGGCCTCGCTCTCGTCCAGTTTCCGCCGGACGAAGAAGAAGCGGAATGAGGCACAGCCGAGCACCGATAGCCAGACGGCCGCGACGGGACCGAAGGGCGGGAGCACGAGTCCCGCGCTGAAGAGCCTGTACGGCGCCAGGTGAACAGCGGCCAAGAGCAGCACGGCGCAGCCGTAGGCCACCCAGTCGCGGGCGAAAGTGAAGATCAGCGCGGAGCCGGCGGCGGCCGCCAGAGCCAGAAGCACGGGCCAGAGCAGCGGGGCGTCGTCGAGAAAGTCCCGCGCCGCCATGGTCTCAAATGCTTGCAGGTGGATCTCCACGCCCGGCATGGACTGCCCGCGCGAGAGCGGTGTGAAGAGCCGGTCCCTCACCGCGGATTGAGCGGTTACGCCCACGAATACGACCTTGTCCTTCAACTGGTGGAGGTTCCTGCCCTCGATGATGTCGGCGATGGAGATGCGGGGGAGCTGGGCGGCGTCCCGGTAGCGAACGCGCATGGGGCGTCCGTCATCCCAGCGGGAGTCGATCATGGTGCCGGCCACCATCAGGTCGACTGGCGAACTTTCAATCTCCCTGGCTCCCCGGGACAGCCTGAATGCCTCCAAGGATAGAGCCCAGCGCCGGACGCGCGAGGCCTGCTGCCCGTTGAGAGAGCCGGCCACTCGCTCCAGCGCCACGCTGCGGTTGATCTCGTCGTAGGCGTAGGCGCCGGCCATGGCGTGGACGTGGCCCAAAGCGGCGGCGTGGCGCGTGAAGCGGCCGATGGGGTCCTGCCAGCCTGAGCCGTCCGGCAGCATTTCGCAGCCAAGCGCGAGATTGCGGGTCTTGGCGAAGGCAGCCTCCAAGGCGGCATCTTCCTCTTCGCGGCTGACGTCGGTGAGGGTCAAATCGACCGCCGTTACCAGCGGCGGCTGATCGGCCATCCGTTCCAGAGCGAGGGTCAGGGCCCGCCGCATGCCCGAAACGCCGCCGTGCTCCTTAAACGCGCGTTCGTCGAAGACTACAAGCGCGGCGCCGGAATCGCCGCGCAGGGTGGGGCGCAACCGGAAGATGAAGTCGTAGATGTTGTTGTCGAATTGCGTTGCCAGCGCGGTGTAGGATGCAGCCACGGCCACGATGCCCGCCATAGCCGCCAGGGCGGAGTAGGCTGCGCCGTTTCGGATGCGCCTGGGCATGAGGGTTAGTTTACCGCCTTGCCGGTCCCTTCCTTCAAGGACAGCACACGATCGACCTGCGGCGCGGAGAAGCGCTCTCTGCGCCCGGAGGGCCACCTGACGGCGATCTCGGCGGAGGAGGCTGCGCCCAACCCGAAGTGCAGGCGCTGGTCGCTGGCGGAGTAGAAACTGCTCTGGCTCAAGACCGCCTGGACCTGCTTATGGCCGGCGAACTCCAGCGTCACCAGCGCTCCGATGGCGGCGCGGTTGGAGTTGACGCCCTCCAGCCGCACCTGGAGCCAGTGGTTGGCGGACTTGAGGTCGTTGCGAAGCAGCGAAGGGGGCTCGTTGCGATTCCAGACCACGACGTCGATGTCGCCGTCGTTGTCGAAGTCGCCGAAGGCGGAGCCGCGGGAGGAGTGCCTCTCCAAGAGCGCCGGCCCGGCCAGATCGGTCAGCTGCTCGTACTTCCCGTTGCCGAGGTTGCGGAAGAGCAGAAGTGGCGTGCGGTAGGGGTAGGCGGGGAGGTCTTTGCCCAGGTCCGGATAGACGCTGCCGGTGGCGAGCAGGACGTCAGGCCAACCGTCGTTGTCCAGGTCCGGCATGCCCACACCCCAGGCGATCATGCGGGTTTCGACGCCCAATCCGGCTTTCAACGAAACGTCGAGGAACTGACCTTTGCCTTCGCCCTGGTAGAGCATCTGCGTATCGTCGGCGAAGTGGGTTTTGAAGATATCGATCAGGCCGTCGCCGTTGAAGTCCCCCAAGGCAAGGCCCATGCCGGCCTGCTCCATGCCGTCGTCGTTGAGGGCGATGCCTCGTTCGATGCCCTCCTCGGTGAAGGTGCCGTCGAAGTTGTTGTGGAAGAAGAGGCTCGGCGTTGAATCGCAGGCGACGTAGATATCCTGCCAGCCGTCCTGGTCGAAGTCGGCCGCCAGTACGGTCATCCCGAACGAGGATTGGAAGCGGGCGATGCCGCTCTTGACGCTGACGTCTTCGAACGTGCCGTCGCCCCGGTTGTGATAGAGGTAATGCCGCGCCGGCTTGAGGCCACGGGGGCCGCAGGGGACGGCGACGCCCTTCCAATTGCAGTTCGGGTTCTGTCCCGGGCGCGGCGTGTTGGCCTGGTCGTAGTCGATGTATACGCTGATGAAAAGGTCCAGGTGGCCGTCGCGATCGTAGTCGAGGAACGCGGCTCCGGCGTGCCAGACGGGCCGCGAGGGCGGCGGAGAGTGCAGGAGTCCGGCCTCCCTGGCGGCATCGGTGAACGTCCCGTCGCCGTTGTTGCGGTAGAGGGCGTTGTCGCCCCAGTAGGTCACCAGCAGATCCGGATACCCGTCGTTGTTGTAGTCGGCCACGGCAACGCCCTGCGCCCAACCCGTGCGGAGGAGGCCGGCCTTGCCGGTGACGTCTTCGAAGGTCCCGTCGCGGCGATTGCGGTAGAGCCGGTTGGTCGCCTCCGGGGGAGGGTTTTCAAACCGTGTTCCCGAGGTGACGAAGATGTCCAGCCAACCGTCCTTGTCGTAGTCCAGGAAGGCGATGCCTCCCGACGAGGTTTCGCTGATGAACTGCACGTTGGTCTCGCTGCCGAAGATGGTGGGCGCGGCTATACCCGCCTCCCGGGCGACGTTGGTGAGCGTGGAGGGCCACGGGCGGCCGGAGAAGCGGGCCTTCGGCTGAGGCTTGACGCCACGCGAAGCCATACCCTGGCCGGCCGCAGTGACCGCCAGCAGGAAGAGCAGGAGCGCCAGACGGATGGTCATCATCTGCTCTTCATGATAGGCGGACGGCCGGAGTGGCGGGATTATTCATCCAAGCCGGTAAAGGTTTGTTCATTGTCAGCCGATACACACCTAGGGCCAAAAGCAGATGTTCACCGGAGTCGCGATCAACGCAAGTTCCGTGCGGCGGCAGTATACGCATGCGTTGGCGGTGGACTCAGGGATGTTGATTCTGCAACGGGCAACCGACCAGTATCCGAGCGAACAGGAGCTGACGCGGCTGACGTCGCTGGCGGCACCCGACGTGCTGCTGCTGGACATGGAGAATCCGGAACTGGCTGTCCGTTGTCTTCAGACTATCCAGACGAAGTACTTGGATACGCCGGTGATCGCCTTCGGCGGGACGCCCGTACAACACAAGACGTTACGGGTGTACGGGGTGCAGCATTTCCTTCCATACCCCGCCACACCCGACGTTTTTGTGGCGATGCTCGCTGAGGCGATACGGGCCAATCACAGCGAGAACCTGCCCAACCTATTCGCTTTTCTGCCGGCAAAGGCGGGGTGCGGGGCCAGCACCATTACGCTGGGCTTGGCGTCCGCCATGGCGAACCACCTGGGCAAGAACATCCTCTGCATGGACACGGACCTGCGGTCCGGTGCGCAGGCATTGATGCTCGGCCTGGAAGCGCGAGGCAGCACCCAAGGGGCGCTGACGGGCGCCTACGAGTTGGACAACTTCAAGTGGAACAACGCTGTGACAAGGCACCACGAGGTGGACTTCCTGCTCTCTTCCGGCAACGTTCTGAACCCGCCGGCGGAGTGGAGCCACTACTTCGCGCTCATTCGATTCGTTGAGAATCGTTACGACGCGATTCTGGCCGACATGCCGGAGCTGATCAACGGCGCCACCGAAGAGGTGGTGCGGCGCGCGAGCCTGGTTTTCCTGATCACTACGCAGGAGCCGGTGGCCCTGCGGCTTGCCGCGCGCCGCTTCGAGGACCTGAAGAGGTGGGGCGTGGAGGAGACGCGCATCCGGCTGGTGGTGAACCGCTGGCAGCGCCGGGATACCTCGATCGAAATGATCGAGGGCGCGGTAGGCCTGCCTGTGGCCAGCACCTTCAGCAACGACTACAACCGAGTGCGTACGACGCTTCAATCGGGCGTGTCTCCAGTGCCGGCGGATAACGCGTTCGGCAGGGAACTGGTTCGTTTCGGAGAAGGATTGATGGGTGTAACAGAAGAGGCGCGTCCCTTCGCCAGGTCCGAGCAGGCGCGGAACGGATTTGCAGGGGTGCTTCGATCGCTGGTGACCCGCCAGGCGCGCTGACCGCCGTTCCAAAGGCGTGGGACAATCGGTCATGATCGCGAGCCTATCTACTCTACTCAAACAAACGGTCGAGCGGGAACATGCCGCTCTGCTTCTGCTCAGCGACGCGGTAAGTGCCGTGCGGCAGCCGGCCGGGGGCTGGTCTCCGAAAGAAGAGTTGGGGCATCTGATCGACTCGGCGGCGAACAATCACCAGCGTTTCGTGAGGGCGGCGCTGGGGGCCGAATACAGCGGTCATGGATACGCCCAAGACGAATGGGTGCAGCTTCATGGCTATGCGATTTTGCCGTGGACGGAGGTGGTTGAGTTCTGGAGACGAGACAACCTGCTGCTGGCGCACCTGGTGGCGCGCATCCCGGAGGAGAAGTCCGGCGCAATGTGCAAGGTTGCGGACGGCGCTGCAGTGACGCTTGAGTTCTTGA